>DATFHC010000020.1:0-29533 GCA_035248765.1 Gaiellaceae bacterium
GAGGGTTCCGGCCCGGCGAGCGGCATGGAGGCTGGGATCGGCAGAGGCGAGCCCGAACATCTCTGGAGTGGCTGGAGTCGGCACCCGTGTCAGCTGATAGCTCGGGTTCGCTCCCCGCGTGAGGAAGAGCAGCATCGTGTAGGCGCTGACGTCTTCGAAGACTGTGCCAGCACCGAAATCAACGATCTCGGCCACGTGACGTTGGCCTGAGAGCAGTTCGCGCAGCGACTGCCCTGCATCTGTCTCGGCGAAAGTGCGGGTGACGATAAAGCCGAGCCGTCCGCCGCGATCGCCGCCGCGCGCACCGCGTAGGAGCGACAGGCCCCTCTCGACAAAGAGCGAGGCGATGTCATAGCTCGCCTGCGCACTTGCGTAGTGCTGGTCGTAGAGCTGTGCCTCTTGACGGCGCGCCTGGCGAAGCACCTGCGCGCGCGTATATGGCGGATTGCCGATCACCGCGTCGAACCCGCCTCGCTCCTCGAAGATCTTTCCGAAGCCGTAGGTGTCATCGCGCCAATCGAAGGGGTTGATCCGGTGGCGCAACTCCTCATCGAGCATCAACTGGCCCGGAACCTCATCCGAACCAAGTAGCGAATTGCCGCTGAGGATGTTCTTCGTCAGAGACGGGAGATAAGCGCCGTGGAAGAGCCGCGTCTGCTCGTGGAGACTCGATCCCGTCTCGGCTTCGAGGATCTTCAGGTAGAGGCTCATCTGAGCGACCTCGACAGCCTGCGGGTCAATATCGACGCCGTAGAGGTTCTCGCTGACGATCGCCGCCTTCGCATCACTCGTAAGGCGGCGCGTCCCGTCTTCTCGTGGAACGTGCCGGTCGGGATCAACCGCAGGGTTGGCGGTGTAGTAGGCCTCGTGCCACTCGATCAGGTAGTCGAGGGCTCCGAGTAAGAACGAGCCAGAGCCGCAGGCCGGATCGACGATCTTCAGCTGCTCAGCCGTTCGCGGCGTGCGGCCTTCGAGCAGCGGCCCGATCGTTCGCTCGACGATCGCTCGCACGATCCAGTTCGGCGTGTAATAGACGCCACCCGCGTGGCGAACCTCTGGTTTCTCCTCAAAGCGAACCCGTCCGCGAGCGTCGATGGTGATCTCGGTGCCGAGAAAACGCTCATAGACGTCTCCGAGGAGATCGACGCCGATGACATCGAAGCGATAAGGGCTGTGCGGAAAGTAGAGCTGCTCAATGAAGCGCTGGATGACCGCATCCGAGACCTCAAGCCGCTCGGAGAAATGCTGGGCGAAGAGCGCGCCGTTATAGACGTCGTCCAGACGCCGCATCTCGGGTTGGAGGTGGCGGTAGGCGTCGGTGCGACGGGCGTAGCGGCGGAGCACGACGTCCTGCTCCAGCGTTCGGTCTTCGCAGACCCGGAGGAAGATCAGCCGGTCGAGGATCCGCTGCGTAGCTTCGGCAAGCTCCCAACGGTCAAGGTTGAGGTTCCGTTCAACAAGATCGTCGGCAAGCTCTTTTCGCCACTCGGTCAGCTCGTTGAGGAATGACTCGCCGACCTGAAGCGTCCCCCGCCGGTAACGAGCCGTGCGCTCAATCGATCCCCCAGCGACAGCCCCGCGGGAGAGGAGAGCCCAGATGCCTTGCCACTGGTCGGCATAGGCCTGGCAGTCGATCGAGATCTCGGCCAGAAGGCCGCCGCGCGGCTGCCCGTATTCGGGCCGGGTGATCGTCTCGAAGACCCGCAGCTGGCGGAAGTTCGTGAGCACACCGATCCGCACCTGGTGGCTCCAGGCGTATGACTTGACCTGGAACGCGGGCGAGCGGGCATCAACCGTCACGCCCGAGCGCTTCGCCTCGACGAAGAAGCGAGTCGAGCCGTCATAGCGGAAGGCGTAATCCGGGATGCGGACGAGCGGCTCGCGCTCGGCTAGCTCATCCTCGCTGAGGTCTTCGTCCCAGGCCTCTTCCCCGGCTAGCTCGGCTTCGTCGCGTAGCCGCGGGTGGAAGACGACCTCGCGATCCGGGCCGAGACTGGCGACATCGAGCACGTCCCAGCCGAGAGCTTCGAAGAAGAGATTCACGAACTGCTCGCGAGTCGAGGTCTCGTCGAACTCGGGCGAGTTGTAGTAGTCCTCCTGGGCAAGGAAGCGCTCGACCAGGGCAGCGATCTGCTCCCGCCCCTCTTCCACCGTTGCAGCTGGCACCGGCAGCGAGTCTAGGTGGCGGGAAAGGTCGGGTCTATCGCGCCGAACTCACGCTGCGCACACTGCTGGCAGAAGCAGACAACCTCGTCCCCACTGTCATCGTCGATGGCGAGATACGCACGCCATCCGTCCGCCCGTTCGTCCGACCGACGATCGCACTCTGCGCAGACGAGCATCACCGAGCAGATTCTCCAGTCGGGAATCGTCCGACGCTAGATGTCCTCGTCGGACATGGCCGCTTCGTCGTCGTCATCGTCGAGGCCGGGCGGCGTTGCCTTGACGCCCGGCGGTATCCATTCGCGCTGCTCTCGCCAAAGGGGCCGGTCGAGCTTGCCCGGCTTGCGGAAGTTCTTGCCCGGTGGCTTTGGCGTCTTCTCGTTGAGGTTGTTCCAGGTCAGCCAGCTCGGCTCGCAGAGCTTGAGGAGTGGCACGTCGAGCGCAACTGAGATGTTGTGCAGGAGACGGACGCCGGGATCACAGTCCGGCCACTTCAGTTCGAGGCGGTGGATCGTCTTCGCTGAGACGCCAACTGCCTCCGCCAGCTCCGCCTGAGTTACCCCCGCTCTGATTCGGGCGCGAGTCAGGCGTGTCCAGCGCATGACCTGACTACGGCGCTCCTCGGAGTGATTAGCCACGACTTTTTACCACTTGCAGCTCCGATTCGGCTCTATTAGTGCCATCACGGTACGGCTTCCCCAAACGGTCTAAGCGTAGACGAAAAACCTATTACCACTGCGATGGCGAAAAAGAAGCCCACCAGCGCTTCGAACGTCAAGCAGTTTGCTCCGGCGGTGGAGCGCCGCATGCGGGGTCACCGCAACCTGCCCGACCCGAACGGCGACACCACTCAGCGCTGGTCGAAGGACATGCCTGAGCTGAAGGACGTCACGGAGGCGCAGATGGTGATGCTGCTCATGGAGTCCGACGCCTTCCAGCAGACCGTCCAGCCGCTCCTTGATCGGGCGGAAGAGGAGCGCTTCCGGCGTCAGCGTCGTAAGCGCCGCTTCCTTTACCGCGTGGAGGAGATTGAGCGCGTGATCCTCTTCAAGGCGATCACCGGCACGGCCACGATGGTGGAGACGCGCGACAAGCTCGGCGGCGATCGCACGGAGGCCCGCCGCACACTCGGCTTTGACTTCCCTCGCAACGAGGGGCGCCCTGGAGAGCGAGAGACCCTCGATGGTGTTCCGTCCGAGGCGACACTCTGCCGCCAGCGGCAGCTCTTTGATCCGAAGGAGCGCGCGGAGGCTTACGTCGCGCTCTTCAAGATGCTCCGCGATCAGCACATCATCGACTTCCCGGACGAGATGCTGGAGGAGCTTCTTCGCCTGGGCATCGACGGCTCGAAGATCGAGATCACCGGCGAGTGTCCGATCTGGGAAAAGAAGAAGAAGGGCGACAAGGGCAAGCGAAAGAAGAGACTCGTCAATGCCTCGCGGATCACCTGCCCGGACGGAGGCTACGTAGCCAAGGGCGCGAGCCCGGATAAGACGGGCCACGGCTTCAACAAGATGACGATCGGCACCGCCACGAAGCTTCCGGTGGTCTTTGATGTCACGCCCTTGAACCGCAATGAAGGGCAGGCCGCAAGCGAGCTAATCGCGCAGTATCGGGAGGATGTTCTTCCGCTCCTCCCGGAGCGGCGGCTCGGCGTCCTCACCGGCGACAGTGCTTTCGCGGCGAACTCGCTGCGCAAGGAGATCCGCAGCGTTGGACTGATCGAGAACGCACACAACGTCAGCCATGCCGATAAGCCCTCCGTCCGCAAGCGCGCCGCAAGTAAGCGCAAGGAGCGCACCAAGATCGAGGGCTACGAGGACTGGTTCGTGGATGGTCTCCAGCAGGTCATCTGCCGCTGCGGCAAGACCGCCACGGGGCACTGGGAACTTGACCGCAAGGGCGAAGTCGCCTGCCGCGTCTATGGCAGCTGCGAGAAGTGCGGATCGGTCTCTATCACCTCCGGACGCTACCGCCTCTCGCAGAACCCGAAGAAGTATCTGAAGGTCGATCCGAAGAACAAAGACGAGACGCCCGACTACCGCCTCGGCAACGGCCTGACCTACGACAGCAAGATGTCAGCTGCCTACGGCTCCGAGCGCTGGAGCCGCGGCGAGGGCCTGAACAGCGTGATGGCCTCGCGCTTCGGACTGACCACCGGCAAGCGCCGTTACAAGACGATCCAGGATGCACGGGCTGACGTTGCAGCCTCCTACGCCCTCATGCACTTGCTGACGATGATGCAGCGGAAGTTGGAGGCGGCGGGGGCTGCTCCACCGCTAGCCGCGTAGCCGCCGAGTAGGCGGCACCCCCTAACTGAGCGAAAGGAAGGCAGGCGAGAGCCTGCCGCTTTGACGTTCTGAGGGCCGTCGAGGGCTCAATTTGACCCTCGATGAGGTGGTCGAGCACCCGCCCTCACAAGCTAAGACGTTTTCCGGTTTTCCCCGGTGTCGTTAGGCCACTTTGCACGGTGCCGCCCTCACCCAAATTGGCACAAAAGCCCTGCATGTAGGCGAAACCGCTCTTCGCCGCTGTGCGAAATTATCGCCAGGAGCTCTTCGTAGACGAACGGCCGCGCCAGACAGTCGTCGGCGCGGGCAAGGGCGCGGACCCGCGACGCCGGATCGGCGCCGCCGAGCACGATCACGGGACAGTCCGGCACGACGCCGCGGTCGAGCGCGTCGGCGTCACCGAGCACGAGAACATCGGGATCCGCCGCACGTGGCAGCTGCTCGGCGCGCTCGCAGGCAACGACGTCGAACCCGTCGTTGCGCAGCTGGCGCTCGAGGAATCCGCGAACAGCCGGTTCCGGCTCTGCGAGGAGAAGCGCTGTCATGGCCTCGAGGCTAGGTGCCGCCCGATCGTCGCGCCAGATGTCCTTTTGCGCTAAAGCGTGACGAACGCTTTACAGCCGTCCGGAGCGGACGACGCCCCAGAGGAGCCAGATCCCGAGCACCGTCGACAGAGCGAAGCCGATGACCGAGATGACGTTCACACCGAATACGTTCGATCCGCCCTTCGCGAAGATCCCGATCAGGCTCGAGCCGATCAACCCGCCGACGACGATGAGCGCGATCACGAGCCGGTTGAGCGCAGCATCCAGCTTCTGCATGAACTCGTCGAGGCCCTTGTGCACGAAGCCGACCTCGATCTGGCCGTCGCGGATCTCCTCCATGAAGTCGTGGAACTGGTGAGGCGCCTCGGCGAGGACCTGTGCGTAGCGGAAGGCCTCGCGCCGCGCGCGGCGGGCCACACGTTCCGGCCTGAACCGCTCGATCATCAGGTCGCGTGCGTACGGCCGCGCAACCTCGAAGACGTTGAAGTCCGGATAGAGGTCGGTGGTCACCGAGCCGAGCGTCGCGATCGCGCGATCGAGCAGCAGGAACCGCGCCGGCAGGTGAAGGTTGAGCGAGTAGATCAGCTGGAAGCCCTCGCGGATGATCTGGATCGGGTCGACCTCGCTGAGGGTCGCGCCGTAGTAGCGGTAGTAGAGCTCGCGTATCTCGGCGAGGAACTCCCCCTCGCGGTCCTTCGGATACCGCACGCCGAGGTCGGCAAGCCGCCGCGGGATCAGCTCGATGTTCTCGTTCGCGGCGTCGATAAAGAGGCCGGTCAGCTTCGACATGTCGTCGTCGGTCAGCGTCCCGACGGCGCCGAAGTCGACCAGGCCGATGGTTCCCGCTCTGTGCGGCACGAGAATGTTCGCCGGGTGCGGATCGCCGTGGAAGAAGCCGTGCCTGAAGATCATCGTCATCCAGGCTTCGGTGATCCGGGTCGCGAGCTCCCGCCGCTCCTCGATCCGTGTGTTTACGACGTCGACGTCGGCGAGCTGGATCCCGTCGATCCACTCGAGCGTCAACACCCGCGGGCGCGTGTACTGCCAGTAGACCTTCGGCACCCGGACGTGCGAATCGCCGGCGAAATTGCGGCGGAAGTTCTGCGCGTTGCGTCCCTCCTGGCGGTAGTCGAGCTCCTTCCGGATCGACCTGGCGAACTCGTCCACGACCTGCCGCGTGTCGACGAAATCGAGCGCCCGGATCCGCTCGCGCGCAAGTTTCGCCGCCTGGTAGAGGAGCCCGAGGTCGGCCTCGATCTGGCGCGGGGCTCCCGGCCGCTGCACCTTGACCGCCACGTGCCGCCCGTTCGGCAGGGTCGCGCGATGCACCTGGCCGATCGACGCAGCCGCGACCGGCTGCGGGTCGAAGTCGAGGAACAGGCGCTCGAGCGTGTTCCCGAGCTCCTCCTCGATCACGCGCTCGGCCTGCTCGAAGGGGAACGGCCGCACGTCGTCCTGGAGCGCGCGCAGCTCGACGACGATGTCGGGCGGCACGACGTCGGGCCGCGTCGAGAGGAGCTGCCCGAACTTCACGAAGGTGGGCCCGAGCTCGTCGAGGACCTCGCGGAGGTGCTGGCCGCGGGCTGAAGCGGCGCCGTGCTCGGCCGCGACATCCGCGAGGCGATCTTCAGCGGAGCGGCCCGGCAGAAGGTCGCTCAGCTTGTGCGCCTCGAGGAAATAGCCGAAGCCGTGCCGGACCATGACCTGCGCGATCTCCGACAGACGGCTGATGCTGCGCGTCGTACTCATGTGAACAGGCTACGCAGCTTCGCGCCTGCGCGCCCACGGCCGGGGCGGGACGAGCAGGGATTCGGCGTGCAGGTACGCGAGCCCGACCGCTGGAAGGTCGGTCAGGCGCTCGACGCAGATGTAGCGGCGGCGCCAGTCGGGGAAGAACTTGCGGTTGAACGAGTAGAGCCGTTCGAGCTGGAACGCGTTGTCGGCGAGGAGGAGTCCGCAACGGACGACGCGGCGCAGCGGCGTGGTCACCCGCTCCGGGGCGAGGAAGTCCGTCAGCGCGCAGAAGTTGAGCGACAGCTCCTTGGCGCCGGCAGCGCGGGCCCAGGCAAGAGTCTCGACCACGAGGAACTCGGTGAGACCGTTGGGGGTGTCCGGGCGGCGGCGCATCGCGCTCAGCGACCATCCGCCACCGGCCGGCGAGGGCGTGAGGTGGAGGAAGCCGCCGATTCTGCCGGCCTCGTCCTCGGCGAGCGCCAGCACCGTTCCCGGGATGTGGAGGTCGTCGATCGCCATCGAGAAGCCGCGCTCCCGCTGGCCGCACCGCCACGCCGTGGAGACGTCACGGAGCTCGGCCTCGAGTGCCGGCCCGACCTCGTCCGCGGCGACGACGCGGAACGAGTAGCCGGCCTTGCGGAGTCGCGACACCGACTGGCGCACCTTGCGGATCGCGCGCCCTTCGAGCGAGAACTCCTGCGGCCGCAGCACTGCCTCCTCTCCGATCGGGACGGGCTTGAGCCCGAAAGCCCGGTAGCGGTGGAGGTGGTCCTCCGAGGCGCCGACGACCGCAAACCGCCAGCCGCGAGCGCGGACGAGACGTCGCAGCTCGGCGAGCAGGTCGTCGATCTCCGCCTCGTCGCCGACCGGGTCGCCGCTGACGAGCGCCGTTCCCGCCACGACGCGATACGCGAGGAACGCGCGGCGGGACGGCGAGAAGAGGTAGCTCTTGTCCCGGCGCAGCGCGAAGAAGGCGAGACTGTCGCTGCCGTAGGAATCCACGAGCGTCCGCGCGAGCCGCCGCTCGCCCATCGTCTGCGCGACGGCGTGCCCGAACGGCCGCAGCCAGAAATAGAGCGAGAGAGAGCCGAGGACGATGCCGAGACCGAGGAGCGCGTCGCCGCTGCGCGGAGAAAGCTCGACGCCGCGCAGCTCGGCCCCGCCCGCGACCGCAGCAACTCCCGCGAGCGCGGCACCGAGGCCGACCAGCGGCCGGACGCTTGCCGGATCACCGGGGACGTCGAACCGCCGCCGCCAGCGCACGAGGGCCACGAGCAGGAGGAGCGAGATCGCCGCCTCCTCGAAGTCGAGGCCCTTCGCGAGGTGCGCGACGGCGGATGCGACCACCGCCACGACCGCGAGCTGCCAGGCGCGGTGCCGGCGCTTCGCGAGCGAGCGCGAGAGCCAGATCAGGCCGAGCCCGAAGGCGACCGTGAGCACTCGCGCGGCTTCGGGCCATCCCGGCGGGAGGATCCCGCCGATCATCTCGACGCGGTCCGCCATCTCCGGCGTCAGCGCCGACACGAGCCCAACCACCCCGACGAACGCGGCGGCCCAGGCGAGAAGCCTTTCGGCGCTGAACGGACGCAGCGTCACGCGGCCAGGGTACAACGTGCCCATGCGGGAGCTGCGCGCCGACGACCCTGTTCGTATTCCCCTCCCACGCTGGATGACCGTGCTCCTCGCCGTCGTCGCCGTTGGCCTCGTCCCCTGGATCCTGTACCTGACCTTCTCGCTGCCGTCGCGACACGTGACCTTCCATTACGACCTTGCCTGGGTGGGATTCGACGTCGCGCTCACCGCGTCGTTCGCCGCCACCGCGTGGGCGACGTTTCGCGGCTCTCAATGGCTGGTGCCGCTCGCCGCTGCGACCGGGACGATGCTTTGCTGCGATGCCTGGTTCGACGTCGTCACCTCACGAGGCGGCGGGGAAATGTGGGAGGCGATCGCGGAGGCCGGGCTGGCGGAGCTGCCGCTCGCAGCGGTCTGTGGCTTCATCGTCTACGACGCTGAGACATTCCTCGCGGCGACGGTGAATCGATTCCGTCGGCAGGCGACGCCCTAGGCGGCAGGCGGGAAGTCCGGCGGCTGCTCGAGCAGCTTCAGCCGGTGCTCGAGCTGCGCTACTCGCAGCTCGAGCTCGTCGAGCTCGTCGCGTGTGACGAGGTTGAGCTCGTCCGAGATCCCGCGCAGCGCTGCGAGAGCGCTCTCGGACAGCCGCTCACGACCCCCGCGCATGCGACCGGGCAGCTCGGCGATCAGCTCCTCGACCGTGTCGAGAAGCAGCCGGCCGCCGCCGCTACCGCGCTCTGCCATGCGGCCTCGAGCGCCGTCGCTGGCGTCGCTTCTCGCGCCGGGCACTCGCCGTGGCGGGCTCCGGCGCTATCGCGTCGACGAGGCCGGGCGTCGGCTCGGCGGCGAGTGCGGCCTCCGATTCCTGCAGCGCAAGCGTTCCGGTGTCGAGTGCCGGACCGCCCTTCGGCCGCCACGGCTTGCGCCGCGCCGGCGTCCCGCCGTCCTCGCCGCCTGCCTCCTCGCCGAGGTCCAGATGCTTCCGCCGCGCGTACTCGGGCTCGCGCTCCTTCCAGATGGTGAGAAGCGGAGCGGCGAAGAAGATCGAGGAGTAGGCACCCGAGGTGACGCCGACGATGAGTGCGAAGGCGAAGTCCTTGAGCGTCGCGCCGCCGAGGATCTCGAGGCAGATGATCGGCAGCAGCGTGATGAACGTCGTGGCCAGCGAGCGCCTGATCGTCTCCCACAGCGAGACGTTCGCGATCGTCGCGAACGACGAACGCCGCATGAGCGGGATGTTCTCGCGCACGCGGTCGAAGATGATGATCGTGTCGTAGATCGAGTAACCGAGGACGGTCAGCACCGCGGCAACCGTCGCGACGGAGACCTCCTTCCCGACCAGGGCGTAGACCCCGACGGTCACGGCTATGTCGTGCAGCATCGCGAGGATCACGGGCATCGCGAACTTGAGCTCGAACCTGACGGCGATGTAGATCGTGATCAGGAGCAGCGAGACGATGATCCCGTAGATCGCGTCGATCGCGATCTGGTGTCCGAACGTCCCGGAGACGTTCTTCGCCCCCTCCTTGAAGGCGCCGAAGTTGGTCTTCAGGCCCTGCGCGAGGCTGGCCTGCTTCGCCGGCTTGAGCGACTCCGTCCGCACCTGCCACTGCTTGAACTGGTTGTTCACGCTCTTGCCGCGGCCCTGAACGACCGCGTCCCGCTCGCCCTGCTGCTGCATGAACTTCGTGATCGACCCTTGCGAGTAGGCCTGCTTCGTGTTGAACGTGATCTGGGTACCGCCCTTGAAGTCGATCCCGAGGTTGAGACCGCGCGTACCGAGCGCAATCGCGCCGGCGAGGATCACGGCGCCCGAGAGCCCGAACCAGAGGTAGCGGCGCCGCATGAAGTCGATCTGCAGCCACTTCGCGGTCTGCTGGCCGTGCGCGCCCATGAAATGCGGGTTGTCGAACCAGCGGAAGCCGCTCAGCAGGCCGAGCATCGCGCGCGTCGCCGCGACGGCCGTGATGAGCGAGATCACGGTGCCGATCAGCAGCATCAGCGCGAAGCCCTTCACTTCTGCGACCGCGATGAGGAAGATGACCATCGCCGTGATCACGGTCACGACGTTCGCGTCGAGAATCGTGTGGAAGCCCTTGCCGTAACCGGCCGAGATGGCCGCGCGCACCGATCGACCGGCTCGCACCTCTTCCTTGATGCGCTCGAAGACGACGACGTTCGCGTCGGCCGCGACGCCGATCGTGAGGATCAGACCGGCGAAGCCCGGCAGCGTCAGCGTGACGTTGAAGAGGAGGATCGCCGCGTAGTAGAGGAGGCCGTAGATCGCGAGGCCGAGCACCGCGATGACGCCGAGGAAGCGGTAGAGCAGGAGCAGGAAGAGCGCGACGATGAGAAGACCGGCGACTGCGGCGAGGATCGCCTGGTGGAGCGAGCTCTTGCCGAGCGTCGCCGACACCTGCGTCTGCTCGATCTGCTCGAGCTTGTACGGCAGCGAGCCACTCTGCAGCACGAGGGCGAGATCCTTCGCGGCCTTGAGCCCGCCCGTGCCCATCGTGATCCGCGCACTGCCGCCCGCAATGCCGAGCGAGAGGCTCGGGTCGGTGTAGTCGATGTACGGCGTCGACTGGAGGACGCCGTCGAGGACGATCGCGTTGTGCCCTGCGTACTGGACGACGGTGTTGGGGTCGTTGTTGCCGAGCTGGCCCGCCTCGCCCGCAGCGATCCGGCCGCGGTCGTACTCGAGCTTGGTGATCCTCTGGAACTCCTTCGCGCCGTGCTTCTTGAAGGAGAGGAGCACCTCCGCCTGGCCCGAGTCGCTGGCGATGTCGGCGCTGATGCCCGACTCGTTGAGGTCTTCTCCGGTGATCTCCGGCGGCCCGTTCGGATTGATGATCGCGCCGCTCTTCGTGACGGTCCGCGGGAAGTACTTGAAGACGTACCAGGCGTTGCCGCTCGTCCCGCCGACGATCTCCCGGTGCGCCGGCACCTTGAGGACCTCCGCTCCCGCGGGCACCTTCCCCTTGTACGGAAGGAGCAGGTCGTGGAGCTGCGGGTCCGGTCCCGCCAGCCTCGCGTGCTTGACGTGCTGGGTCTGCTTCTTCGTGACCTGCTTGCCCTTGACCGTCGTCGTGACGTTCTTCGTGACCGTCTTCGGGCCGAAGAGGTAGTACTGCTCGGGCGTGCCCTTCTTCGCCTCGTCCTGGAGCTGCTTGAGGAGGCTGTAGAGCGACGCGATCGGCTGCGGCTGGCCCTGGGCGTTCACGCTGGGCGGCGCGAGGTCCTTCTCGAAGTCGAAGAACTGCAGCTGCCCCGTCGAGCCGATGATCTTGGCGGCCTTGGCGGTGTCGTGGATGCCTGCGAGCTGAACCACGATCTCGTTGCCGCCCTGGACCGCGACGTTCGGCGACGTCACGCCGAGCTTGTCGACGCGGTTGACCATCACCTGCTGCGCCGTCTGCATGCCGGCGGCGTTGACCTGCTGCCCCTTGGTCGGAACGGCGCGGAGGACGACCTCGATCCCACCGCGAAGGTCGAGGCCGAGCGTCGGCTTCTTGTACGCGGGCGAGCCGGGAATGGCCAGCAGGACCGCGCCGACGAGCGCGGCCGCGATTGCGCCCATGAGCAGGAGATAGTTGCGACGTTCTCTCACGAAGGATCCTTCGGCTTCAGACCGGGAACAGGTTAGCCGCGGTCTTCTTCTTTCGAGGCGCCACGGGCCTTGCCTGCGTCATCCTCGTCGAACGCGGATTGCCAGCGCTCGTGGTCGTCATCCTCCGCCGAGCCCTCGTGCTCCTCGGGCTCTTCGGCCTCCGGCTCGTTGACCACGCCGGCGATCGCTCGCCGGGCGACCCGAACCTCTGTCCCCGGCGCGATCTCGACCGTGACGTGATCCTCGTCGAGGCTCGAGACGGTGCCGTAGATGCCGCCCGCGGTGAGCACCTCGTCGCCGACCTGAAGTTCGTTGACCAGCGCCCGCTGCTGGTTCTGCCGCTTCCGCTGGGGCCTGACGACGATCAGCCAGAGCAGGAGGAACGCGATGATGATGATGAAGAAGAACCCTCCGCCGCTGCCGCTCGCTGCGATCAAACGCTCGCTCCCTTCGCTCGTTCGAGCGCCTCGTCCTTCCACATGAGGAACTCACCGCGCTCGATTGCCCCTCGCGCCGCGGCGACGAGATCGAGCAAGAAGCGCAGATTATGCAGGCTGAGCAGCCGCAATCCGAGGATTTCCTGCTGATTGACGAGGTGGCGGATGTAGGCGCGGCTGAAGCGCGAGCAGGCCGGGCACGCGCAGCCGTCGTCGAGCGGGCGCTCGTCGCGGGCGAACCGCGCGTTGCGGAGGTTGAGGCGGCCCTCGCGAGTGAGAGCGCTGCCGGTACGCGCGGTGCGGGTCGGGAGGACGCAGTCGAACATGTCCACGCCGCGTGCGATCACCTCGAGCACGCCCTCGGGGTCGCCGATTCCCATGAAGTAGCGCGGCTTGTCCTCCGGCAGGAGAGCGGCCGCCGCGGTCGTCGCCTCGAACATCGGCTCCCGGTGCTCCCCCACGCTGAGGCCGCCGATCGCGTAGCCCTCGAAGTCGAGTGCGACGAGCTCCTCAGACGAGCGGCTGCGCAGCTCGGGGTCGAGCCCACCCTGCGTGATCCCGAAGCGGAGCTGCCCGGGCGCACGAGGCAGGTCGCGCTGCAGCTGGGCCCACAGCGTCGTGCGGCGCACCGCCTCCTCGAGCTCGGCGCGCGACGCGTCGGCCGGCGAGCAGATGTCGAGGCACATCGCAATGTCGGAGCCGAGGAGCTCCTGGACGCGCGCCGCGAGCTCCGGCGTGAAGCGCTCGGGTGCGCCGTCGTAGACCGAGCGGAACGTGACGCCTTCGTCGTCCACGTCGAGCAGCGTGTCGCGGAGGGAGAAGACCTGGAAGCCGCCGGAGTCGGTGAGGATCGCGCCGTCCCAGCCCATGAAGGCGTGCAGGCCGCCCAGCTCCGCGATCAGCTCCTCCCCGGGCCGGAAGTGGAGGTGGTACGCGTTGCCGAGCACGATCTCGGCGCCGAGATCGTGCAGCTCGACCGGATCGACGGTCTTCACGGTCGCCTTCGTCCCGACCGGCATGAACGCCGGCGTCCGCACCTCGCCGTGCGCCGTGCGGAGGATGCCGGCGCGTGCCGCGCCGGCTCGCGTCGTGACCGTAAAGCTGCCGCTCACGAGGCGAATCTAGACGCGGGCGGCTGTTTCTCCGTCCGACTCGCGGGGTAAGATCGTAATGCGATGGCAAACTGGGGACCGCTGGGAGGCACGCCGTACTTCTTCTCCGCGCGCCGCTCGTTCCGGGAGGAGCGGCTGCTCTCCTACATCCGCCGCGAGCACAGGCGTGGCCGGCATCTCAGAGAGATCCTCGACGACCACTACGTGCGCCGCTGCGGGTCGCGCGAGTTCCTCTGGGCGACGCTGCGCAACACGTCGCTGATCGAGCTGCTCGAAGCGGACGTGCGCGAGGCGTTCGCGCGGGCGACCGCCGCGCTCTCGAACCAGGAGTAGACCCGCCCGGCGACCTGCGCGTCCCGTGCGGGGTCCGGAGACGTCTCGAGCTCGTGCGCGCGGATGCGACCGAGCTCGGCGACGAGCGCTCGCAGCGGCGCGTTGCTGCCGAGCAGCGTTGCGATCCGGACCGAGTACGGCGCGAACTCCTCGAGCTGCGCGTGTAGCTCCCTTTCGCCGCCGTCGCGCCAGAAGTCGCGCCACTCGTTCGCGCTGCGCGGCCTCATCGGTTGTGGTTCACTGCTTCGACGTTGTTGCCGTCGGGATCGAGGACGAAGGCGCCGACGTAGCCCGCGTGATACTCGGGCCGTTCGCCCGGTGCTCCGTGGTCGCGGAAGCCGGCGGCCGTCGCGACTCGGTGGAACTCCGCGACGGCCTCGTCGTCAGCAACTGGGAAGGCGAGATGGACATGCTCGGCCGGGGGCCGCCCGTCCGCCACGAGCATGAAGTGGCGCTGGTCTCCTGCCACCGCCACAAGGCCGGGTAGCAAAGCGTCCACAACGCGCAGGCCGAGGACCGGCGCAACCGTCTCGTAGAACGAGCGGCTTGCTTCGAGGTCGGCAACGCCGAGCCAGAGGTGGTCGATTCGCGGGCCGCTCTCGGTTCGCGGCGAGCGGTGGACTGCTTCGACGCTGTTCCCGTCCGGGTCGAGTAGAAAGCCCCCGTAGTAGTCGTCCGCGTACTGCGGACGGAGCCCGGGCTCGCCATCGCTCACGTACCCGGCGTCGATCCCGCGGCGCCAGAATGCATCGACGTCTTGCCGCGACTCGACCGCGAAGGCCACGTGCAGGTGGCGCGCAACGGGATGCCCACCATCGGCGGCTGCAATCCCGAACTCTTCCCATTCGAAAAAGTCCTCGCCGTCGGGCTCGCGTTCGAGCAGCGTGCGGTAGAAACGCAGGCTCTTTTCGAGATCGGAGACCCGGATCGTGACGTGGTCGAACATCAGTGGCCCGTCCGGTGACGCCGTTCGAGATCTCGGCCGCGAGCACCAAGCGATGCAAGGACGCAGGGAGCGTTGATAGCGGCAGCTATCGACGCGACTGAGGACGCCGCAGCGCGCCGCGTGATCGCGGGCGAGAGCCGGACATGTGTCGTCGGGCGGGCCACCTTCAGAGGATCAGCATTGCATCGCCGAAGGAGTAGAAGCGGTAACGCTCCTCGATCGCGAGCCGGTAGAGGCGGCGGGCCTCGTCGATTCCGACGAACGCCATCACGAGCGCGAGGAGCGTCGAGCGCGGCAGGTGGAAGTTGGTGAGCAGCGCGTCGACTCGCAAGAATTCGAAGCCGGGCGTGATGAACAGCTCGGTGCGGCCGGAGAGCGGGCCGCCGCGGGCAAGCGTCTCGAGCACGCGGACCGTGGTCGTGCCGACGGCGAGGACGCGCTCGGCCTCGCGGATCCGCTCCCACACCTGCGGCTCGACCTCGTAGCGCTCGCCGTGGATCCGATGCTCCTCGAGCCGCGTCTCGGTCACGGGGCGGAACGTGTCGAGCCCGACGTGGAGCGTGACACGCTCGGGATCGAGACGCGCGAGCAGCTTCGTCGTGAAATGGAGACCGGCGGTAGGCGCCGCTGCCGACCCTGGCTCGCGCGCGTAGACGGTCTGGTAGCGGGCGGGATCGTCGAGCGGCTCGGTGATGTACGGCGGCAGCGGAGTCTCGCCGGCCGGGTCGCCGTCGAGGCGAACGCGCCAGCGCCCCTCGCCGAGGTGCTCGAGGAGCTCGACCGGCCCGTAGCGGCGACCGGCCCTCAGCCGCCGCGTGGGGCGCGCGAGCGCCTCCCAGAGTCCCTCACCCACCCGCTCGAGAAGAAGAACCTCGCCTCGCGGGCGCTCGATGGGGATCCGGGCGGGAACGACGCGCGTGTCGTTCACCACCGCGAGATGGTCGATCTCCTCCGGCAGCTCCGCAAACGTCCGGTGGCGAACGGCGCCCGTCTCGCGCTCGTACACGAGAAGCCGCGAGGCGTCGCGCCGGTCGGCCGGACGCTGCGCGATCAGCTCCGGCGGCAGCTCGTAGTCGAGCTCCGAGAGTTCCATCCGATGCCAGTTGTACCGTCGCCTTCGTGGACATGGACGCGATCGCCCGCGCGCAGCAGCGCATCGAGGACGCCGCCGCGGGCCGCACCGACCCCGCCGCGTTCGACGCGGCGCTCCAACGAGCACGCACCGCCGTCGAGGCCCTCGCGACCACGACCGCCCGCTTCGAAGCGGGCCTGCCCGTCGCGATCCAGGACGGCCTGCGCGAGCACTTCCGGCCGAGCGCGCGCCACCTCGCGGAGGTGCGCGGACTGACGAACCAGGTCATTCGCCGGCTCGAGCGAATCGAGGGAGACATCCTGACCGAGCGACACGCGCGCGTGGATGACCTCGCCCTGCTCATCGACCTCATCGCCTCGAGCTGGCGCAGTGTCGAGGAACGGCTCGGGCGGCTCGAGGAAGGCCTCAAGCGCGGCGACGGCGCGGTCGTCTACAGCCTCGAAGGCCGTCAGGCCGGCTGAGGCAAAGCCTCCACCGGTAGGACGAGCACGAAGCGGCTGCCCCGGCCGAGCTCGCTCTCGAGCTCGAGTCTCCCGCCGAGGGCGAGTGCGAGCTCCCGCGCGATCGTCAGGCCGAGCCCCGTCCCGCCGCCGTCGCCGGACCAGAAAGGCCGGAAGATCCGCTCCGCTCCGTCCGGCTCGATCCCGGGACCGGTGTCCGTGACCGCCACCGACACCTCGCCGTTCTGCGCATTCAGCCCCAGGTCGACGCGGCCGCCCTCAGGCGTGCAGCGGAGCGCATTCGCGAGCAGATTGGAGACGATCTGCAGCACGCGGTCTCCGTCGGTCACGAGCACCGCCCCCTCCCCGAGCTCGAGGTCGTATTCGATCCCGCGCGCCCGCGCCTCCTCCGCGAACGTCGCGTAGGCACGCTCGCAGAGCGCCCGCATGTCGACCTCCTCGCGCAACAGCGCGAAACGACGCGCGTCGAGCTTCGCGAGATCGAGGACATCGCCCACGAGCCGCTCGAGCCGCAGCGCCTCCTCCGCGATCACCTCCAACGACCGTCCTCTCGACTGCTCGTCCTCGAGGACACCCTCCCGCAACGCTGCGACGTGCCCCCGGATCGCCGTCAGCGGCGTGCGCAGCTCGTGCGAGACCGACATGAGGAAGTTGCGCGTGAGCGCCTCCGACTCGGCGATCCGCGCCGTCATCTCGCCGAAGCGCGCCGCGAGCCGCTCGACCTCGCTGCCGCCCGTGCGCTCGGGCAACGCGACCTTGTAATGGCCGACCGCCACCTCGTCCGCAGCTGCGGTCAGCGCTTCGAGCGGCCGGGCGATCCGCCGCGAGAAGTAGACGACGAGGGCGAGCGCAACGGGAATCCCGATTCCGAAGGCGAGGGCGAGCTCCCAGACGAGCTGCAGCCAGCGGCTGCGCAGGGCCGAGTCGGGCTTGGCGACGACGAGCGCACCGACCGGAATCCCGGCGAGCCGGACGATCTGTCCGACGCCGAGATAGTTGCCCCCACGCACGTGGAGGTCGAACGTCGGTGGTTTTCCGCCGCCGCGAAGCTTCTCGAGCGGCACGGCGCTGCGCGGGAGCTCCGGCAACGGACCCGCCAACAGAGACGCCCCGGGCACGACCGGAACCCAGTACACCTTGTCTCCACCGAGAGGAGCCTCGATGTTCCGCAGCGAGACGTGGCTCCCACCCGCCTGTCGCTCGTAAAGCGCGACGAGCCCGGCAGACTCGCCTCGCAGCTCCGTGGCGGCGTGTGATCGCGTGTAGCTCTGGAAGAAGCGGACGGCTAGCAACGTGGCGACGACGCCCGCGAGCACGATCCCGAACAGGAACAGCGCGGGAAGGCGGAAGCGCAGCGATCTGAGCACGGGACTACGAGTCGGCAGACGCGGGCGCCGGCGCGGCCTTGTAGCCGATGCCCCACACGGTGACGATCGGCGCGGCGTCGCCGAGCTTCCGCCTCAGCTGGCGAACATGGACGTCAACGGTCCGGGTGTCGCCCGCGAACGTGTACCCCCAGACGCGTTCGAGCAGCTGGTCGCGCGTGAGGACGAAGCCTCGATGGTCGAGCAGCTCCCAGAGCAGGTCGAACTCCTTCGGCGCCAGCCGGATCTCCTCGTCTCCGACGCGGCACTCGCGTCGGCCGGCGTCGAGCACGAGGTCGCCGTGCGTGAGGGTCCCGGCTTCGGACCGCGACTTGCCTCCGCCTCGGCGCAGGATCGCTCTCACGCGCGCGACGAGCTCGCGCGGATTGAAGGGCTTGGTGAGGTAGTCGTCAGCCCCGACCTCGAGACCCGCGATTTTGTCCAGGTCGTCGTCGCGCGCCGTGAGCATCAGCACCGGCAGCGTGCTCGTCTCGCGGATCCGCCTGCAGACCTCCATCCCGTCGAGGTCGGGCAGCATCAGGTCGAGGATCACGAGCGAGGGGGGCTGGGAGCCGACGAGGCTGAGCGCCTCACGCCCGCTCGCCGTCATCTGGACCGCGAACCCGTCCTTGCGAAGGTACGCGGCGACGAACGAGGCGATCGCCTGCTCGTCCTCGACGACGAGAATCGTCTGGGTCGGCCCGGGCATCAGCTTCGGCCGATCGCGCGTGTCAGCGGAATCGTGGGCATCGACTTGGACGGTGCGCCGTTGACCGAGTAGTTCCCGTCGGACCGTTTGTAGACCGACGAGCCGCGAAGCACGACGCTGCCGTTGCCGCCGGCGAAGAGATAGACCCCCGCTCCGCGCACCACGACACGGTATGCCCCGTCGATCGCGCGGAACCGGAAGTTGCTGCCGCTGTACTCGGTCCCCTTGTGCCCGCGCCACCGCACCGGGCCGTGGGAAACGTCGGTACCCACCGCCTGCGGCGTGCCCCCGCCGGTGGCCGCCGGCAGCTGGTAGATGTCGACTCGCCCCTGGCCCCGCGGCGAGACGCGGCCGAGCACGAAGCCCTGGACGACGAGGGTGACCACCGCATGGCCGTGGATTCCTCCGTCTCCGGCTGCCTTCTGGACGACGAGGTAGCCGGCCGCCGGGGCTCCGCGCGCGCCCGCGGACGCAGCTGCGGGGAGCAGGAGAACCGAAACAGCGGCGCAGCTGAGCAGGATCCGGCGCATTTGCGCTCCCAGGGTACTCCGGCGTGAAAGGAACGTCCCGTTCTCCGCCGAAGCTGCGTTGTCATGGGAGACGTCGCCTTGCACCGTCGAGCTGCGGATCTCGCAGCGCGAGTCGAAGCTTTCGCCCGGGCGTTGCAGGCGAGCGGCGTCCCCGAGGACACCTCCATGGAGCTTCTCTCGAGCGTTTCGACAGCCGTCCTTCAGGCGCTCAGCCTCGAGCTGCTCGTCGAGCGGGACGAGCTCGCGGCCTACCTCTCGTAGTCGTAGAAGCCGCGGCCGGTCTTGCGGCCGAGGAGTCCGGCGTTCGCCATCGCGACGAGGCGCGGCGGCGGCGCCATCCGCGGCTCACGCAACTTCTCCCAGAGCGCCTCGCTGGCATGCACGTGGATGTCGATCCCGACCATGTCGACGAGCTCGCACGGGCCGAGTGGCCAGCCGGCGCCGTGCTTCATGCCGGCGTCGAGGTCGGCGGGCGTCACCTGCGCCTCGTCGAGCACGCGGATGCAGTCGTTGAGAAGAGGGATGAGGACTCGGTTGACGACGAATCCCGGCGTGTCGTTGCAGCGAATCGGATGCTTGCCGAGCCGTTCCCCGAGGGCGTAGGCCGCCTCGAAGACCTCGTCGGACGTTCGCTCCGCGCGGACGATCTCGACGAGCGGCATGAGCGGCGCAGGATTGAAGAAATGCATCCCGACAACTCGTTCCGGCGTCGAGGTCGCGCCGGCGATCTCGGTTACGGAGAGCGCCGACGTGTTCGTCGCGAGGACGGCGTCGGGACGGCAGATCCGGTCGAGCTCGGTGAACAGCTCCCGCTTGGGCCCTAGCTCCTCGACGATCGCCTCGATCACGACGTCGCAGTCGGCGAACGAGGAGAGATCGGTGGTCAAGTTCAGCAGGCCGATCTCGAACGAGTCGATCTGACCCTTCTCGACCTTCCGCGTGAGGAAGTGCTCGATCCGGCCGCGGGCCGCCTCCCCCAGCTCGTCGGTCACCTCGCGGCCGACCGTCTCCAGGCCGGCCTCCACGGCGAGCTGCGCGATCCCGGCGCCCATCGTCCCGAGCCCGACGACTCCGACCTTCACGTTGCGGAGCCTAGACGCGGGCCGAGAACCGCGAGCACGAGACCCGCGACGCCAACGAGCCCGAGCGCGCCGGTGAGGCCCACGCCCCGCGCGAGGAAGCCGATCGTCGGCCCGTTGACGACTGCGCCGCTGTAGCCGGCGGTCGCAACGGCGGCGATCCCGGCCGCGGCCGAGGTTCGGCTGCTCGTGCCCGCCACGCGGAAGATCGCCGGAACGAGAGCGGCGCAGCCCACTCCGACGAGCGCGAATCCCACGAGCCCGGCTGCGGGTGTGCGAGCTGCAAGAGCAAGACCGATGCCAACGCAGGTCACCGCGCCGCCGCGGCGGGCAAGGCCGCCCACGCCCCAGCGCGCGAGCAACCGGTCGCCCACGAAGCGGGAGAACGCCATCGCCACCGAGAAGGCCACGACACCTGCCGCCGCCACCGCCGCACTCGCATGGGCAGGCCCGGCCAGGAACACCGCGCTCCAGCTCATCGACGCCGATTCGACGAACATCGAGCAGAACATCAGAAGGGCGGGAAGCGCAACCTCACGGCGCGGGAGCGCGAAATGCGCCTCGGCGGCGTCCTCGGCCTTCGGCAGGAGCCGCGGCACCACCACGACGGTGGCGACGGCGACTCCGACGGCGACTGCCGGAAAGTGGACTCGAACGCCGACTGATGCAGCAGCCGCGCCCGTGGCGATGCCGGAGCCGGCGAGCAGGCCGAGGCTCCACATTCCGTGGAGCGCGGACAGTACGTGGCGACCGAGCCGACGCTCGAGCGCGACACCATCCGCGTTCGCCGCGACATCGACGATGCCGAAGCCTCCGCCGAGGACTACGGCAGCCGCGGCGAGCGCGCCCTGGCCCGTCGCGAATGCCGCGGCCGCGAGGGATCCCGCCGCGAGAAACAGCCCGAGACCGGCCGAAGACCGACCTCCGAAGCGACCCGCGAGCCATGCGGCGAGCGGAAGCACGACCGTCGCGGCGCACGAGACCGCGAAGACGACGAGCCCGAGCTCGCCGCTGTCGAGACCGAGCCGCTGCTTCAGCGCCGGAAGGCGCGCAGACCACGTGCCGTCGACGACGCCGAAGGCGACGAAGGTAAGCGCGAGCGCGACATGCGCGCGGCGCAGCCTCGGTTCTCCCCTCACTCCGAGGAGCGTAGAGTCGCGCCGTGCAGGTGCGTGAGGGCACGGTCGCGTTCCGGCTCGACGGCGAGGAAGCGGAGATCTGGTACCGCGTGAGCGGAGACCTGCGACCCGGAGATACGAACGAGCCGGCGCCGCTCGTCGTCCTCCACGGCGGCCCCGGCGCGACACACGACTACCTCCTCTCCATCGCGGATCTCGGGGAGTCCCGCGCGGTGATCCACTACGACCAGATCGGGAACGGGCGCAGCACGCACTACCCTGATCGCGGCGCCGATTTCTGGACGGTCGAGCTGTTCGTCCAGGAGCTCCACAACCTCGTCGATGCGCTCGGGATCGCCGACCGGCACCACGTTCTCGGCCAGTCGTGGGGCGGGTTCCTCGCGCAGGAGTACGCGCTCACCCAACCGCCCGGGCTGGACGCGCTCGTCCTCGCCGACACGGCGGCGTCGTTCCCGGATTTCGTCGCCGAGGCGAACCGGCTGCGCGCCGAGTTGCCACCGGAGGTCGAGACGACGCTCCGCCGCCACGAGGAAGCCGGCACGACGGACGACCCGGAGTACATGGAGGCGTGCCTCGTCTTCTACGGGCGCCACGTGTGCCGCATCGAATGGCCGCCGGAGGTCGCGGAGGCGTTCGCCTGGATCGAGCGCGACCCGACCGTCTACCACACGATGAACGGACCGAGCGAGTTCCACGTGGTGGGCTCGATCAAGGACTGGCAGGCGAAGGACCGGCTCCACGAGATCCGCGTGCCGACGCTCCTCGTCTCGGGCCGCCACGACGAGGCGACGCCCGCGCTGCAGCAAGTCCTGCTCGACGGAATCGCCGGCTCGGAGTGGGTCTGCTTCGAGGATTCGTCCCACATGCCGCACGTCGAGGAGCGCGAGCGCTATATGCAGGTCGTCGGCGACTGGCTCGCGCGCTACGACTGACTAGATGCGTTCGATCACGGCTGCGATCGCCTGGCCGAAGCCGATGCACATCGTCGCCAGCCCGTAGTGCGCCTCGCGACGCTCGAGCTCCGAGACGAGCGTCGCAGTGATCCGCGCCCCGGTGGCACCGAGCGGATGCCCGAGCGAGATGCCGCCGCCGTTCGGGTTCACGTCGCCGGCTTCGTAGCGCTCCTGCAGGCCGGTGTCGGCCAGAAACTGCGCGACGACGGAAGCGAACGCCTCGTTGACCTCGATCACGTCGATCTCGTCCCACGTCAGTCCCGCTTTCGCCAGCGCTTTCGCAGACGCGTCCGGGTTGCCGTGCAGCATCAGGTGCGGGTCGACGCCGACCACGCCGAAGGAGACGAACCGCGCCCGCGGCTCGAGGCCGAGCTCCGACACCTTCTCCTCCGAGGCGACGAGCACCGCCGCCGAGCCGTCGACGATCTGGGACGAGTTGCCGGCCGTCACGACGCCGTCGGGGATGAACGCCGGCTGCAGCGCCGCCATCTTCTCGAGCGTCGTCTCGCGCCGAACCGCCTCGTCGACCGCGAAGCGCGTCCGTACCAGCGTAGAGCCGGACTCCGGCTCCGGCACGTCGAGCTCGATCGGGACGATCTCCCTCTCGAAGCGTCCGTCGTCGATCGCACGCGCAGCGCGTTGGTGCGACTCGAAGCCGATCCGGTCGAGCTCCTCGCGCGTCAGCCCCCACTGCTTCGCGATCTCTTCGGCCGAGATGCCCTGCATCACGATGTCGTGGCGTTCCCAGACAAGCGGCGACATCGAGCCGTTGTTCGACCCCATCGGGACACGCGACATCATCTCGACACCGCCGGAGACGACAAGGTCGAGCTGTCCCGACCAGACAGCCGCGGCGGCGTTGAAGTTCGTCTGCATCGAGGATCCACACTGGCGGTCGACGGTCGTCCCCGCGACGGAGACGGGCCAGCCCGCCGTGAGCGCGACGTTGCGGCCGATGTTCCACGCCTGCTCGTCGACCTGGGTCACGCACCCCCACTGCACGTCCTCGACCTCGCCCGGATCGACGCCGTTCCGCGCCACGAGCGCGTTCACCACCTGCGCCGAGAGCTCGTCGCCGCGGATGTGCGAGAGCGTGCCGTTCTTCTTCCCGATCGGGCTGCGAACGGCGTCGACGATCATTGCGTCGGACCGCGTCATGCAAGAGACTGTACCGCGGTAGATGCTTCGCAAGAACGCCAAGATCGAGCTGCTCAAGCGGGTTCCGCTGTTCGCCGCCTGCTCGAAGCGGGAGCTCGCGGAGATCGCATTGCTCGCCGACGAGCTCGACCTTCCCTCGGCCCGCGACCTCACGCGCGAGGGGGCGAGCGGACGCGAGTTCCTCATCCTCGTCGAGGGTCAGGCTGACGTGCTGCGGAAGGGCCGCCTCGTCGCCAGCCTCGGCCCAGGCGACTTCGTCGGTGAGATCGCCCTCGTGACCGGGGCGCCGCGGACGGCCACGGTGCAGACCCGAGGTCCGGCGCGAATTCTCGTGGTCGGGGCGTCCGCCTTTCGGACACTGATGCGGGACGTTCCTTCGATCCAGTCGAAGGTCTTGACCGCGGTCGCCCTGCGGATCCCGCCCGAGTACGACTGAGAGCTAGGCCTGCCTCCGCGGAACGCGCGGCTCCGCGACGTGCGCGAGGTACGTCGGGGCCGCCAGCTCGAGTACGAGCCGCCGACCCGGGGTATCGCCGCGGCCGATCTCCGCGAACGAGTGGCCGACGTCACCGCCGAGCACGACCGACCCTTCGTCCGTCTCGACGACGACGATCTGGTGGCCCTCGGTGTGACCGGGCGCCGGCAGCAGGCGCACACCCGGCAGGAGCTCGACCTCCCCGTCGTGCTCGACGTACGCCGCGCCGTCGAAGTCGACCCACTCGCGGATTGTGTAGTCGTCCTTCGTTCGGGCGTCGGCGAGCTCGCGACGCTGCACATGGATCGGCACGCCCGGGAAGAGCCGGTTGCCGCCGCAGTGGTCGAAGTGGAGGTGCGTGTTGACGACCGTTGCGACGCGGCTCACCAGCTCGTCCGGCAGTGGATGCGGCGTCGGTTGCCATTCGTCGAGCTCGGGCGCCGTGTCGATCATCCCGGTGTCGACGAGGACGAGCCCGTCCGGATGGTCGATCGTGTGAACGAGGCCGGGCCAGGTCGCGCCGTCCACCACGACCTCGCTGCCCAGGTGGATCCCGATATCGTCACGGCTCAGCACGACACGAGCATATGGCCACGACGACCGAAGAGATGGAAGTCCGTTCGCCGTACAACGGCGAGGTCGTCGGGCGCGTGCCGAAGTCCGGCGCCGACGATGCGCGGCACGCCGTCGACGCGGCGGCGCACGCACTCGAGAATCCGCTGCCGGCGCACGAGCGCGCGGCGATCCTCGACCGCGTCGCCGGTCTCCTGCGCGACCGGCACGAGGACATGGCGCAGACGATCTGCGCGGAAGCCGGCAAGCCGATCCGCACCGCGCGGGTCGAAGCGTCGCGGGCCGTTTCGACGTACACGTTCGCGGCGGTCGAGGCCCGGAAGCTCGCCGGGGACGTGATCCCGATGGGAGCCTCCGAGGCCGGCGAAGGAAAGATCGCGTTCACCCTTCGCCGTCCTATCGGCGTGATCGGGGCCATCTCGCCCTTCAACTTCCCGTGCAACCTCGTCGCTCACAAGCTGGCTCCGGCTCTCGCGGCGGGCTGCCCCGTCGTGCTCAAGCCGGCGAGCCAGACGCCGATGTCGGCGCTGCTCCTCGCGGAACTCGAGCAGGAGGCAGGCCTCCCGGAGGGATGGCTCACGGTGCTCGTCGGGCCGTCCGCGGAGATCGGCGACGTGCTCGTCGAGGACGAGCGGGTGCGGATGATCACCTTCACCGGCTCGAGCGGTGTCGGCTGGGGGATCGCCGAGCGCGCGGCGAAGAAGCGCGTCCGGCTCGAGCTCGGCAACTCGACTCCCGTCATCGTGGCCGCCGACGCCGACCTCGAACTCGCGGCCACGAAGCTCGCCGCGAATGCGTTCTCCTTCGCCGGCCAGAGCTGCATCTCGGTGCAGCGGATCTACGTCGAGCGGGCCGTGCTCGACGGCTTCCTCGAGCGCTTCCTGCCGAAGGTCGAGGCGCTCGTCGTCGGCGACCCGGCGGCTGAGGCGACCGACGTCGGGCCGGTCATCGACGTGGACGCACGCAACCGGATCGCGGCGTGGGTCGAGGAAGCGCAGAGCGCCGGTGCGAAGCTCCTGGTGGGAAGCGCCGGCTCCGACCCGCTCGGGCCGATCGTGCTCGGCGATGCCCCGGAGTCGGCGCGCGTCGTCTGCGACGAGGTCTTCGGCCCGGTCTGCGTGGTCAACCCGGTCGACTCGCTTGCGGACGCGTACGAGCGGGCGAACGGCACCGACTACGGGCTCCAGGCGGGCATCTTCACTGGCTCGATCACGAGCGCTCTCGCAGCGGCCGAGGCGCTCGAGTTCGGAGGCGTGACGGTCAACGAGGCGCCGACGTTCCGCGCCGACCAGATGCCCTACGGCGGCGTCAAGGGATCCGGGAACACGAAAGAGGGGCCGGCCTTCACGATCCGCGAGATGACCGAGGAGCGGCTCGTGGTTCTGCAGGCGTAGCCTCTCCTACGTTTTCGTTCCAGCCGCGCGGGGACGCAAGACTCGTGATCGGCGTAGGAATCGCATTCATCATCGTCGGGATCGTCTTCCTCTTCATCGTCCCCTGGGTCGGGATCCCGGTCGGGATCGTCGGGCTCGTGCTCGCGATCCTCTGGGTCGCGGGGTTTGGGCGGCGCGCAGCCAGCCGCGAGGAGACGACCGTGCGCGACCGCGTCTAGATCGGTTCTGTTTGCGCATCGGACAACGAATCCGGCGACTTTGTAACAGCACTCGGTACGATGTAGGATCGACTCCGCGAGTGCAGGGGAGCTCGGCGGAAATCGGCTTCGGACAAGGCCTTCAGGGGCTCTTACGAGGAGATGTCTACGCACGTGATTGAAGAGAGAACCGCCCAGTTACAGCAGTGCATGTATCAATACTCACGGGCCATTTACCGGTCCGTGAAGGACATGATCGATCCGTACGCAGATCGGGAGACGCAGCTCGAATCGCGCCGTGGGGTCCTCATCGCCTGTGAGCAGACGATGGAGCGCCTGGCCAGCGATCCGCTCTACTTCGCGAAGCCGGAACGCGCCCTGTTCCAGGACATCCGGCGCTTCTTCCCAATCACCGCGCAGGCGCAGGTCGCATGGGCGGTCAAGGAGGGCGTGAAGGCGGCGGTCGATTTCATCGAGGAGCAGATCGAGTCGGGACTGCTCGACGGCGGCGTGGCCCGCTGCCGGGCGACGACGCGGAAAGGCAAACCGTGCCAGCGCACGCCGCTGCCGGACCGCGACTACTGCCCCTCGCACCAGCACCTGGAAACCAAAGCCGCGGCGTAGCCGCTCTCCACAGCTTTCCACAGCTGCGTTCCACAGGCCCCCCGCGGTAGGGTGCTGCGCGGGTGTCTCATGACACGGACAAGCTGATCCGGCAGCTCTCGCTCGTCGCCTTCCTCATGGCGGAGCGGCGGGCGATCACGGCGCGCGACGTGAAGTCGAACGTCGAGGTGTACTCCGAGATGTCGGACGAGGCCTTCGCGCGCCGCTTCTACTCCGACCGGGCCGAACTGCTCTCGCTCGGGGTACCGCTGCAGTCGCAGCGTGACGAGTTCACCGGCGAGGAGCTGTACACCCTCCGCTCGGAGCAGTACTTCCTCCCCCAGCTCGAGCTCGAGGACGAGGAGCTCGCCGCGCTCCAGACCGCCTTCTACCTCCTCGAGGGGAAGTTCGCGTACGCCGAGCCGCTGCGGCTCGCGCTGCAGAACCTCGCGCTCGGACGGCCCGGATTCAGCGAGGCCCCGACCGAGACGGCGAGCCGCGTCGAGGTCCTCGATCCGGACTACTCCCCCGAGACGCCCGGCCGGCTGGCGAAGCTCGAGAACGCGATCTCGAAGCAGCGGACGGTGCGCTTCGGGTACTGGTCGATCGCGCGTGACGAGGAACGCGAGCGGACGCTCAATCCCTACGCCCTCCTCAACGACAACGGGCTCTGGTACGTCGTCGGCCACGATCTAGACCGCGAGGAGATCCGCACCTTCCGTGTCTCCCGGATCCGCGGCGACATCAAGTTCGCGACGCGGCGCGAGCGCGACTTCCGCGCGCCGGCCGACTTCGACGTCGAGCAGTACCGGGGCCGTCCGCCGTGGCAGATCGGCGACACGGTCGGCACCGCGCGCATCGAGGTGCGCGGGGACACCGCGTGGTGGGTGAAGCGCGCCTACGGCGCCACCGGCCGGCTCGACCATGGCGTCTTCGTCACCGACTACTCCTCCATCTCCCAGCTCTCGTCGTGGGTGCTGCGCCAGAACGGCCGCGCAGTACCGCTCGAGCCGCCGGAGCTGAAGCGCGACGTCGCGACCGCGCTGCGGCGGGTGCGGGAGCGCCACGAGGGCGAGGCGCCGGAGACTGCGCGCGAGACGCCAACGGCGACCCCGGACGGCACCGTCGAGCGTCCCGCCGGGCCCGTGGCTCCGGAGCGGTTCGCCGTCCTGCAGGCGCTGCTCGCCTATCTCCTCGCGGCCTGCGGAGAGGACCGCGAGGCCGAGATCCCCGCGGCGGAGCTGCTCGAGCGGTTCCCCTCCATCCCGGCGGAGGAGATCGAGGAGCATCTCTCCCTGCTCAACCTCGTCAACTTCGGAGGCGGCTGTTACACGGTCTACGCCGAGCTCCGCGACGGTTCCGTGCACGTCGACAAGGAGCTCTGGGGCGACACGTTCCGCGCCGCGCCGCGGCTGACGCCGCTCGAGGCGCGCGCGATCCGGCTCGCGCTCGAATACGTCGGGCCGATGATCGCGGCGGACGCGCACACGCCTCTTTCCCGCGTGCGCAAGAAGCTCGAGGAGACGTTCGGCCAGTTCGAGCTCGCACGCACGCCCGAGCCGCATGTGGCCACGGAGGAGGTCGACCTCGTGTCGAGGCTCGCCCGCGGCATGCGCGAGCGGCGACTCGTCGAGATCGAGTACCAGAAGGAGGCTGACTCGGAGCCCTCGACCCGGCTCGTCGAGCCGTACTCCCTCGAGCGGCAGCTGCCGAACTGGTACGTCCACACCTGGGACCGGACGAGTGACGGCCCGCGGTCATTCCGCCTCGACCGGATGCGGAGCGCGAAGCTCACCAGGGAACGCTTCGAAGCGCGGGAGGGGTTCGAGCCGACCCGGCTGCGCGACGCGCGCACCGCGAAGCTCCTCTACGACGCGGACATCGCGCGGTGGGCGATCGAGCGCGGCGGCCGGCTGCTCGCGGACGGGAGCGCCGTGCGCGACCTCCCCGTCGGCAGCGACGAGTGGCTCGAGAGCGAGGTGCTCTCGCTGCGCGGCGAGGCGATCCTGCTCGAGCCGGACGCGCTGCGGCAATCGATCGCAGCGCGGGCGAAGACGCTCGCGAAGGAGCTCGGCGTCGAGCGGATGCGCGCGCGCGTCTGAGCGCTATTTGGGAATGAAGCTCATGGTGCCGTTGCTCTCGAGGATGCCCCACTCCACATCCTCGAACGACGCGATCTGCTGAGCACGCATCTCTTCCGCTACGTCGTCCTCCGTCAACCGGTCGCGCTTCAGGTTCCCCTCGATCAGCTTCCCGTCCTGGACGATGACGATCGGCTCGCCCTCGAGCACCCGTCGCGCGCGGCGTGACTTGAAGGTGAGGTACGAGCTGCCGACCTGAAGAGCCGCGATCGTCGAGATTGCGATGACCGCTCCCGTCACGGAGTAGTCGTCCTGCGTCAGCCCCTGCTGGATGGCGTCCCCGAGCACGATCAGCAGCACGAGGTCGATGGCGCTGAGCGAGGACAGCTCCCGGCGGCCCATGACGCGCATGAGAAAGACGACGAACGCGTAGAGGAAGACGGCTCGAAGGGCGATGTCCATCTACGGGAAGACCGTCAGAGTCCGATGGATGGTGACGAGGGCTCGGTTGCCGTCGTACAGGGTGAGGGCCTGGTCCTGGCGGCCGACGGTGGTCGGGTTGACCTGAAAGTCGACGACGAGCAGGTACGACCGGCCCGCCGAGATCGGGCCGAGGTCGAGCGCGAGCTTGCCATTGCGACTCGTCTCGCTCGCGGGCGATGGCTCCACCGTGTTGATCGTCAGGCCGTCGAGCCAGCCGGAATCGAGGACGAGCGCGACCTGGGTGAGGCTCTTCCTCGCCGTGACGCGGAACCGAGCCTGGTAAAGAAGCCCTCCGCGGACGCGTGACGGCGCCGATACCGAGAGTTGCGCCGCTGCGGTCGCGCCCGTCGATGTCTGCGGGTGCTGCCCGAAGAGGTTGAGGAGAGCCAGCACCGGGACGACGCAGATCAACGCGAAGAGGCCGCGCCTGACCCAGATGTCGTTCCGGCGCGGCCCGAGGTCACGGTCACGTCGTAAGACGATTGTGTCCGGGATCTG
>DATFHC010000021.1:0-10812 GCA_035248765.1 Gaiellaceae bacterium
CTTCAACAGCAGTTCGAAGGTCACCGCCTTGAGCTGCGCGCCTACTGCTACCGCATGCTCGCCTCTCCCTTCGAGGCCGACGACGCCGTGCAGGAGACGATGGTCCGCGCCTGGCGCGCGCTCGACCGCTTCGAAGGCCGCTCGGCGCTCAAGTCATGGCTGTACCGGATCGCGACGAACGTCTGCTTCGACCAGCTGAACGGCCGCGAGCGGCGTGCGCGTCCGATGGATCTCGGCCCAGCGCAGGAGCCGCTCCTCGAGAACCTCGCCGAGCTGCCGGAGGTGACCTGGATCACGCCGCTGCCGACCCCGGACGAGCTCGCGGAGCAGCGTGAGACGCTGCGGCTCGCGTTCGTCGCCGCGCTGCAGCACCTCCCGCCGAAGCAGCGGGCGGCGCTCATCCTCTGCGAGGTCCTGAAGTGGCAGGCGTCCGAGGCCGCGGAGCTTCTCGACACGAGTGTCGCCTCGATCAACAGCGCCCTCCAGCGGGCGCGCGCGACCCTGGCCACTGCGGACACCGATGCCCCCGCGGAGCTCGACGAGGAGACGCGGGAGCTGCTCGACCGCTATGTCGCCGCATTCGAGGCCTACGACATCGACCGGCTCACCGATCTTCTCCACGAGGACGCAGTCCAGTCGATGCCGCCGATCAGCCTCTGGCTCAAGGGACGCGACGACATCTTCACCTGGTGGATGGGCCCCGGCATCGGCTGCAGGGGCTCGAAGCTCGTGCCCGTCGGCCTCGTCAACGGGATGCCGGCCTGGGGTCAGTACAAGCCCGCTCCGGACGGCGGCTACGAGCCGTGGTCGATCATCGTTCCCGAGGTCTCAGGCGGCCGGATCGTCGAGCTGACGTTCTTCCTCGACACGAAGGCGCTGTTCCCGCTGTTCGGTCTCGCCGACCGCCTCTCGTAGCCCGCAGAGCTCGAGGAGCTCCCAGAGCTCGCGCGGCGCTCGGACGAGGCGTGCCCCTGTCCGAAGACGGAGGCGCGCCAGGAAGTCGACCGTCCGCAGATCGGGTGTCGTGATCAGCTCTGCGGCTCGACGACGATCAGGGAGTTGCCGTCCGGATCCCGGACCCAGAACATCGGTGGAACGTTCCCGCCGTAGCGGCTGACCTCGTCGTCGACGTTCGCGCCGGCCGCCTTCAGCGCGGCGTGGGCGGCATCGACGTCGCTCGTGTCGAGGCAGATCCCGGTGTCGCTGCCACCGGCCGGCTTGTCGGGCGGCGGAGGGGCGAGCGCGATCGTCGTCTCCGCGCCGGAGACCGAGACCTCGACCCAGCGCATGTCCGGGCCCATCGGCTCGTCCACGACCTTCTCGAACCCGAGTGTGCCGACGTAGAAATCGAGCGCCCGGTCGGTGTCGGCGACGCTCACGCAGACGCGGCCGACCTTGCTGATGTTGAGCTTTGACGTCATGGTGGACATCTCGAGCCTCCTGGTGGGTTGGTGTAGCTAATGACGGCCGACCGGCCGAAAACTCATCGGCCGATCAGGCAGTCGGAGCGGGCGCAGGCAGGTCGGGCGAGCGCTCGAAGTCGTACGCGATCTCGCCGTGCATGGCCTCGTCGAGCCCCTGCTCGGCCTCCTCTCCCACGCGAACCGGAGTGACCCAGTCGATCACGCGCAGCATCACGTAGGTGAACCCGAAGGCATAGAGCGAGCAGCCGAGCCCTGCGGCGACCTGCTTGCCGAAGAAGGCGCCGGCGCCGTGGATGAGGCCCTGGCCGCCGGCGTCGTTCGTCGCCGTTCCGGCAAACACGCCGAGCAGGACGATGCCGAGCAGGCCGCCGACGCCGTGCACGCCCCAGACGTCGAGCGCGTCGTCCCACCTGAGGCGGTTCTTGAGCTGGATCGCGTAGTAGCAGACGAGCCCTGCCGCGATCCCGATCACGACAGAGGCGTAGATCGGGACGTAGCCGGCCGCAGGGGTGATGGTGGCGAGGCCGGCGACCGCGCCGGTGAGCAACCCGACGAAGTGCGGCTTGCGTGCGGCGCGCCACTCGACGAACAGCCACGTCACCGCCGCGAACGAGGCGGCGAGGTCGGTGTTGAGGAACGCGAGCGACGTGATGTCGTCGACCTTCAGCTCGCTCCCTGCGTTGAAGCCGTACCAGCCGAACCAGAGCAAGCCGGTGCCGAGCGCAATGAACGGGATGTTGTGGGGCGAGTCGACGAATTTGCGCTTCCCGACGTACAGGACCGACGCCAGGGCCGCAAAGCCGGCGCTCGCGTGCACGACGATGCCGCCGGCGAAATCGCGTGCGCCCCAATGGGCGAGCAGTCCTCCGCCCCAGAGCATGTGCACGAACGGGTAGTAGACGGCGAGCTGCCAGACGACGAGAAAGATCAGGTACGCCTTGAAGGTGACGCGGTTCGTGAAAGCCCCGGTGATGAGTGCGGGCGTGATGATCGCGAACATCATCTGGTAGGCGATCAGCACGACGAGCGGGATCCGCGACGGCGCGTAGACCGAGTGGACGGTCACGTGCTGCAGGAACGCGTAGTGGAAGTTCCCGAAGATCCCGTCGGCCCCGCCGCTGAAGCAGAGCGAATAGCCGACGAGCCACCACAGGACGGTGGTGATCCCCATCGACGCAAAGCTCTGGATCATGATCGTCAGCGTGTTCGACCGGCCGACGAGCCCGCCGTAGAAGAACGCGAGCCCCGGTGTCATCAGCATCACCAGGCTCGCCGCGAGGAGCATGAACCCGGTGTTCGAGCCGCTGATCACGACGCGATTCTTCCACTGCGGCTCGGGTCCGTCTACAGCCGCAACGGCTCACCCCTTGACGGACCTGTTCCGATGTGAGAAGTTACGCAGCGTCAAAGCCCGGGAACTGCGCAAGCGGTTCGCGGGCTTTGGCATTTCTGGCGACTTCGCGCTCGACTTTCGGCGCGACCTCGGTTCCGAACAGCTCGATCGCGCGCATCACCTCGCGGTGAGGAACGGCGCCGATGCTGATGTGCCCGAGGTAGCGCTCGGGCCGGAAGAGCTCGTGGTAGGAGACGATCTTCTCGGCGACCTCCTCCGGGGAGCCGAGTGCGAGCGGGCCGGCCGAGGAGGCGAGCGCTTCGAACTCCGCCTTGCCGGAAGGCGGCCAGCCGCGCTCGCGGCCGATCCTGTTCATCACGGCCAGGTACGGAGCGGCGAACGCATCATCCGCTTCGCGGCGGCTGGGCGCAACGAAGGCGTGCGTATTGATCGCGATCCGCGGCTCGCCCGCGTGTCCCGCTTCGTCCCAGACCTGCCGGTAGAGGTCGGCGAAGGGCTTGAAGCGCGCGTACTGGCCGCCGATGATGGCGAGGGCCAGCGGCAGGCCCAGCCGGGCGGCCCGTACCACAGACTCGGGAGTGCCGCCGACCGCAATCCAGACGGGAAGCGGGTTCTGCACCGGCCGCGGCCAGACGACAGCGTCCTCGAGCGGGGCCCGGTGCTTCCCGTGCCAGGTGACGCGCTCGTTGTCCCGCAACGCGAGCAGCAGCTCGAGCTTCTCGGCGAAGAGCTCGTCGTAGTCGTTCAGGTCGTAGCCGAACAGCGGGAACGATTCGATGAACGAGCCCCGGCCGGCCATGATCTCCGCCCGGCCGTTCGAGATCAGGTCGACGTGAGCGAATTGCTCGAAGACGCGGACCGGGTCCTCGGACGAGAGAACCGTTACGGCGCTGGAGAGCCGGATGTCCGTCGTCTGGGCCGCGATCGCGGCAAGCGCGGTGGTCGGCGAGGACACGAGGTAGTCGGGGCGATGGTGCTCTCCGACCGCGAAGACCTTCAGGCCCAGCTCGTCGGCGAGCCGCGCCTCCTCCAGAAGGTCGCGCATCCGCTCTTCGGCGCTGACGCCGGGATAGAGGTCGGCGAAAGTGACGAGTCCGAGGTCCATGGCTATGTGAACGACCGTTGCGCACTCAAGTATTCCGGAACTAGAAGGTGAAGAGGTCGAGCAGGTCGCTGATGTCGTCGCGTCCGTCACGCGGCGGCGCAGGGGCGCCGTCCGCCTCGTAGTTCCCTCCGGTCGGGGTGGCCCCGTCGAAGAGATGGTTCTGCTCCGTGAGCGTGGTCGGAATGCCGTAGACAGCCTCGATCAACTTCAGCGTGGAGGTGTGCTCCGCAGGCCGGCTCGAAAGGGTGGGCCCCGTCTTCGCGTAGGGCGACACGACCCAGAGCGGGACGCGTACGCCCAGGCCGTAGGAATCCACCGGCGGCGGAGTGACGTGGTCGAAGTAGCCGCCGTGCTCGTCGTACGTGAGCAGGTAGGCCGAACTGTCCCAGATGGGTGACTCGCGCACCGCAGTGATGAGTTCCTGCTGCAGCGCCATTCCGACTGAGACGTCGGCCGGCGGATGCTCGTCGAGGTGGTGGGCGAAGCTCGACACGAGCCACGACACCTGCGGCAGCTGTCCCTTGCGGGCGTCGTTCAGGAACGAGCCCTTGCTGCCACGCGTGCGCTGGTCGTGGGCGAAGTTCTTCCAGAACACGAAGACGTTGTCCGTGTTGCCGTACGGAACCGAGTCCCAGTTCATGTCGTAGATGCCCCAGCTCACGCCGGCCGCGTCGAGCAGGTCGAGGATGATCGGGAAGTCGAAGACGCCGTAGCCCCAGACGCCGTTCGTCGTGATCCCTCCCGAGGTACCGGCGGCGAAGTAGAACCGGTTCGGCCACGTCGGGCCGAGGAGGGAGCAGTGGTAGTTCCCGCAGAGCGCGGAGTTGTCGAGCAGGCTGTAGTAGAACGGCAGCTCGGCCTCGGTGTAGTAGCCCATGCCGTCGCTGCCGTCGGTCGTGTAGAAGCCGTCCATCAAGCCGCCGTCCCACTGGGCGTGCACGGCGCCCCACGAATGCGGGATGTCGGGCGTCGAGAGCGCGGTGAACTCGAACGGTGCGAAGCTCCCGCCGTTGCCGTCCGGCTGCGTGTAGGTCGACGGCGGCCCGTAGCCGGCAGGTCCGAGCGACATGCCGAAGTAGTGGTCGTAGGAGCGGTTCTCCTGGCACGCGATCACGATGTGGCGGAGTGGCGTGTCGGCACGCCGCACGCGCGCCGCCCGCGCGGCGGGGGAGGTCGCCCAGAGCGTTCCACCTGCGACCGCGACGCCGGCGGCTCCGGCCCGCTTGAGGAAGGTGCGCCGGGTAATCGCACTGTCGGACATTGGATCTCCCCCTCATGTCGGATGCAGTTCGAAGCAGGCCGAGACTACGACCCCGGCCTACGCGACGCAACAGAGATGACCCACCCGTCATCCACGCGCGTGACGGCGCCGACGCTCTCTGCGAGACTGCACGCCATGGATCTCGACGGCTACGTCTGGATCACGACGCGGAAGCTGAAGCCCGGCTCGCACGACGAGTTCAGCCGCTCCTGGCGGCCGCGCGATTTCCCCCAGGGGATGCTGCGTGCCTACGAGCTGTACTCGCCCGACGGGAACGAGGTCGTCGGCGTCTCGGTCTGGGACTCGGCCGAGTCGCGGGACGCCTACCGCCGATCCGAGGTGGAGTCGGAGCGGCGGAGCGCGATGGCGCCATACGTGCTCGAGGAGGTTTCCGGCTTCTACGTCGGGCGCGAGCTCAAGATCCCGCGCGATTGAGCTCCGCCAGGCCGCGAGCAACCTTGGCTGCGGCGCGGCCCAGCTCGGCTGAAGCTCTGGCGTCTCCGCTCACGGCGCGGCTCAACCTCTCCGTCGCGCGCTCCGCGATCTCGACGGCCTCGTCGGCGAGCCGCGCGATCTCCTCGGGCACGCGGACGATCTCGGCGCGCGTCTCCTGGTTTCGGTCCGCCATGAACGCGGCGTAGGCCGCGGCGTCCTCGTCTCCCAGCCGGACGAGCTCGGCTGCGAGCGCGTGAGCCCGCTCCGCGTCGGCCTCGTTGTCCGCGAAGCGGGCGGAGAGCTCGGCGAGAGCGGCCGCGAGAGCTGCGGTCAGGGCGGTCGCGGCGCCGCTGGCAGGGGCGGGCGTCCGCTCGCCGATCGCGGCGAGGAGCTCATCTACTCGGAGCTGGCTGAGCATGGCGGTAGAAGTCGACTTGGAGGGGTTCGAGCGGCGTGGCGCCGCGGATCAGGTCGGCGGCCTTCTCGGCGACCATCATCACGGGCGCGTAGATGTTCCCGTTGGGGACGAAAGGAAAGACCGAGGCGTCGACGACACGGATCCCGTCGAGCCCGTAAACCCGCATGGTCGCCGGGTCGACCACCGTTCCCATCGCGCACGTGCACGAAGGATGGAGCGCGGTCTCGGCGTCGCGAGCGACCCAGTCCAGGATCTCCTCATCGCTCTGCACCGCGGGCCCGGGCGAGAGCTCCCCTCCGTCGTACTGCGCGAAGGCGGGCTGCCCGAGGATCGAGCGTGCGACGTGGATCGCCTCGATCCACTCGCGCCGGTCGCTCGGGGTCGAGAGGTAGTTGAAGCGCAGCGCGGGGTGCGTGTGAGGGTCGGAGCTCGTGATCTTCAGCGTGCCGCGCACGTCGGAGTACATCGGCCCGACGTGCACCTGGTAGCCGTGCTTCGCGGCCGGCTGCGATCCGTCGTAGCGGATCGCGAGGGGCAGGAAGTGGAACATGAGGTTCGGATAGGCGACCTCGTCGTTCGAGCGCACGAACCCGCCCGCCTCGAAATGGTTCGTCGCGCCCGGCCCGCTGCGCAGGAGCAGCCACCGCGCGCCGATCTCCGGGCGCCGCCACTTCTTCAGCGCCGGCTGCACCGAGACGGGCTTTGTCGAGGCGTGCTGGATGTAGACCTCGAGGTGGTCCTGGAGGTTCTCCCCGACCATGGGAAGGTCGTGTACGACCGATATATCAATTGCCTCCAACTCATATGCATTGCCGACGCCGGAGACCTGCAGGAGCTGCGGTGAGTTGATCGCTCCGCCGCAGAGGATCACCTCGCCGGCGCGCACCGGGTCGCCGTTTGCGAGCTCGACCCCGACAGCCCGCGTCCCTTCGAACACGATCCGGGTAACGAATTGGCGGCAGCGGACCTCGAGGTTGGGGCGGCTCATCGCCGGGTGCAGGTACGCGCGCGCCGCGCTCAGGCGGCGGCCGCGGTGCAGCGTCCGGTCGAAGGCACCGAAGCCCTCCTGCTGGTAGCCGTTGACGTCCGGCGTGAGCCCATAGCCGGCCTGCAGCACGGCTCCGAAGAAGGCATCGAAGAGGGGAGAGGAGGCGGGCCCGCGCTCGAGCACGATCGGCCCGTCTCCGCCGCGCCACTCGTCGGCGCCGGCGAGGCACGTCTCCATCTTCTTGAAGTAGGGGAGGCAGTGGGCGAAGTCCCAGGTCTCGAGTCCGGCCTCGTCCGCCCAGCGCTCGTAGTCGAGCGGATTGCCGCGCTGGAAGATCATCCCGTTGATCGAGCTCGAGCCTCCGAGCACCTTGCCGCGCGCGTGGTAGACGCGGCGGCCGTGCATGAACGGCTCCGGCTCGGAGCGGTACATCCAGTCGTAGCGGGGGCTGCCGATCGGAAACGAGAGCGCAGCCGGCATGTGGATGAAGGGATCCCAGATGTGGTCCGGCCGTCCAGCCTCGAGGACGAGCACGCGCGTCGAGGCGTCTTCGGTCAAGCGTGCCGCGAGCGCGCTTCCGGCTGAGCCGCCGCCGACGATCACGTAGTCCCAGGCGGTCACGCGAGCACGACTGTCTGGAGCTCGGTGAAAGCCTCCATCGGTGCGGAGCCGCCGACGCGGCCGATGCCGCTCGCGCTGCCGGAACGGCCGCCGAACGGCAAGTGCGTCTCCCAGTAGTTGGACGACTCGTTGACGTTGACCCAGCCGGTGCGCACCGCGTCGGCATAGCGCAGGCCTTTCGCGAGATCGCCGGTGAAGATCGCCGAGAGGAGCCCGTATGGCGAGGCGTTCGCAAGCTCGATCGCGTGTTCAAGCGAGTCAATCGTCACGACGGGCGCAACCGGGCCGAACGTCTCCTCGGTCGCGACGAGTGCGTCGGACGGTACGCCGTCGAGGATGGTCGGCTGCCAGTAGAGGCTCGTGGGAAACCCGCTCGCGCGCTCACCGCCGTGCACGGCCTGCGCCCCGCGCTCCAGCGCGTCGGAGACGTGCTCGTCCATCTTGGCCGCCACTCCCTCGTTGTTGAGCGGGCCCATCGTCGTCGCCTCCGCGAAGGGGTCGCCGAGTAGGACGCGCTCGGTGACGATCCGCGCCAGGTTCGCGACGAACTCCTCGCGCACGTCGCGGTGCACGAGGAGGCGCTCGCCGGCCGTGCAGCTCTGACCGGCGCAGAGGAAGCAGGCGGCGACGGTTGCCTCCGCTGCGAGGTCGAGATCCGCGTCGTCGAGCACGACGACCGGCCCGTTCCCGCCGAGCTCGAGCACCGCCGCCTTGCCCGCCGCCGCCTCGGCGACGCGGCGCCCGGTCTCGGTCGAGCCGATGAAGCCGACGCCGTGCGTCCCGGGGTTGCGGGCGATCTCGTCGCCGACCACCGCGCCCGGGCCGGTGACGAAGTTGAAGACGCCCGCCGGCAGGTCGGCCTCGGCCACGCACTCGGCGAGCGCTGCGCCCGCGACCGCGGTCGTCGACGCGGGAGTCCAGACCACGGTGTTTCCGCACGCCAGCGCCGGGGCGATCAGCTCGGCCGGCATCGTGTAGGGCCAGTTCCAGGGCGTGATCACGCCGATCACGCCGCGCGGCCTGCGTAGGAGCAAAACGCGCTTGTCGCCCGAGACGGAGTTCGGGACGCGTCCCTCGAGCCGCTTCGCGTCCTCGGCCGCGTTGCACCAGTACGCGACGAGCTCTTCTACCTCGTCGCGCGACTCCGACAGCGGCTTGCCCTGGTCGAGCGTCAGCGTGTGAGTGAGCTCGTCGCGGCGACGCTCGACCTGGTCTGCGATGCGGTGCATCGCCGCCGCCCGCTCGAAGGCGCCCGATCGGGCCCAACCCTCGGCCGCCCGGTTCGCTGCGGCGATCGCGCGTTGCGCGTCTTCGCGGCCACCTTCGGACACTTCCGCGATGGCTTCTCCCGTCGCCGGCGAGGAGGCCGTGAACGTCGCGCCCGAGGCCGCGTCGGCCCAGGCGCCGTCGACGAACAGCCGAGCGGCGTCAGCCACCCTTCGGCGCCTCGTCGTCGATCACGAGTCGCATCAGGTCGCGGATGGAGATGATCCCGATCGGCGTGTCGCCTTCCATCACCGGCAGGTGCCGGTACCCGCCGTGGATCATGATCGCCGCGGCGTGTCCGGGCCGCTCGTCCGGCCCGACGGTGTCCGGGTCGTGCGTCATCCAGGCGCCGACCTTCGTCCCCTCGACTCCACCGGTCGCGACCGCGCGGAGCACGTCGCGCTCGGTGAGGATCCCCGAGAGACGGTCGCCGTTCATGACGAGCGCCGCTCCCACCCCGCGCGAATCCATCTGTGCGGCCGCCTCGGTCAGCGTCGCGGTCGCGTCCACGGTCAGGAGCCCCGTCGACATCACCTCACCCACGGTCTGCATCTCAATCCCCCAGTTCTGTCCTGCGCCGATCGACGAACGCCTTCAGCTCCGCCTCGAGGTCGGCGTCGATCGGCGGCTTCTCGTACTCCTCGAGCGTCTTCTTCCAGATCTCGGACGCCCGCGCGGCGGTGTCGTGGCCGCCGTTCTTGTTCCAGCGCTCGTAGTTCTCGGTGGAGGAGACGAGCGGCCGGTAGAAGCATTCGCGGAAGCGCTCGAGTGTGTGGACGGCACCGAGGAAATGGCCGCCCTGGCCGACCTCCTGGTGCGCCGAATACGCGAGCGCCTCCTCGTCGACCTTCAGCGGCTCGAACGCCGCGTGCAGCATGCGTAGCTGCTCGACGTCGACGACGAACTTCTCGTAGCAGGAGACGAGTGCCGACTCGAGCCAACCCGCCGAGTGCATGACGAAGTTGGTGCCGGCGAGGAACGTGGGCCAGAGCGACATCATCGACTCGTAGCCGGCTTGCGCGTCCACGACCTGCGACGAGGTGAGAGCGCCGCCGCCGCGGAACGGGAGCCCATAGTGGCGCGCGATCTGGCCGGTGCAGAGGAGGCCGACGGCAGACTCGGGAGTGCCGAAGCTCGGCGAGCCCGACTGCATGTCGGTGTTCGAGAGGAACGAGCCGAACACCACGGGACAGCCGGGGCGGATCGTCTGCACCAGCGCGATCCCCGCGAGCGCCTCCCCGACCTGCTGCGCGAGCGTCGCCACGATCGAGACGGGCGACATCGCGCCCATGAGCAGGAACGGCGTGATCACCGTCGCCTGTCCCGCCCTCGCGTACTCGACGAGTGCCGAGAGCATCCGGTCGTCGTAGCGGAGCGGCGAGTTGACATTGATCAGCGAGATGATCGCCGGGGTCTGCTCGAGCGATTCCTTGCCGAAGACCATCTCCGCCATCGCGATCGTGTCCACGGCGTTCGGGCCGGACGTGACCGAGCCCATGAACGGCTTGTCCGAGAGGGTCAGGAGCGCGAAGACCATGTCGAGGTGGCGCGAGTCGAGCGGGCGGTCGTTCGGCTCGCAGATCGTCCCGCCCGGCGAGTCGAGCTGTGGGAACGACTGCGCGAGCTTGACGAGGTTCTGGAAGTCGTCGTAGGTCGCGTCGCGGCGCTCCATTCCCTCGCGTACGAACGGGCAGCCGTAGACGGCGGAGAAGACCATGTGATTGCCGCCGATGTGGACGGTGCGCTCGGGGTTGCGCGCCTGAAGGTCGAACTCCGCCGGCGCCTTCGCGACCTGCTCGAGGATCCAGTCCGGGTCGAAGCGGACGAGCTCGCCCTCGACCGTCTGTCCCGCGTTCTCGAAGACCTCCAGGGCGTCGGGGTGGAGGAACTCGATCCCGAGCTCGCTGACGATGCGTCGCCAGCCACGCTCGAGCTCGGCG
>DATFHC010000022.1:0-19672 GCA_035248765.1 Gaiellaceae bacterium
CGGTCAGATCAAACCCGCGCACCTTCATCATCTCGCCCGGACACCTCTACCCCCAGGTCGAACGCGTCCTCACCCAGAACGACCGCTACATGACCGTCGAAAAAATCGACAACGCCGGCCAAATCTCCGAAACCCTCGACCAACGCGCCGCGGTCACAGACCGACTCGGTCCTTAAGCGGCTCGGGGCCGGGACTCGCTCTCTGCAAATCCCCCGAGTAAGGGTTCATCGGCTACGCGAGCGTCCTTGAGTCTGAACCCCGCCGGGCATCCTCATCGGGCATACCCATGCCGGCAAGGCGTCTCGGTGCCCGCCGGGCTGACTACCGGTCCCCCTGCCGGGTCATTATCCGGTCACTCCCCGGTATTGGGGGGATGTGTCCGGGTTTGGTCGATTCCTATAACCCGGCCAGCCGGTAGCCTGAGTCCACTCCTGGCCCCCATCGACTAGCGGTCCAGGTCGCGGCCCTTTCAAGGCTGAAGCACGGGTTCGAATCCCGTTGGGGGTATGGAACGGCCGGCCCCTCGCGGAGCCGGCCGCTTTTCTTGTGATCAGCCGCCTAGCTGGAGCCGCCAGACGCCGCGACCATGCGTGGCCGCGTAGATGCTCCCATCCGGGCCGATGGTGACATCGTCGTCGACCGCGTTCGGCAGGCCTGTCCCGAGTCGAGACCAGCTCGTGGACGGGCCCCCGCCTACCGCTGCGGTGAACATGCCAACGTCGGTTCCGAGCGCCAGTTGACCGTGGGAGAGCACGAGCGCGTCGCTCGCGACATCCGGCAGGTTGCCCGAGATGTCGGTCCACGAGGCGCCGCCGTCCAGCGTCTCGAACACGTGGCCCACGCCGCCGCCCGGGACGAACCGGCGGGAGTAGCCGTTGAAGATGGCGTACGCGTGCGCCGGGTTCGACGGGTCGACCGTGATGCCGGCGATGTACCGGTTCGGGAGTCCGGACATGTTCACCTGGTGCCAGGTGCCACCGAAGTTCGTGGCGATTCCCGAGGCGAACGCCGGACCGGGATTGCCACCGCCGCCGACCCAGGCAGCGTAGATGATCGAGCCGCTGTTCGCGGATGACAGGGCCGTGACCGCGTTGCCTGGCCCCGTGTCGAACTCGTTCGTCCACGAGCAGGCCGACTGCGTGCAGCTGGTATTCCAGCCATCGCTCGACACCCATACGTCCTCGCCGCCGAGCAGCCAGGTGTTCGCGTTCTGCTGATCCTGCGTGATCGGCGTGACGAAGCGCGCCGCCGGGTCGCAGTCCGCCCGAGGCCCTCCTGGCAAGCCGGTGATCGCCTGCGCTGCGCAGGTCGGGCTCACGAAATCCGCGAAGCCGAGGCCGCCGTTTGTCGAGGAGTACATCGTTCCGTCCACGTACTCACCGGCCATGTTGTTCCCGTTGGCGGGATCGACGATGACGTCGAAACCGTCACCACTGGCCGGCTCGACCATCTGGGCAGCGCCGGTCGCGAGAAGGGAGGTGCCGTTGTCCTGCAGGCCGCCCCACACGGCGGTCCCGCCATTGGAGAGGGAGCCGGCACGGGCGTCGTAGTACTGCCAGTTCCGCAGCGTGGCGTTGAGGTCGGTCCAGTTGCCGTCCTGCGCCAGGTCCGATAGCGGCCGGCTGTAGACGCCGCCGTCGTTGCCGATCACGATCTTCCCGTTGGCGATCATCATCGCGTGCTGATCCGGGTGGGTCGTCTTCGGACACGTCCGCGGATTCGTGTAGTCGCACGCGAAGTTGTAGTTCCAGTACGGGCTCGCGGTGATCCACGTGTTGCCGTTGTTGTTCGACTCGTAGACCTCTTCGAGACCCGCATAGACGTGACTCGGACGCTGCGGGTCGACGGCGAGGTCCTGGTTGTACCAGGCCTGCACGCCGGGACTGCCGAAAGTCGGAGCTGCGGAGCCCGAGTTCTGCAGCTCCGCAGAGTTCGCGATCAGCTTCCACCTGCCGGTCACGCTCGCGGCTCTGCCGTTAGCACCCGTCGCGAGGAAGATGCCCTGCAGCACGGAGTCGGCGTTCGCCGCCTGGGCCGCCGGAGACTGCACGATCGCGTACAGGTGGCTGCCGTCGGCCGAGTACGCGAAGGTCGTGCGGCCGATGTCGCTCGCGTTGATCTGCCCGCTCGGATGGACGAGGCTGAAGCTCGTGCCGCCGTCCGTCGACTGGTAGAAGCCGTTGTACTGCGTGTTGCCGGGACCGTGCCAGCCGATGGCGGCGATCACGGTGCCGCCGTTCGTGCCGGGAACGACCGCCACATCGGTCACCTGCTGGTCGTACGGTGGGAAGTCGGACGCGCCGGCCGGGTCGAGCACCTCGGCCCAACTCGAGCCCCCGGCCGCGAGCCGGAACAGTCCGTTGTCGGTGGCGGCGTACGCGTCCCCGGCCGGGTCGAACGCTATGCGGAACGTCGTATGTCCGGCGAGCGGGGTGTTCCCGGCCACGTCGACCCCGACCGCCTGCCAGGTCGCCCCGTCATCGGTTGAGCGGTAGACGCCGGCGCCGAAGTAGCTGTCCTGCGACACGTTCGCCTCACCCGTCCCGACCCAGAGCGAGCCGTCCTTCGGGTTCACCGCAAGAGCGCCGATCGAGAGGGTCGGCATGGAGTCGAAGACCGGTGTCCAGTGGCCACCCTGGTCTGTCGACCGCCAGACGCCGCCGTCGGCCGTGCCGGCGAACCAGGCCCCATCACCGGTCTGGGCAAGCGCCGTGACGCGTCCCCCGACGAGACCGAAGCCTGCGCCCACGTTACTCCAGAACGGATCGAGGTAGGGAGCGGTCTCGGCGTTGTACGGCTGGGTCGTGACCTCGTGCCATGCTCCTCCCGTTACCGGAAGGTCGGCCGCAGCCTTCAGGGCCTCGATCTGCGCGAGACCGGAAACGTCGGCCGCAGGCGCGGAACGCTCGTAGCCCCATTGCGCTTGTTGGTCGATGAGGTCGTCGTCGCCATTCGTGGCAGAGCCGCCCTCATCCGTGCCGCTCAGCTTGGTCGCGGCAGCTGCTTGCTGGCGTGCCGCCGCGCCGTGCAACCCGCGCTGGCTCGCGGCGCTCACGCCCATCACCAGCACCAGCGCGACGCCAAGGATCACGGCGAACACGCCGATTCTTCTTCTGCCCCTTCTCATCCTTTTTCCTCCCCCTTCGGAGACGCATGACCTGGATTTCCGCCAATGCGATCCCCTGGCGCATGGAAGCGGGCCTTGAAGCGCCAAGATCCTAGAAGAAAACACCTACTTCCGAAGCAGTTGGCTACCGCTAGCTACGCTCGCACCATGTCGAAGCTCGAGAAGTCCGAGCAGGAGTGGCGTGCAGAGCTGACGCCCGAGCAGTACCGCGTGCTGCGAGAGAAAGGGACGGAGGCGCCCTTCAGCGGTGAGTACGACCACACCTTCGAAGACGGCACGTATCGCTGCGCGGGTTGCGGCGCGGAGCTGTTCGACTCCGACGCGAAGTACGACTCCGGCTGCGGCTGGCCCGCGTTCTCGGCGCCGACTGCCGAGCACGCTGTCGACGAGGAGACGGACACGGCCTACGGGATGGTCCGTACCGAGGTGCTCTGCTCGAACTGCGGCGGCCATCTCGGCCACGTCTTCCCCGACGGCCCGCATCCGACAGGGCTCCGCTACTGCATCAACTCCGCCGCGCTGAAGCTCGACGAGAAGTAGCGGTACCCTCCGCTGATCCGGGCGGTTAGCTCAGCTGGGAGAGCACCTGCCTTACAAGCAGGGGGTCGGCGGTTCGATCCCGTCACCGCCCATCATCGATCAAGCGCCGGCTAGAAGACCCGCTCGACGACGAGGATGTTGTACGGCGAGCGAGGCTGCTCCGGCACCTGTTCGAGATAGATGACACGCCACGGGCCCGAGCCGTTGGAGAGGTACAGCTCCTGGCCCACCACGGGCTCCTTGTCGGGCACGTCATAGATGTATTCCCTCATGACCACTGGACCGTCGACCGATCCTTCGCGGACGAACCAGGTGTAGTCCGGCGCGCTCAGGACTGGTCTCCGGATCGGAAGAACGAGGCGAACGACCCCGCGACCGCGGTGACGACGAAGATCGCCCAGAATTCGAGGGCGACGTCCACGATCTTGCCTCCGCTCGTGATCGGGTTCTTGAGCGACGAGGAGACGGTCAGAATCTGAACCGAGGAGAAGAAGAGCGCGTCCCAGTAGCCGTGGATCTCGCTCCCCTTCTTGCCACTCTCAAGCAGCCAGATCAGCAGCCCGCCGACGAGGTCGACGACTACGGAAAGCCCGAAGGCGATCATGATTCGCGCCAGCAGCCTGCGATGGCGCTCGCTCCAGGTGACGAGACGCCGCAGTTCCTCTCCAAGCATGACGGGAGCGTAAGAAGGCCGTCGGCCGGACGGACACGCGACAATTGGGCCATGGATGACGCCGTCAAGATCGACGACGAACCGGCGCAGGGCCTGCACCTGCATCACCATCTGAGCCCGAGACGGGAGCGGGTCATGTTCGCGACGCTCGGCTTCACGGTCACGCTCGCGGTTACCCGCGGAATCACGACCTTGCTCCACAAGAAGGGCGCGGGACCGAACGGCGGCATCATCATCGGCGGCGTCCACATCCACCATTTCGTCTTCGGGATGGTCGGGCTGATCGTGCTCGGCTACGTCTGGCTGCTGCTCTATGGCTTCGAGGACAAGCCGCCACGGCGGTTGTTCCGCTACAGCGCCTTCGCCTACGGCGTCTGCTCGGCGCTGATCCTCGACGAGTTCGCGCTCTGGCTGAACCTGCGCGACGTCTACTGGGAGCGGCAGGGCCGGGAGAGCGTCGAAGCCCTCTGCATCTTCGGCGGGATCCTGCTCTGGGGCGCTCTGATCGCGCCGTTCGCGCGCGCGGTGTGGCACCACTTCCGCGGGCATCCCCTGCCGGCGAGGCCACGCTGATGGAGGCGGCCCAGGTAAGCCTTCTCCGCTGGCTGAGACGGCAGCTGCGGCAGCCGATCCCCATGCGGGAGCACCTCGAGGCCGCAGTCGAGAACGACGACGTCGGCGAGGCTCGCCGCCTCCTTGCGGGGTTCGAGTTCAGCGACGAGCAGCGGCGGAACGTGGAGCAGCTGCTCGACGCCTGGGAGCGCCAGAACGCGAGGTAGCCGCGTGCCACGCGGCTACGCCGAGGGCGACCACGATCAGGGCTGATGCGACCGCTTCGACCGAGGTGTCGAGCGAGAACACCGAGCCGAGGAGCCCGCTCGCGATGACGAAGCTCGCAACAAGGGCGTAGATGCAGGCAATGAAGGCCGCCGTCACTTCTCCGCGGCGCTCGTCGGGAGCGAGCTCGTTCAGCTCCTGCTGCGCCGACAGGAACCCGATCCCGTGGCCTGCACCTGCGACGACCGCGCCGAGGACGAGCAGCGTGATCGAACCGCTCGGCGCGGCGGCGACGACTGCGCCAAGGCCGAGCGCGAGCAGGATGCAGCCGAGCGCCTGGTCGCGGCGATGCGAGCCGGAGACGCGCTCCATCGCAGCCTGCGCAGCGAACGACGCGACGAGACCCGCCGCGGCGATCGCGGCGACAACCGCGAGGTTCTTCGTCCCCAGCAGTCGCTCGGAATACGAGGGCCCGATCGACAGGAAGAGCGCCATCGCCGCCCATACTGCCCCTGCCGTCAAGCCGACACGGACGAACGCTCTGCGGGTCTCCGCCGGCACCCGCGGCCACTGCGGCCGCCATGGCTCCCTTTCCCCCTCGCGTTGCTCGGGCAGCCGGAGCACGAACGCGCCGGCGACCAGCGTGACCCCGAGCGCGACGAGATAAGGAAGCCGCAGCCGGTCGGGCGCCCACTCCGCGAGCACGCCTGCGGCGAGCGGGCCGAGCGCGCTGCCTCCCGCCTGCGCGAGCCCCGCGCCGAGCGCGGCGCGGCGGCGGCTCCCGTGTGGATCGAGCTCCACCAGTGCGGCGGTCGCCGGCCCGCTGATCATCCCGACCGCGAGCCCCTGGACCGCTCGTGCCGCAAAAAGCCAGGCGGTTCCTTGCGCGGCGGCAAACAGCCCCAGCCCGAGGCAAGCCGTCGCGAGCCCGGCAGCGACGACAGGCCGCCGCCCGAACCGATCGGACAGGCGCCCGAAGAAGACGAGTGCCGGCACGAGGACGATCGCATAGGTCGCGAAGACCGCGGTCAGCACGAGTGGCGAGAAACCGAACCGCTCGGAGTAGACCGCGTAGAGCGGAGTCGCGAGGTTCGCGCCGGCCATCAGGGCGAGCCACGCGAACCAGACCGTCAGCATCCGGCGCATACCGAGCGCCTACCACGTGCGGCGCTAGTAGAACCCCTCGCGGCGTCGGTATCGCTCGGTTCGGGCTTCCTCGTACTTCTCGACGTCGAGCTCTGGATCGGCGACCGCGCGCAGGATCTCGCCCGAGCTCGGTAGCTCCGAGCGGTCGATGTGCCGTTCGGGATTCCAGAGCTCCGACCGGAGCAGCGCCTTCGGGCACTGCGTGTACGCCTCCTCGACCTCGACGAGGATCCCGAGCTGCGGCGCTTTCCCCTCGACCGTGCTCTCGGCGAGCAGCTCGGAGTCGTCGACGATCCGCGCGCGGCCGTTCACGCGGAAGGTGTCATTGACGCCCGGGATCAGGAAGAGCAGCGCGATCCGGTCGTCCTCGAGCAGGTTGGTGAGCGTGTCGGCGAGCTTGTTCCCCGGCCGGTCGGGCAGGAGGAGCGTCCGCTCGTCGAGGATCCGTACGAAGCCGGCCGGGTCGCCGCGTGGCGAGACGTCGAGCCCGCCATCGGGCCGTCCCGTCGCGACGACGACGAAAGGCGACCGCTCGACGAACTGGCGCGTGAGCGCGTTGAGCCGGTCGGCGATCTTCTGCTTCACGAGCTCCGTCGGCTCGCCGAGCAAATCGCGTAGCTGGGCTCCATCCATCACGCGAAGTTTGGCGGACGCTTCTCGCGCACTGCGGCAACGCCTTCGCGCACGTCCGGCCCGGTCATGTCGAGGAACTCGAGCTCGAGCGACGCGTCGAAGATCGGCCCGGCCCGCAGCATCCATTCGTTCAGGGCCAGCTTCGTGTGCGAGATCGCCGCGCGCGAGCCGGAAGCGAGGCGCCGCGCGATCGCGAGAGCCCGCTCCTCGAGCTCCTCCGCGGGCACGCAGAGCGAGACGAGACCGATGCGTTCGGCCTCCGCGCCGTCGACCTCCTCGCAGAGCAGCAGGTGGTACTTGGCCTTCGCCATCCCGCACAGGAGCGGCCAGACGATCGCCGCGTGATCGCCGGCCGCGACGCCGAGCTTGGTGTGTCCGTCGACGATGCGCGCGTTGGGGCTCGCGAGGGAGACGTCGGCGAGGAGGCCGACGACGAGGCCGGCACCCACGGCGGGACCAGTGATCGCCGAGACGATCGGCGTCGGGCAGCGGAGCATGTTGTAGACGAGGTCGCGAGCCTCGTGAAAGACGCGGAGCCGAGTGTTCGCGTCGTCCGCGATCGCGAGCACGAGGTCGAGGTCGCCGCCCGAGCTGAACGCGCCGTCGGCGCCACGAACGAGGACGGAGCGCGTCTCCTCGTCTTGCCCGATCGCCTGCCAGACCCGCGCGAGCTCGCCGTGCTGAGCCTCGCTGACGGCGTTGAGCCGGCCGGGGGCGCGGAGCGTCAACCGCAGGATTCCGTCCGCCAGCCGGTCGAGGTCGAGCGACGGAAACTCGGTCTCGTACGGGTACGGCGCCACGAGGCAGATCCTACGGCGCGCCGCTACGCTCGCCCGACGAGGGCCGGTAGCTCAGTTGGTAGAGCAGGGGACTTTTAATCCCAAGGTCGCAGGTTCGATCCCTGCCCGGCCCATCCGGACTAGACAGGCCAAGTCCATCGGTACACAATGCAGCCGCGCTCTTCGCGCGAGCGGGGAGCCTGGGGTCTCACAATCATTTCGAGGAAGGGGGTTCTGAATGTCAGGTCGTGGCTTGCGGGTCTGGTCGAGCCTGAGTGGGCTCGTGTTCGTGGTGTTGGCGGTCGTCGGGTCGGCTCTCCTCTTCGACGGGCCGAACGATTCGTCGCCGGCGAAGATGGCTGCCTGGTACGGGAGCGACAGCCATCGCTGGTACATCAATCTCGGTTGGATCCTGACGGGGCTCGGGCTCTTCTCGCTGATCTGGTTCGTGGCGGCGGTGCGCGAGCGGGTGCGTGAGAGCGAGCAGGCAACGCCGGAACAGGGGACGCTCCTCTCGACGATCGTGCTCGTCGGCGGCACGGTCTACATCGCCGTCGCCATGGCCGGGATCGCGGTCGCCGACGGGATCCGGACGATGAGCGACGACACGTACCACCACCGCGTCTACAGCGGCGTGATCCACGCAGCGAGCGACGCCTCGTACCTCCTGGTCGTGACGGGAGGAGCGGCGATGGCGGCGCTCATCTTCGCCACCGCGATTGCCGTCCGCCGCTACGCGATCCTGCCGAGCTGGGTGGGCTGGTTCGGGTTCGCCGCCGGCGTGGCTGCGATCGCGTCGATCATCTTCTTCACGATGCTGTTCTGGCTCCTCTGGGTCGCCGTCGCATCGATCACGCTCTTTCTGCAGAGCAGGTCCGAAGCGGCTTCCGCGCAGGCACGCACGCCGTTGCCGGCGTAGCCTCACCCCTCTACGACAGGAGGGCGGCCCGTCGTCGGCGGCCCTCCTGTGTGCCGTTACGATCGGCACATGCCGTTTCCGCTTCGCGTTCTCGTTGCCTGGGCCGTCGATGCCGCCTCCCTTGCGATCGCCGCGTGGATCTTCAGCGGCATCTCGGTCGGCGGATCGGCTGGCACGCTGATCCTCGCGGCCCTCGTCTACGGGCTCCTCGCGACGTTCGTGAAACCCGCGCTGAAGCTTCTCACCTTTCCGCTGGCGATCGTCACGCTCGGAGTCGCCTGGTTCTTCGTGGCGATGTTCATCCTCTGGCTGACCGACGCGATCGTCGGCGGACTCCACATCCACGGCTTCTGGACGCTCGTCGGCGGGACGGTCGTCGTCTGGGCCGTCGGTGCCGCGGCCGACCGGTGGCTCTTTCCGAAGCAGAGCCCGCTGAAGCGAATGCTGGGCCGGTCTTCGCGTTTTATGCGCGCCTAGACGGAAAACAGCGCCGGAGCATGCGGTCGGCTCCGGCGGTGCACGTGCGGGACGTTGCACCGAAGGAGTCGGCCGCGGCTTAGTCTCCGGCGATGCGGTTGTTCCTCTTCGCGCGCCACGGGCAGTCGCTCTTCAACGTCGACCAGGTGGTAAACGGCGACCCGGCTCTCGACCGGGGGCTTTCCGAGCAGGGAATCGAGGAGGCGGAGCGGCTGGCCGGCCAGCTCGCAGCACTGCCGATCGACCTCGTCGCAGTCTCGCCGTTTCCGCGTGCGCTGCAGACCGCGAACATCGCGCTCGCGAATCGCGAGGTGCCGCATCTCGTCGACGAGGAGCTCGGAGACGTCCGCATCGGCGAGCTAGAGGGCAAATCGCTCGATGACTACCGCGCTGCGCCCGCGCACGCGAACAGGAAGGATCGCTTCCCCGGAGGAGAGAGCCTCGACGAGGCCGCGTTGCGCTACGCCGGCGTGTGCGAGCGGCTGCTCGCGCGGGACGAGGCGGTGACGCTCGTCGTCTGTCACGAGATTCCCGTCCGCTATCTCGCGAACGCCGCCGCAGGGAGCGCGGAGCTGAACGGGCCGCTTCGCTTCGTCGCGAACGCGACGCCGTACCTCTTCGACGAGACGTCGCTCCGTCGGGCCGTCGAGCGCACACGGCAGCTCGCGGGGTAGCTTCGAGCCGATGACTGCCGCCGAGACGCTGGCGCTGCTCGACTGGAAGCGGCGGGTGTTCGCCCTCTATGCGGCCGTCCGCGTGCTGGAGCCGGAATCCGGTTGGGAGCTCTGGCGCGAAACCCGGGACGAACTGTTCCGCTCGCACCCCCAATCGCCGCGGCCCGGCTACTCCGAGCTCGGGTACTACGACTACGACCCCGCGGCGCGTGTCCTCGCGGAGCTCGAGGATGTCGAAGCGGCTCCCACGGCCATCGAGACGAGCGGGCCCGAGCCGATGCTCTTCACGCCGTTCGCGCGGGCGCATTTCGAGCTGCGAGGCGAATCGCTGGCCCTGGAGCTCGACTGGCTGGCGGGCTACGGCGGCGGCGTCTTCCTCTCGTTTCGCGACTCGACGAGCGGAACGACGACCTACGGCGGCGGCCGCTATCTCCTCGACACGGTGAAGGGCGCCGATCTCGGGGAAGCGGACAACAAGCTCGTGCTCGACTTCAACTTCGCCTACAACCCGTCTTGCTCGTACGACCCCGGCTGGGTCTGTCCGCTCGCGCCGCCGGCGAACCGGCTCGCTGTCGCGGTCGAGGCCGGGGAGAAACACAACGCATGAGCGACCTCGAGGCACTCCGGAGCGAGATCTCTGAGCTCGACCGGCGCCTGCTCGAATTGCTGAACCGACGACTCGAGCTCGTCGCCGCCGTGCGCGACCACAAGGACGAGGTCGGCGAGCGCTGGATCGATCCCGAGCGGGAGACCGAGCTCCTCCAGGCGCTCGTCGCCGCGAACCCGGGCCCGCTGTCGGAGCGTGGGGTCCGGTCGATCTTCTCCGCTGTCCTCGACGTGCTGAAGGAGGAGGTCGCGGCCGAGCGGCGCGCGCCCACGGCTCCGGTGGCGGCAGCGGAGCAGCCGCCCGCAGTCGCGCGTCTCGCCGTCGTCGGCACCGGGCTCGTGGGGACATCGGTTGCACTCGCCGCCGGCCGCACCGGCACTCGCACGCGCGGCTTCGACTCCGATCCGGGCGTTCTCGAGCGGGCCGCGGCGCGCGGCGCCCTCGAGCCGTCGGCATCGCTCGCCGAGGCTCTGGCCGACGCCGAGCTCGTCGTGGTCGCGGTTCCCGTCGGGGCTGCACCCGCGGTCGTCCGGGAGGCGCTTGCCGCCGCACCGGATGCCGTCGTCACCGACGTCGCATCGACGAAGCGCCCGCTCGCCGAGATCTCCGAGCAGCGGTTCGTCCCCGGCCACCCGGTCGCCGGCGGCGCGACCGGCGGCCCGACCCGCGCCACGGCCGACCTCTTCGACGCCGCGACCTGGTTCCTCGCCCCAACCGAAGCCTCGTCGACGGAGAGCATCGCGCTCGTCGAGCGGTTCGTCACCTCGCTCGGGGCGCGCGCAGTGCATACGGAGGCGGCTGCGCACGACCGGCTGCTCGCGCTGACGAGCCACCTCCCCCACGCCCTCGCGAACCTGCTCATGCTGCGCGTCGCGGAAGCCGCAAAGGAGGACGACGCGCCGCTCGTCTTCGCAGGAGCCTCCCTCCGCGAGATGACTCGGCTCGCCGGTGCGAACGCACCCGTCTGGAGCGACATCTTCCTCGGCAATGCCGACGAGATCGCGGCAGCCGTCGCGGACCTGCGCACGTCGCTCGAAGAGCTCGAGGCGTCGCTAGCGGCGGGAGACCGCGAGTCGATCGAGCGCTCGATCGCCGCCGCGGCCGCCGCCCGCGAACGCATGGAGTCGTTCGCCTACCGCACGGAGCCGGCTCAGCTGAACCGCATTCGCGTGCGCATCCCGGACCGGCCGGGCGTCCTCGCGCGGATCACGCAGATCCTCGGCGCGGCCCAGATCAACCTCGAGGACTTCGAGATGCGGCACGTCTCTCCGGAGTACGGCGGTGTGCTCGTCATCCTCGTCGCAGGCGCCGACAACGCCGCCCGCGCGCGCGAGCTGCTACGCCGCGAGGGCTACGCGGCCGCCTAGAACTTGTTCGCGTACAGGTCGACGTTCGCGTTCGTCATGGTGAGCGGCTGGCCGAGCCTCAGCTCCTGGTGATTGGCGTAGTACGAGACGAGGCCGATCGGACCACCAACCTGGTACACGCCGGATCTGAACCTGTGACCCGTGAGCAGGTAATCGGTCGCCCAGACCGTTAGATAGCCGAGCTTGACCGGGTCGCCGCCGAAGACGATCTGCGCGACGCCCTTCCTCACGTAGCCCGGTAGGGGGTCACCGAACGAGCCTCCGCCGTTGTCGGCGGAAAACACCTTCCCTTCTTTATGAGTGTGGATGATCGCCTCCGCAATGGAGTACGCGCATCTCGGAACCACTCCGATCATCCCCTTCAGCTGCGGATGCGCAGTCACGAACTTCTGGACTGACGTAAAGAGCGGGTAGCCATTGGCATCTGCACCACTGATGACGGCGTCCAGGTGCATGTTCGGATACGTCTTGGCTACATACGCCTCGATCAGCCGCTGCTCCTCGTTTGCGATCGGGAATTGCCCTGGCTCTCGTGCGATCGCGTACTCACCCCGGCCCTTCATCTGGGAAGCGAGCGCATCGGCGAGCGCATGGGCGTATTCGACGGGACTGGACTGACCGATCCAGAGCGAACGCTTCGCGTCGATGTCGTCGCCGGAGGCGACCAGCGTGATCCCGGCCAGGCGCGCCTTGTCCAGAACGGGCTTCATCTGTGGGAAGAAGCCCTCGGTCGCAATGGCGTCGGGGTGACGCGCGATGAGCGACTGAAAGATGGAGACGAAGCCATCGCCCGGACCGGCGTAGGAAGGCCCGACCACGGTGAAGCGCACGCGCAGCCTCTTCGCCGCGGCCCGTGCACCCCGAGCGATTGCCTGCACTCGCGGGCTGGACGCCTGGTCGCTTGCGAACGCGATCGTGTACGTCGGGTGGGCAGCTCCGCTCGGGCCGGCGAGCAGGGCTCCGGCAGTAGCCGCGAGCGAGAGCGCAGCCACCGTGGCGAAGACCGTCCTTCGAACCACTAGACGCCTCCGGCGTTCGAGTTGGCGCAGTAGGCGTCTCCGACCGTGACCCAGACGGCGTCATGGGTTGCGGCAATGCCGCAGGGGGTGCTCGTAAAGCTGCCGAGCGGCACGGTGCGCACGACCTTGTTGGTGTGCGGAGCGATCTGGGAGAGGGAGTGATCGGCGAGGTTGACCGTCCACACGTATCCCGCGCCGACCGCAAGCAGCGCCGGGTGCTTGGCAGACAGCCGGACTCGGCCGACGATCTTCAGCGTCTCGGGGTCGACCCTGATGACCGAACCGGCCGAGGTGAGCACCCAGACGTCGCCGTCTCCGACTGCAATGGCGAGCGGACCCCACCCGTCGTCCGTTTCCAGCTTGAGCGGCCTTGCCCGATTCGAGCCCGGCCCGACAATCGAAAGGAAGGCACTGGAGTGGCGTGCGTCGTAGGTTCCAATCCAGGCCGAACCGAACCCGTAGGCGATGGCTGTTGTCTCTCCGCCGACCCTGATGGTTTGCGCAACCCGATGGCTGCGAACGCCGATCAGCGAAACCCGGTCGTAACCGCTGCGCCCGGTGAGCGGACCCGGGATCACCCATAGGTAACCGCCGCCGTACGCCTCAGCGCCCGCACGCGGCAACGGAACCGGGATCGGCTCGGCTACGAGAGGCACTGCAGCCGTGCCGCTGCCGGTGGCCGTGTGAAGAATCCAGGTGACCGTCGGCGACGTGTTCGAGACCCATGCGTTGCCGTCCGGATCGGCCGCGACGGCGTATGGAGTCGATCCTGCCGAGAAGGTCGTCGTGGGCCTGTCGCGCGGGAGGAGGTAGCGCGAGATCGTCCCTGCGCCGCGGTTGACCAGCCAGAGCTTGCTTCCCGTGAGTGCCATCGGGCCGGGCTCGATCCCAGCGGCAGGGACGTCGGAGACCAGCGTGCCGCTGACCGGATCGATCCGGGCGAGGCTGTTGGGCTTGATGACCGGCAGCGAGGCGCGGAGAGCCTCGCGTCCGCCGCCGACGGTGGAGAGAAGGGCGACGAGGGCGGCAACGGCCGCGCCGGCGGCCAGCGCGGCCACGACCAGTTGGCGCCGCCGAAACGCTTGTCGCCGTGGCGGAGTCACATCGGCGGTCGGTACCGACGCCGTCACGGCCCCGTTGGAGGCAGCGGTCCCGCTCGGCACCTCGAGCGCCGGGTCGTGTCGCAAGATCGCCTGGTGGAGCCTTTGCAGGGACTCGCTCGGCTCGATCCCGAGCTCCTCGATCAGGTCGTGCCGTGCGCGCTGATACGCCTCGAGCGCTTCTGCCTGGCGGTCGGCGCGGTAGAGCGCGAGCATCTGCTGGGCGCGCAAGCGCTCGCGAAGCGGATGCTCGCGGACGAGAACCTGGAGCTCCCCGAGCACGCGTTCGTGACGGCCTTGGGCGAGATCGCAGTCGATCCGGTCCATGAGCACCGTGAGCCGCAGCTCGTCGAGCTGCGCCACCTCGTCGCGTCCGAATGACTCGAGTGAGAGCCCCGCGAGCGTGGGCCCGCGCCAGAAGGCGAGAGCCTCCTGCAGCAGCTGCGAAGCCGCCTCGGACTCGCCGTCGGCCATGTGCACGGCCGCCCGTGCGACCAGACCGCGCATGCGGTCCGCGTCGAGGAGATCGGAGTCGACGAGGAGGCGGTAGCCGCCGTCCGCGGTCGCGATCGGGTCATGGCCATCGCGCGTGAGCGCCTGCCGCAGCTTCGAGATGTAGACGTTGACGGCCTTTCGCGCCGTCGCGGGCGGCGCCGCGCCCCAGAGGTCGTCGATCAGGCGCTCGCGCGAGACGAACTCGTTCGCGTGCAGGAGCAGGACACCGAGGACGAGTCGCTCCTTGAGCGTTCCTAGCGCAACCGGATTCCCGTCCTCGACCACCTCGAGCGGCCCGAGGATCCGAAACTCCACGGTGCGGTTTTACCGCTTCGGAAGCCGGATTGGAAGGTCCCAGCGCTTGCTGCGCCTATCTGGTCCTAGCTCTCCCGTAACCCGGGGCGCCCACCCTGAGCGCGATGGACAGCGTCGCGTATCACGGAGAGGTGTGGACGGACGGCAGCGGCTTCGCCACCGTCCGGCTCCCGGCCGGGGCAGAACCCATGGCGCCGCCGCTCGAGTACCAACTGCGAGATCTCGACCCGCCAAGCCGCGCCCGCGTCACCGCGGATCTCGCAGACGGCCGCTTCACGCTCGCGACCGACCAACCCCACGTGAAGGTCGCGTGGCGGATCACTGGCCATCGACGAAATCGCCAACCAGGAGGAAGACCGACATGAACAGGGCCCTCGCCCTCACAGCCGTCGCCGCAGTCTGCGCGCTTTCGGCGCTCGCCGGGCTCAACGAGTCAGCGCGCGCCACTTACGCCGGGGCAACCAACGGGCGGATCGCCTTCGGGATGAATGTCAACGGCAACACGGACGTCTACTCAGCGCTACCGGGAGGACAGGACCTGCGGCGGCTCACCACCGACCCCGGCTTCGACGCCTGCGCGGCCTACTCGGCCGACGGCCGCCGAATCGCCTACTGCTCGGGCCAAGCCGGCGGGCCCGTCCAGGTCTGGACGATGCGCCAGAACGGCACCGACAAGCAGCAGGTCACGCAAATGAGCGGGCCGGCGATCTTCCCCGACTTCTCGCCGAACGGAAGTCAGATCGTCTTCACCGCCAAGCCGGCCGGCTCTCCCACGCGGGACATCTATCTCGTCAACAGCAACGGCACGGATCTCACCAGGCTGACAACCGGTGTGGGCAACAACACCTACCCGGCCTTCTCCCCGGACGGGAACAAGATCGTCTTCGACAGCGACCGCACCGGGACCTGGCAGGTCTGGCTGATGAACGCCAACGGGGCCAACCAGACCCAGCTCACATCCGACCCGCAGCCCAAGGACCAGGTCCCCGACTGGAGCCCTGACGGCAGCAGGATCTCCTACATAGCCGACACTCACGGCATCGCGGACACGGTCAGCCCGAGCTGGGGCGACATCTGGGTCATGAACGCCGACGGGTCCGACCAGCATCCGATCACCACCGGCGCGACCTACTACGGCACCGCCTGGTCGCCGGACGGAACGCGCATCGTCACGCTCGACTTCCCCAGCCGCACCGTCTACACCGTCAACGCCTCGGACGGCGGCGACCCGCAGGCGGTCCACCCCGGCCCAGGCGTCCAGTTCGTCCCCGGCTGGCAGCCCCGCGGCACCGGCACAGAGGACGACGAGGGCTAGCCGAATGAACAAGCGATTCGGAACCATGGCGATCGTCGTGGCCACGGTCGCGGCTGCAGCGGGGCTGTTCGCCAACGCATCGAACAGCGCGCCGCAACCACCGAACTGCGGGTTTGTCTGGGGCTGTCTGGTGACGCTCACAGCCACCGGCCCGTCGCCGGACACGCTGACGATGCACGCAGAAGGGAACCTGCGCTTCGTCACCCAAGATTCCGTGACCCACACGGTCGTGTTCGCGAACGGCCTCTGCTCGTTCACGCTTGACCCGGGCAGCGGTAGCCACGGATGCAACGACCCCTTCATGTTCTACGCGGGCAGCTACGCGTACACAGTCGACGGCAAGTTCCAGGGCACGGTGGTCACGACGCCCCTGCGCCGTTCCGTGACCCTGACCGCCCGAAGCCACACGATCCGGGGCCGCACACGGCTGACCCTGCGCGGACGAGTCCATCGGAGCGACCCAGGAACTTCGCCGCCCCCGCCAGTGGTGGTTCTCGCGCGCCACAACAGCAGTCAGCCCTTCGCACTCGTAGCCACGGTCCGCACGAGAGGCTCGCGCCGAATCACATACCGGTGGAAGCTCGACGTCCAGCCGCAGGCGGCAACCACCTACATCGCCGAAGTGACAGCGCAACGCCTCTGTTACTTCCCCCGGTCGCGATGTGCGGACCCGCAAGGGCAGGTCTGGGCCGACGCCAGGAGCCGCCCGTTCACAGTCCGGATCCGGCATGGGGTTCAGAAATGAATAAGCGGCTCGGAATAGGGGCGATCCTGGTAGCCGCAGTTGCGACGACTGCCGGACTCCTCGCGAGCAGCTCGAGCGGCGCCCCGAGAGCGCAGCTCACGATCGGCCTGATCGTCCAGGGGCCAGGCTCGCCGACCGCTCCGGAGGAAGAGGCCGGCGCCCAGTCTGCGGCGGCCGCGCTCGGCGATCGCCTCGTGGTCACCGAGGACGCGAGCGACGCGCAGACGCAGATCGACACGATCAAGTCCCTGATCGCACAGCACGTCGCCGCCATCGCGGTCAACACCGACCAGGGGGAGGCGACGATCGAGCAGGTCCTTCCAGCTCTCGCGCAGGCGCGTGCCGCCAGCATTCCCACCCTTTCCTTCGAGCAGCGCTATCCCGGCTCGGTCTGGGTCAATCAGTCCGGGTCCACGCAGTACGCGCACGCGCTCGCAGACGCACTGGCCAGACAGATGAGGGAGCGAGGGCAGTACGTGATCGTCCCGTGCCAGCCGGCCGATTCCATCGTCCAGACCTGGCTCAAGGCGGCCAAGGCGTACATCCCGCGCCGGTACCCGCGCATGCACCGGGTCGCGGTGATCTACGGAGGCATCGGGAACGGCCCTGCGGGCACGCTCGAGCTCCGCCCCGTGCTGCGGAAGTACCCCCACTTGCGCGGCCTGATCTTTCTCTGCCCGAGCGAGAGCTACACGGGACCGCCGCAGCTGGTTCACACCCACAACGTCGGCAAGGTCTTCTCCGCAGGCAACGGCGGCGACTGTCCACCTGTGTACATCACACTCGCCAACAGCGTCCGTGCCGGATCCGAGGAAGTGGTATGCGGCGGTGATCCGGTCCATCTCGGCTATCTGACGATCTGGGCGGCGGACTATCTCGCCCGCCACCACGCACTTACCCTCGCGCCGGGCCCTTATGACGTCGGCGGGCCGGTGGGCACCGTCCACTACCTCGGCCACAACCAGGAGTTGCGGCTGGGTCAGCCGCTCACGGTCACGAAGGCCAATCTCGACCAGGTCGGAATCAGCCGGTGACGACGCAGGCGATGACGGCGGCGGAATCCCGTTCGACGAGCGCGGCCGGGGCGACCCAGCGCCGCTTCGTGGGCGGCTTCCTCGGCTCGTTCGGAGCGGTGCTCGCTGTCGTGCTCGCCTTCAACGTCGTGATCGACCCGCTGGCGCTGGCCGGCACGGGAGTCGTTCCGACCGCCGTGGAGCCGGACCGCTCGATCAAGCTCGACCTGATCCAGCACTTGAAGCGCGGCCCGCAGATCCTGATCCTCGGCGATTCGCGTGGCCGGCAGGCGCAGCCCTCCCAGCTCCAGCGCCTGACCGACCACACTGCCTTCAACGCCGCGGTGACCGGCGGCTCCGCCCCCGAGGCGTACGTGTTCGTGCGGTTCACTGCCGACCGCTTCCCGCACCAGAAGCGCGGTTACATCTGGTTCACCGACGAGGGACTTGCGAGCGGCATCGTGCAGCCACAGCTCGCGCAGGATCCGCGTGCCCGCCGCTATCTACCCGACGCCCCGCGCTTCGGTCTGGGCGACGTCAAGACGTACCTGAGCACGGATGCGACCAGGGACTCCTGGCGCGTGTTCGACAAATGCGTGCTTGCGAGCTGCCGTACGAAGATCAACTACAACCCGGACGGCTCGCTGACCGCGCAGTCGCTTCGGTTCCTGCCCGAGCATGCGAAGTCGCTGCAGAGGTCGATAGCCGCAAGGGTCGCCGGGGTCCGAGCGAATCGGGAGACCCTGCAGCAGGCGCGCCAGGACCTGAGGATTCCCGGGCGCTTCGCGTACCTCGACCGGATGCTCGCCTTCATGAACAGCCGCGGCGAGGTGCCGGTGATCGTGCTGAACCCGCTCTACCCGAGCGTGCTCGCAGCGGAGGAGAAGCTCGGGTTCCCGGCCCATCGCGCAACGATGGAGAAGCTCGCTCAGCTGCACAAGCGGTTCCGCTTCGTCGTGGTGAACTGCGAGGACATTCGGAAGTGGCACGGCACGAAGACCGACTGGTCGAACGCCTCCCACGTGAGCCGCCCGAACATGCGCCGCGAGCTTCGGTACATCGTGGCCCACTCCGACGGAGTGCTGCGCTGAGGCGGGTGACGCATGCTCTTCAACAGCTACGTCTTCCTCTTCGCCTTCTTGCCGGCGGTGCTGGCCGGCTGGTGGGGGCTGAGCCGCTGGAGGCCGCTGCGGCTTGTGTTCCTCACCGGCGCCTCCTGGTTCTTCTACGCGTGGTGGGACTGGCGCTACCTGCCGGTGCTGATCGGCGCGACGTCCGTCGACTTCCTCGCCGGCCGCTGGATCGCGGCGAGCGCGAGCGAACCGCGCCGTCGGCTCTTGCTCGCGACCTCGCTCGCGACGAACGTCGGCATCCTCGCCTATTTCAAGTACGCGGGCTTCTTCTTCGGCTCGCTGAACGGGATCGGACGCGCGCTCGGGCTCGGAGCCGGGCTGCCGTCGCTGCACATCCTGCTCCCGATCGGCATCTCGTTCTACACGTTCAACTCGATGTCGTACACGATCGACATCTTCCGGCGCCGCGTCGAGCCGACCCGGAGCGTGCTCGAGTACACGACCTTCGTCGGTCTCTTTCCGCACCTGATCGCGGGGCCGATCGTCCGCTTCACCGACCTCTCCGAGCAGCTCAAGCGCCTGACGCCGCGCCTCACCTCGGAGACCGCGAGTCGCGGGATGTTCTTCCTCTCGTGCGGGCTCGTGAAGAAGCTCCTCATCGCCGATCAGCTCGACCCATACGTGACCCGGCTCTACAAGGGCCACGCGCATCTCGGCCTCCTGAGCGGCTGGGCCGCCGCGATCGGCTACTCGCTCCAGCTCTACTTCGACTTCTCGGGTTACTCCGACATGGCCGTCGGGCTCGCCGCGCTCCTCGGCTTCCGGTTCCCGCAGAACTTCAACTCGCCCTTCAAAGCGCTGAACATCTCCGACTTCTG
>DATFHC010000023.1:0-5435 GCA_035248765.1 Gaiellaceae bacterium
AGCGCGCCGAAGAGCAGGTGCCGGAAGGTCGCTTTCGCGACGCACGCTTCGACCACAGCGTCGCGAGGCCCTTCGTCCCGCGCGCGGGGTGCCGGCGGTCGACGATCGCCCCGAGCGGAAAGAGGACGGTGTGCTCCGCAAGTGCCATGGTCACTGCCGAGGTGCCGCGCGTCCGTGCCTGCGCATACGCGACTCCAAACACCGCGCCGTCGCCCCGTGCATCATGATGCCCGCGAGCGACCAGGCTCCCGAACGGGTCACTGCCTTACCGAGCAGGGCGACGTCCGAGTAATCGTGGCGCAGGACTCGCCGGTCGAACGGCTCGACTGCGGCCCACGCCAACGCAGCAATCGCGCCTGCCTTCGCGGCGTTCATGCAGCGTTAGCGGCTAGTCCCCCGCGCTACCCGCGTAAGTCCGGCGTGGGGAGAAGCCGGCCGACGAGGAAACGCGAGCTCAATACGTCCGCTGGTGGTTCGAGGAGAGCGGCCTAATCGCTCGACGAATTGCGTCGGCTCGCCTTCGACATCTGGCCTGAACTCCGCGTAGGGGAAGACGTTCTTTGCGCGCGGTGCGGTCGTAACGGCGCTAGAAGAGGTGGCCGCTAGACGGACCGGTGCTCGCCTAGGAGCAGCCGGACCTGCTCGAACTGCTCGCTGCCGAAGCGCACTTCTTGGCCGTGGAGATGAGCCTCGTCGATCTCCGCTTGCCAGTCAATCGCCTCTGGCTTGCTCATCCAAGCATCGACCTTGGCGTGCCGCTTAGCGTCATCGGTGTATCCGAGGAACGTCTGAGCAGTGTGCTCGAGATCAGTGCGCAAGAGATTCCGCACGCCACACACCCTACTCTTGCATCTGCCGATCACGAAGCCCGCGCCGTGAGCTCACTCGAGCAAAATGGCCCGGCTAGGCGGAGACGGCCAAGCGTCCCGTAGCGGTCAGCCGGAAGTGTTCGCCGTCGGAAGAGACGCGGCCGAGTACAACCTGACGCTGCAGGCGCTCGTTGAGCCGGTCATATCCGAACACAGGCGGGATCCCTAGATCGGCGGCCACATCGTCCAAGGTGGGACCGTTTCTGCCCTTCGACTCGTGAGCGGCGATCGAGCGGAGAACTAGCTCGCTGATCAACTCCACTGCCAACGTTAGCTGCCAGCGGGTTGCCAAGTAGACGAGTCTCGGTGGTCTGCCGGGTGTGATGTTCGGATGGTGCTGGCCTAGGCCGAACGCGGGCCTTCCCCGTGCGCCGCTAGGGTCCTGAGGTGGCATCCGTCGCTTTCCCGTTCGGCTCGAAGCCCGTAATGCTCAGCGAGCGGCAGGCCCTCGACGTTGCCGGCGCGCTGAGCATTAAGCGCAACCTCGCGGCTCAGTCGGCCGCTCAAAAGATTCGGGATCAGGCGCGGGTTAACCTCGACGCGGGCGAGACGCGCAAGGCCGTGGATCTCGTGCCCGAAGAGGTCGCGGAGCTCGCGGCGGTGATGAACGAAGTCGCTTGGCCTGACGAGCGGGACTACGCCCACCTTCGGCGTCAGCTGAACCGAGCCTGAGCGGCTCGGCTGGCGGACCGCTATCAGTTGTCTGAGTTGGGGCGATTTTCCTGGCCGGGACCACTCCAGGACCACAACGGTGCTCAAGGGGCCGTAGGAGCCATGCGAAGCGGCGAGCCGGTTCGGCTCAACCATGCCGCTTCCCATCAACCCCCGACACCGGCCACCACCCCTCAGCGAACCCCGTGGAGGGTTCAAGTCCTCTCATCCGCATAGTGGTCGCGCCGCTTCTGGGGTAAGGGCGGGGAGGGCAGGATCCCGGTTGCGCCTTTACCCCACAGACAACCGGGATCCGGGCCCCAGGTGGTCACACACGCCCAGAAGGGGCGGGCATGCACCAGAAGCCTTCACCGATTCCACGGGCATAAACACGCTCGGCCGAGCGCATAGGCCCATCACCACCTTTCGGCGAGTGCAGACGCGCCGGCATTGGCGATACTCCGTTCATCACGTGAACTGGCGACGCGAAGCGAAGGGGGTACTCCAGAGTCTGCCGCACGAGCGGAAGGTTCTCGCTGAGCGCTACACGATCGACGCCGAGGAGGCGGAAAGGCGCTCGCAGCTCGCCGAGGAGCAGGCTGTACGGCAGTCCGAGGCGGAGGAGGCAGCGCGGATCGAAGCGGAGGAGACCGCACGCCGAGTTGCGGCGGAGAAGTCCGCCCGGCAGGCCGCCGAGGAGGCTGTGCGGCGCGCTGCGGCTGAGGAAGCCGCGAGGCGGGCTGCTGCGGAGGAGGCTGCAAGGCGGGCTGCGGCTGAAGAGGCCGAGCGTCAGGCGGCCGAGGAGGAAGCCGCGAGGCGGGCTGCAGCCGAGGAAGCTGCCCGTCGGGCCGCCGCCGAACAGGAAGCAAGGCGTACCGCCGAGGCCGCTGCGATGCGGGCCGCGGCGAAATCCGCACGACGGGCTGCCCAAGAGGAAGCTCAGAGGCGGGCGGCCGAGGAGGAAGCTGCTCGGCGGGCGGCTGAGGAGGAGGTTGCGAGGCGGGATGCTGCCGAAGAGGCCGAGCGTCAAGCGGCCGAGGAGTCTGCGGCTACCGAGATGGAGAGTCAACCCGCTCTCGAGCCGGCCCAGCCGGTTGTCAAACCGCGACGACTGTTGGCGCTCGCGTCGTCGATGCTTCCGCCGACGCCTCCCGGCCCGGTCGACGACGTGACCCAGCCGGAGCTTGCTCCAGTCGAAGTGGAGACGGCGGGCGCGGAGGCACCGGCGCTGCCGGCCCCGGAGCTCCCGATCTACCGCTGGTTCGGCAACCGCTAGCCGCGGGCGCGGCTCAGTGCGCGGCTCTGCCGCGGGCGTCGAGCTTCGATTCGAACGCGCGACGCAGAAGCTCGCCGGTCATGTCGCCCGTCCGGCGCGGGATCCGCTGCGGCTCCATCCGGGCGACGCTGACGATCTCACCGCTTCGCTCTCCGTAGCTGCGCGCGTACGCGTCGGCCTCGCGGATCGGCGATGCCTCGCGTTGCGGCCGTCGGCCGAAAAGCGAGAGGAACCACCTGAGCACACGACTAGCGTCGCAGAAACGCGCCGCGGCGCCTAGTAACTTGCGACGCGTGTACTAACCCACGGCCAGCTCGACGTCCGCGTCCGGATGGATCACGGCCCAGACGCGGAGGTACATCTCGACCTCGAGCCGCTGCAGGTCGTCGTCGTGCTCGTCGAGGTCGACGCGATCCGGCGCTGCCACGACTGCACGTCGGCCGAGACTCGTCAGAAACGCAGCGAGCCGGTCGGTGTAGCGGGGATCACGCACGAAGAGCTGCATGGAGCAACCCCGATCCTCCCTTCGGCGACGCGCACCGGGAAGCCCCCGGCCGGGGGATTTCTCGGCTCAGAGCGCGGCGAGAGCTCCGAGCACGTCGGCGGCGTGCGTGTCGGGCTTGACCTCGGGCATGACCTTCGCCACGGAGCCGTCGGGAGAGATCACGAACGTCGTCCGGTCGATCCCCATGTACGTCCGGCCCATGTAGCGCTTCTCGCCCCATACGCCGTAGCGCTCCGCGACCTCGTGCTCCGGATCGGCGAGGAGTGTGAACGGCAGGCCGTACTTCTCCTTGAACTTCACGTGCCGCTTCACGCTGTCGGGCGAGACCCCGAGCACGATTGCGCCCGCCTTCTCGAAGTCTGCATACGCGTCGCGGATCCCTTGGGCCTGCGCGGTGCAGCCGGGCGTGTCGTCCTTCGGATAGAAGTAGAGAACGACCGGCCTGCCGCGGAAATCCGACAGGCTGACCTCTTCGCCGGTGTCGCTCGGCAGGGTGAAATCCGGTGCCGGCTCGCCCTCGGTGACCACCATCTGAGCCTAGTCAGCGCGGGCAGGTGTAGGCGCCGGCAAAAGATCGCCGGCCGCCCCGGGGGAGGCGGCCGGCGTTCGTCGGGAGACGACCGTTGTGCGGGACCCCAGATGAGGTGTCCCCCGAACCCTTGCGAGGCTTTCCGGCTTGCAAGACGTAAACCCACTCGCGGCGCGAGCGGTTACGGGTCCGCGTCAGGAAAGGTTCAGGAGGCGCAGGTCGGGGAGCTCGCGGTACCGCTCCTCGAGGTCGAAGCCGTAGCCGACGTAGAGCTCGTCCGGGACGGCGAAGCCGACGTAGCGCACCGGAAGGTCCTCGACGAGCCGCCGGTAGGGCCGGTCGAGAAGGGTCACCGCCGCGACCGAGGCCGGGCCGCGCAGCTCGAGCGTGCGAACGAGGTAGTTGAGCGTGAGGCCCGTGTCGACCACGTCCTCCACGACGAGCACGTCGCGGCCGCGGATGTCGAGATCGAGATCCTTGAGCACGCGGATCTGCTGGTGGCCACCCATCACGGCGCTGCCGTAGCCGGCGAGTTCGACGAAGTCGAGCGCATGGAAGATCGGAATTGCGCGCGAGAGGTCGGCGACGAAGACGAGGCTTGCCTTCAGCGACCCGATGAGGACCGGCTCGCGCCCCGCGTAGTCGTGTGCGATCTCGACCCCGAGCTCCCGCACACGCGTCGCGATCTCGGCCGCGGAGAGGTAGATCTCTCCGATCCGGTCGTCGCCGGGCAAGTAACCCGGCTCAGCTGGCGAGGTCGAGGTGGAAATGCTGGGCGAGGCGCTCGAGGTCGCGCCGGTAGAAGAGCTTGATCCGGACGTCGGGGTACCGCTCGCGCAGCTTGCGCAGCTTCCGGTTCTTGCGGGTCACGAGCGACTGCTTCATGGCGGTGATCTCGACGTAGAGGTTCTGGTCGGGGAGGAAGAAGTCGGGCGTGAACGCCTCGGTCACGCGCCCGTCCGCGTCTTCCTCGAGCACGAACGTCCGAGGCTCGTATTCCCACGCCACGTCGTAGTAGTCGAGCACCTTCGCGCACTCGAGCTCTGCGGGACTCGCAAACCGCGGCGGCTCTGCCCCGCGATACGCCCGAAAGACCGGGAGCTGTAGCTCCATCGGCATTCAAGGTAGCTGTGGCATCGGACGCTGAAACATCCGGCACGCGCTCGTGATAGACAACCGCGTGCCGTGGCACGCCTGACGTTGATCCCGCAGAAGCGCGAGTTTTTCGTCCTCTACAACCGGGCCGCCGAGAACATCGTTGCGATCGCCGGACTGCTCGTCGAGCTGCTCGACAGTTTCCCGGACGGCACCGAGGACCGCCGGCGCGAGGTAAAGGAGCTCGAGCACGAGGGTGACCGGCTCACGCACGAGCTCATCGATCTCCTCAACCGCACCTTCGTCACGCCGTTCGACCGCGACGACATGTATCGGCTCGCCGGCGCGCTCGACGACATCTGCGACCACGTCGACGAGGCAGCGGGCAGGATCGCGTCCTATGGGGTCGTCGAGATCAGGGAGCAGGCGCGGGGACAGGCGCAGGTGATCCGACGGGCAGCGGGGAAACTCGCCGAGGCGGTAGGAGGGCTCGAGGGATTCAAAGAGTCC
>DATFHC010000024.1:0-14829 GCA_035248765.1 Gaiellaceae bacterium
GGAGTCGCCGGCGCCGACGTCGACCGCGAGCGGCGGGTCGAGCGGATACGCCGAGCACATCTCCTCGCGCACGAGCTCCTTCACCACCGAGGTCTCCGGGTCGGGAGCCTCGAGGAGGAGCTCGTCGTGCACCTGGAGCACGATACGCGCGCTTCTCCCCTCCTTTCGCAGCCGCCGCTCGATCGCGACCATCGCGACCTTGATGATGTCCGCGTTCGAGCCCTGCATCACGAAGTTGACCGCGACGCGCTCTCCGAAGCCGCGGGTCGCACGGTTGCGCACGCGGAGCTCGGGCACCGGCCGACGCCGTCCGAGCAGGCTCGTCGCGTACCCGTCCCGCTCTGCCTGCTCGATCGTTCGCTCGATGAAGTCCTGCACGAGCGGGAAGCGCGCGAGGTACGCGTCGATGTACTCCTGCGCCTGCTCGCGCGGGATCTCGAGGTTCTCGGAGAGTCCGAACGCCGAGATTCCGTAGACGATCCCGAAGTTGATCATCTTCGCAATCGACCGCTCGCCTGGCGTCAGCTTCGCCGGATCGACGCCGAGCACCTCTGCGGCCGTCGCGGTGTGGATGTCCTCCCCGCGCTCGAACGCCTCGCGCAGCTTCGGCTCGCCGGAGACGTGGGCGAGGATCCGCAGCTCGATCTGCGAGTAGTCGGCGGAGATCAGCCGCGAGCCGGGCTCTGCGACGAAGGCCGAACGGATCTCGCGGCCGAGCTCGGTGCGGATCGGGATCGACTGGAGGTTCGGGCTCGTCGTGGAGAGGCGGCCGGTCGCGGCGACGGTCTGGTTGAAGGTCGTGTGGAGGCGGGCGTCCGGGCCGAGGAGCGACGGCAGCGGCCGTAGGTATGTGTTGAGGAGCTTCGAAAGTTCCCGCCACTCCTCGACCACAGCGACGATCTCGTGCTCGGCGCGGATCGCCCGCAGCACCTTGGCGTCGGTCGAGTAGCCGGTCTTGCCCTTGCGACCCGCGGTCAGCTCGAGCTTCTCGAACAGGATGCGCCCGAGCTGCTGCGGCGAGCCGAGCACGAACTCCTCGCCTGCCAGCTCGTAGGCGCTGGCCTCGAGCTCCTCGACGCGGTCGGCCAGGCGAGCCGTGATCTCGCCCATGCGGTACGAGTCGATGCAGACGCCGGCCTCCTCCATCCCGCGCAGGACGCCCACCAGCGGCATCTCGACGTCGCGATACAGCGGCTCGGCGCCGCGCTCGCGCACGCGCTCCAGCAGCGGCTCGCGCAGGCGAAGCGTGACCGCGGCGTGCCTGACCAGCTGTGCCGTCTCCTCCTCGGCCTCCGGGTCGGCGACTGCCTCGACTGCGTACTCGGCGGCGAGATCGTCGAGGAGGTACTCGCTCCGCGCCGGCTCGATCAGATACGCGAGGATCATCGTGTCGTCGGCCGCCTCGACAAGCAGCGCCTTCGAGTCGTGAGCGGTGAAAGTCCCCTCCAGCCTGTCGGGACGCGGTGCGATCACGACCTCGTCCCCGTCTGCGACCGCGACGCGTCCATCGTCGGCGGCGATGCCGCCCACGTCGGGTAGCTCACCCTCGCGCCAAGCGACCGCCGTACCAGCCGAGATTCGCTCGCGCGCGGGCACCGCCTCGTCGAGTTCGTCGACCCGCCCCAGCAGCGCGCGGAACTCGAACTGCCGGAAAGTCTCGCGCAGCTGAGCGCGGTCCGGCGGTGCGAGCACGAGCTCGGCCGGATCGCAGTCCAGCTCGAGATCGCGGCGCATCGTGGCGAGCCCCTTCGCCGCCCGCGCCTGCTCGGCGAACTCCGTGAGGTTCTTCTTACGCGCCGGGGAGAGCTCCTCGACATGTTCGAGCACACCCTCGAGCGACCCGTACTGCGCGACGAGCTGGCCCGCCGTCTTGTCGCCGATCCCCGGGACTCCGGGGATGTTGTCGGACGTGTCCCCCTTCAGCCCGATGAAGTCCGGGATCTGGCCGGGCCGGATCCCGTAGCGCGCCTCGACCCGCTCGGGTGTGTAGACGTTGACATCGCTCACGCCGCGGGGCGTCATCATCAGGCAGACGTTCTCGGAGACGAGCTGGAACGCGTCGCGGTCGGTCGAGACGACGCACGTCTTGATGTCCTCGCCGTCCGCCCGCGTCGCGAGCGTGGCGATTACGTCGTCCGCCTCCCAGCCCTCGAATTCGAGGTTCCGGTAGCCGAACGCCTCGACGATCGGCCGGAAGTGCGGGAACTGCTCGGCGAGCAGGTCCGGCATCGGCCGACGGCCTTCCTTGTAGACGACCTCGGCCGCTTCGGCCTGGGCGTGGCGGTGCACCGGCCGCGTGTCCCAGGCGACCGCGACGCCCTTCGGCCGGTAGTCCGAGAGCAGCTTGAACAGCATATTCGTGAAGCCGAGGAGCGCACCGGTGGGGAAGCCCTCGGTCGTCGCGAGCTCCTCGGGCAGCGCGAAGAACGCGCGGTAGGCGAGGTTGTTTCCGTCGACGAGGAAGAGCTCGGCGTCGCGCGCCGGGGCGTCGTTGAGGTCGAGCTCGGCTCCCGTGAGCGTCTTCGGGGACATCTCTGCGAGTGTACGGCCCGATGGAGATCGTCCCCTTCACCGACGAGCACGTCGACGCAGCCGCGGAGCTCCTCAGGGCGCGGCACGAGGCACACCGGGTCGATTTCCCGGAGCTTCCTACTCAGCCCGACTACCGCGCGGAGATCCAAGCGCTGCTCTCCGACGGCGCGACCGGCTCCTTCACGGACGGAGCGTACGTGCTCGGGCGATCCGGTCCGGAGGACCGCTGGGGACCGAACATCTGGATCGAGGCGGCGGGGCACGCGGCGAACGACCCCGAGCTACTGAGGGAGGTCTGGGCCGAATCCGCGGCCGGCTGGGTCGAGCAGGGCCTGCGCGCGCACTACGTGCTCGTGCCTGCGACGGACAAGTCCCTCCTCGACGGATGGTTCCGGCTGGGCTTCGGGGCGCAGCAGGGCCATGGAGTGATCGAGATCCCGGATCGCGAGTGGCCGGCGAACGTCCGCGAGGCCACGACGGACGACATCGACGCGATGGCCGAGATCGGCCCCTTGCTCTCGCGTCACCAAAGCGAGTCGCCCGTCTTTTCCTCGGTGCCTGAGCAGACGCCCGACGACGTTCGCGCCGACGTCCTCGACGACTTCTCGCTCGAAGGAGTCGCCAACCTCGTCTACGAGACCGACGGCCGGATCGTCGGCAACTTCTTCGTCTGTCCGCTGGAGATGTCGAATGCGCACAGCGGTCTTGCCCGGCCGCCGGGAGCGGCGTTTCTCGGCTTCGCTATCACCGACCCCGAGACGCGCGGGACAGGAGCGGGGACAGCGCTCACGGATGCATGTTTCGCCTGGGCCCGCGAGCGCGGGTACGAGACGATGGTCACGGACTGGCGGGAGACGAACCTGCTCGCGTCGCGCTTCTGGCCCCGTCGCGGCTTCCGCACGAGCTTCCTCCGGCTTCACCGCGCGATCCTGTAGTGCCGCGCGTCCCGCTTCTTTCCGGCACGCGCCTCGTCGTGGCGTCGGTGCCCGCCGACGCGCGCATCCTGCGGCCACCCTCCCCCGGCCGGTCGACCGACGTCGAAGCGGCGACGCGGGAGGCGCTGCGGTTTCCGCTCGACGGGCCCTCGCTCGAGACGCTCGTGACGCCGGCGACGCGGGTGACGGTCGTCGTCGAGCCGTCGGCCTTGCCGATCGGAAGCGTCGCGGCCGACCCGCGGCGCCTGGCGATCAGCGCCGTGAGCGAGGCACTCGAGGAGCTCGGCGTGCCGACCAGCAGCCAGACCCTCCTCCTCGCCGGCGGGCTCGGCCGCCGCGCACGCCGGTCGGAGATCGCGGCGCTCGTGACGCCGGAGTTTCGCCGCCGCTTCCACGGCAGAGTCGCGGTGCACGACGCGGCCGACCCGGAGCTCGCCGGAATCCCCGCCGAAGCGCCGCGAGTGCGTGTCGCCCGCGAGCTCGTCGAGACCGACCTCGTCGTCGTGGTGAGCGCCGCGGAAACCGTCTTGCACGGTGGGCCGGCGACGTTGCTGGCCGCGGCCGACGCCGACACGCAACGCCGCGCCACCGCTGAATCCCTCCTGGAGACCAGCGGCTCGGAGGGCTGGCGACTCGCGACGCTCGTGGAGCGCACGTTGGCGACTCGCGTCCCGCTCTTCGGCGTCTCGCTCGTGCTCAATCACCCGCAGTTCACCGGGCTGTTGCGCGGGTACCCGTACGAGCTCGACGCGGCGGAACGGATCGCGCGCTCACCGCTGCGGCTCGCGTTCGGCGCTGCACCCGAGGCCCTGCGTCTCAGCGTACTTCGCTCGCTCTCGGGAACGCGAACCTTGTCGGCTGTGCTCGCCGGCCCGCCGTCGGTCGTGCACGCCGAGGCTCTCCTCCGAGCAATCGAGCTGCGACGGGCGACGCTCGAGGAACCGCTCGACGCGCTCGTGATCGGGATTCCCGGGACCACGCCCTTCCTGCCGCGGGAAAAGCCGAATCCGCTCCTTGCAGCCCACCTCGGTCTCGCCCACGCGCTGGGCATGTGGCGCGACGCGTTCCCGATCGCCGACGGCGGCATCGTGATCCTCGTCCACCGCTTCCGGCGCGTCTTCAGCAGACCGACGCAGCAGCCGTACCACGTCTTCTTCAGAGCCGCTCCGATAGCCCGCGATCGGCAGCTGCTAGCCGCCGCCGAGGATGCGGTCGCCGCCGACGCGCGGGCTGTCGAGGAGTACCGCGCCGGGGGAACCGTGCACCCGCTGCTGCCGTTCCGCGACTGGGAGGCTTGCCGCCCCGCTCTCGAGCGCCTCGGCGCCGTCTACGTCGCCGGCGCCCGGGACGCAGCCGCCGTCCGGCAGCTCGGCTTCGTGCCGATCGGGAGCATCGGCTCGGCACTGCAGATGGCCCGCGGGCACCGCGGCGCCGACGCGCGGATCGGCTTCCTCCTCTCGCCCCCGTACTTCCCGATCCGGGTGGGGTCAGGCGAAGCGTAGGCCGAGAAATTCCGCCGCCGCGGCGATCTCGTCGGCCGCGAGGTCGAGCGCCCGCACCGAGACGAGACTCAGCTTCGACGCAGCCCGGTCGAACAGCGTCACGTTCGCCCAGAGCGACTCGAACGCCGACCACCAGCGCAGGCCGGCTGCATCTGGGTGACGCTCGTGCAGCGTGAGCGCCTGCGACTGCGTGACCTCTCGCTCGCGCGTCGCGACGCGCGACGGGCGAAGCCGCTCACGCCGCAGCACAGCCGGCTCGTCGAGGTCGACGAGCTCTACGGTGTCCGCAAGCTCCAGCTGGGCGAGCCCGAGCGGCAGCCCTCGCCGGCGGAGGAGCGCGGCCGTCAGCCGCTGCCCGCGGAAGCGCGCGAGCTGCTCGACGACACACGAGAGAGACTGCTCGGACACGTAGAGGCAGCCGTACACCAGCCGGTTGTCATGACGGCCTTCGCCCTGGTAGGGCCGCGGGAACCACAGCGCGCCGTCCGGGGAATCCGGCGCGGCGCGCTCGTTCCACGCCAGGCACCGGTAGAGGATCACGCGAACGAGTCGGAGCGCTCGGCTCGGATCGCGCGCATTAGTTCCTCGGTGCGGCCATCGCGGATGAGGTCGATCGGCCGGCGGTCGCCGAGCACGGGATTGAGCCCGAAGAGCCAGGCCAGCGCGGCCTCTTGCTCGTACAGCCGGAGCAGGTTCGACCAGACGAACTCCAGTAGTTCGACCTTCTCGGCGTTGAGCGGATCGATGCCCGAGCCGCGCAGCCAGCGCGTCACCTGCGCGCGGCTGACGCCGAGCATGTCGGCGAGACGCGCCGCCGATCCGAAGTCCGCGCGGAGCGCGTCAACTTTCGCCGCGATCGCAACCGCCATGGGCCCTCAGGCTAGCGCAACACTTCTTGTTGCGCAACGGAATCTGTTGCGCTCGACTTTCGGCCTAGAATGGCACCGCGCGGCGGTGGCGGAACTGGTCTACGCGCCGGACTCAAAATCCGGTGCCCTCCGGGGCTTGTGGGTTCGAATCCCACCCGCCGCACTGCAACCCTCGAGCCTGTAGGACTTAGCCATGGCCAAGAATGTGGGAATCCTCACCGGCGGCGGCGACTGCCCCGGGCTCAACGCAGTCATCCGCGCCGTCGTGCGCAGGGCCGACGCGACGGGCTGGCAGGCGGTCGGCGTCCGCGAAGGCTGGCGCGGGCTCGTCGAGCCGATCTTCGAGGATCTCGGCCCGGCGCAGGTCTCCGGGATCCTGCCACGCGGCGGCACGATCGTCGGCACGAGCCGCACGAACCCGTTCAAGCTCGAAGGCGCAGTCGAGCGTGTCCTCCAGAACTTCCGCGACCGCGAGCTGGACGCGCTCGTTGCCATCGGCGGCGAGGACACGCTCGGTGTGGCTGCCCGCCTGTATGCGGAGCACGAGCTGCCTGTGGTCGGCGTCCCGAAGACGATCGACAACGACCTCTCGGGCACCGACTACACGTTCGGCTTCGACACGGCGGTGTTCATCGCAACCGAGGCGATCGACCGCCTGCACACGACTGCCGAGTCGCACAACCGCGTGATGGTCGTCGAGGTCATGGGCCGTCACACCGGCTGGATTGCGGTGATGAGCGGCATCGCCGGCGGCGCCGACGTGATCCTCGTCCCTGAGATTCCCGTCGACTTCGAGGACGTCGCGGAGTCGATCCGGAAGCGGCACGCGCGCGGCAAGAACTTCTCGATCGTCGTCGTCTCCGAGGGCTGCGAGCTCCCGGGCCTGACCGACGCGGAGGAGCGCGACCAGTTCGGGCACGTGATCCTCTCGAAGCGCGGCGTCGGCGATGCGCTCGCGCGCGAGATCGAGCAGCGCACCGGCTACGAGACGCGCGTCACGGTGCTCGGCCACGTCCAGCGAGGCGGCTCCCCCACCCCTCGCGACCGCGTGCTCGCGACGCGGTTCGGTCTCAAGGCTGCCGACCTCGCCTTCGCCGGGGAGTTCGGACAGATGGCCGCACTGCACGGAGACGACGTTGTCGCTGTGCCTCTCGCGGAGGCGACGGCGGAGCTGAAGGTCGTGCCGCGCGAGTGGTACGACGTCGCGCGCGCGTTCTTCGGCTAGCTCAGCTTCGCCGCGACGATCACGGCCATTTCCGGGGCGACGAGGATCTCGGTCGCGGCGAGCCGTGGGTCGCGGAGCAGGAACTCACGGACCTCGTCACCCTCGACCGGCCGGCCCGGCGACATGTCGTCCTTGACGAGGAGGCCGCCCGGCTCGACGAGGGCGAGGATCGCGTCCCACTTCTCGGCGGTCACCGGCCGGAGGCCGCCGTCGACGAAGACGAGCCCGGACGGACGGCGCCCTTGCAGCTGCTCAAGGGCGTCGCCCTCGAGCAACTCGACGTTGTCGAACCCCGCGAGGCGTTCACGCGCAATGGCGACGCGCTCAGGGTCGAGCTCGACCGTGACGACGGAACGGGCGGTCTCGGCCAGAATTGCCGCGGTCTCGCCGTAGGCGGCGCCCATCTCCGCCACGTCCCGGCCGGCGGCAAGCACCCGGAGCAGCGCTTGCACCTCCGGGATCGCGGTCGCGCCTCGGGTCAAACTTCGGGCGGTGCGTCGCCGACGAGCGGCGAAACGTCTTCGGCGTGGACGATCACCGCGTCGCAGCCGGCGCGTTCGAGCTCCTGCACCTCGTCCTCGGTCGTAACGGCGAGGTCGGCGATCGCGAGCTTGCCGGCCGGCACCTCGGCGAGGAGGTCGAGCACCGCCTCGAGCGGTCCGTCGGGCGCGTCCGCCGCAGGGACGAGGAGGAAGATCTCCGGCTCGAGGATCTCGAGGGCGCGCTCGAGCTCTTCTTCGGTCCGCACCTCGACGACGCAGTCGAGGCCGAGATCGAGCGCCTGCTGGTGGCGCTGCTGCTCGCGGATCTCCTGTCCCTCCTCGCCGCTCAGCGTGAGGATCACCGCGTCGGCTGCCTGAGCGGCCTGTTCGAGATCCGCCTCCGCCCGCCAGAGAATCGGCAGTGCCGTCGCCTCGTGCAGGGAAGCCGGATCTCGCCCGACGACGAGCGCCTCGGCCCGCTGCGCCTCGGCGGCTCGCGCGGCGTCGGCGTCCTCCACGGCGGCGATTACGGAGATGCCGTCGCCCTCGGCGATCGCGTGGCTGAAGCGTCCGGCACTCACGAGGGTCGATTCTCGCAAGTCACTGCCCCATCGGGTGCCAGACCGTCTTCAGCTCGAGGAAAGAGGCGATCTCCCACGGGCTCTGGACGTCGGCGCGGCCGTGAACGACGCGCTTGACGTTGTCGGCGGCGAGGCGCTCGAGCTCGGGTGCATCGCCGTTCGCGCCGCCGATGTCGATCGCGTTCACGTCCATGTGCGACGCCAGCACCGGGGCAAGCTCGGCGTGCTGGCCGGTGAGGAGGTTGACGACGCCGCCGGGCACGTCGCTCGTCGCGAGCCCTTCCGCGAGCTCGATCGCGGCGAGGGGGCGGGTCTCCGATGCAACGGCGACGACGGCGTTCCCACCGACGAGCGGGGGGAGCACGCGCGTGACGAGCCCGAGCAGCGCCGGCTCGTCGGGCGCAAGCACAGCAACGACGCCGGTCGGCTCCGGCACCGTGAAATTGAAATAGGGGCCGGCGACCGGGTTGGAGCCACCGAGCACCTGCGGCAGCTTGTCGGCCCAACCCGCGTACCAGACGATCCGGTCGATGGACCGCTCCACCTCGTCGCGGCCGCTGCACAGCTCGGCGAACTCGGCGACACGTGCCTCGATCATCTCAGCGATGCGATAGAGCACCTGGCCGCGGTTGTATGCGGTCGCCGCCGCCCAGCCCGGCTGAGCGCCGCGCGCAGCCCGAACGGCGTCGCGGACGTCCTTGCGAGAGGCACGTGCGACGTTCTGACCCTCCGCCTCGTACGTGCGACCGGATTCGCTGCGCGGGAACGCGCCTCCGATGTAGAGCTTGTACGTCTTCTTGACCGGCAGCCGCTCGCTCATGGCCAGTTCCTCGCGACCTCGGCGGCCACGCCGACTTCGCCCGCTTGCAGCGCCTTCATCGCCTCGACACCGTGGGTGTTCCAGAGCCGTTCGGCCGCGAGGGTGAGTCGGAACTGGTACCAGACATAGTTCGCAAAGCCTCCGTCGTCAAAGCTCCTGGCCATGTCCGCGAGCGCCGAGTAGGGGACCCGCGACGGAGGAACGTCCCGACCGGCGCGACAGAAGGTCATGTAGATCGACAGCACGTCCGGCTCCTCGCTCGCCAGGTAGCCGACTGCTCCGAGGTTGGCGAACAGCTCCTCGTGCCACATCGTCTGCAGCGATTGCCCTCGCGGCACGAGATGCACGAGCTCGTGGACGAGGATCAGGTCGGCGAACTCCTCAAGCATCGGCGGGTTCCCGTAGACCTGGTGCATCGCGTCGCGAGAGCCCTCGTCGAAGTCCGGCCAGAACTGCGCGCACACCGAGTCGAAGAGTGTTGCGGGCCGCGAGCCGAGGACGATCTTGCCGGTGTCCGGATTCGCATGGGGTATCGCGTACTCGGAGACCTCCGAATAGTCCGCCCATGCGTCCTCGTCGAGAACGTAGAGGTCGAACGAAAACGGAGCCGCGAGCTGGCCGGCGAGCCAGTCTCGGGCGCGCTCGGCACGCGCGCCTAGCGCGTCCGCGCGAGCCTCCGCTCCGGGGCTGATCACGGTGGTCACTCGTCGAACCTCAGGTACGGCTCGAGTCCGTGGCGCCCGCCCTCGCGGCCGAAGCCGGACTCCTTGTAGCCGCCGAACGGCGAGCCCGGGTCGAAGCGGTTGAACGTGTTGGCCCAGACTACGCCGGCCCGCAGCCGCTGCGCCATCCAGAGGATGCGGGAGCCCTTCTCCGTCCAGACGCCGGCGCTCAATCCGTAGGGCGTGTTGTTCGCCTTCTCGACCGCCTCCTCCGGGGTGCGGAAGGTGAGGACGGAGAGGACCGGGCCGAAGATCTCCTCCTGCGCGATGCGGTAGCTCTGTGCGACGTTCGTGAAGACGGTCGGGACGAACCAGTAGCCCTTCTCCGGGAGCACGCACGGCGGTTGGTAGATCTCGGCGCCTTCCTCGACGCCCGATGCGACGAGCTCGCGGATCTTCTCGAGCTGCGCAGCCGAGTTGATCGCGCCGACGTCGGTGTTCTTGTCGAGCGGATCGCCGACGCGCAGCGTCGTCAGGCGGCGCTCGAGCTTCGCGACGAGCGGCTCGTAGATCGACTCCTGCACGAAGAGCCGCGAGCCGGCGCAGCAGACGTGGCCCTGGTTGAAGTAGATGCCGTTGACGATTCCCTCGACGGCCTGGTCAAGCGCAGCGTCGTCGAAGACGATGTTGGCCGCCTTGCCGCCGAGCTCGAGGGTGAGCCGCTTGCCGGTGCCGGCGACGTGCCGCTGGATCGCCTTCCCCACCTCGGTCGAGCCGGTGAACGCGATCTTGTCGACGTCCTCGTGCTCGACAATCGCCGCGCCGGTGTGCCCGTCGCCGGTGACGATGTTGACGACTCCCGCGGGGAGCTCCGCCTGGCGAAGCACGTCACAGAAGAGCAACGCGGTGAGCGGTGTCGTCTCGGCAGGCTTGAGGACGACGGTGTTGCCGCACGCGAGCGCCGGCGCGATCTTCCACGCGAGCATCAGGAGCGGGAAGTTCCACGGGATGATCTGGCCGGCGACCCCGACCGGACGCGGGCGCCGGTTCGGGAACGCGTACTCGAGCTTGTCCGCCCAGCCGGCGTAGTAGAAGAAGTGGGCCGCGGCGAGCGGGAGGTCGACGTCGCGCGATTCCTTGATCGGCTTGCCGCCGTTGAGCGACTCGAGAACGGCGAACTCGCGCGAGCGTTCCTGGAGGATGCGCGCGATGCGGAAGAGGTACTTCGCCCGCTCCGAGCCGGGGAGCGACGACCAGCCGTCGGCGAAGGCTTCGCGCGCCGCCACGACGGCACGGCCGACGTCTTCGGGCGTGGCCTGGCCGATCGTTGCGAGCGGCTCCTCGTCGCGGGGCGCGATCGTCTCGTACGTCTCGGCAGGTTCGAGCCACTCGCCGCCGACGTAGTAGCCGTACCGATCGGCGATGTGGACGATGTCGCGCGACTCGGGGGCGCTCGCGTACGTCCAATCGCCGGGGACGCCGACCTCGGCGCGCGTCTTGTCGAGCTCAGCCACGCCTGTTCCGGCCCTGTTCGCGATGGACGGGTGGGATGCGTGAGGCGCGCGTTCCCCAAACCCACCCCCCACCCTTATGGGAGGGGGCGAGCTTAGGGCTGAAAGCGTCTCGAGAGTGTGTCGCCTCTGTCATGGAAGAGTGGCTCTTCAATCCAGCGTGAAGTAGTCGCCGCTCTGGTAGACGCCCGTTCGCTCCTTGCGCAGCTGCATCAGGATGTCGTTGAGCAGTGACGACGCGCCGAGCCGGTACAGCTCGGGCGTCAGCCACTCCGCCCCGAGGGTCTCGTGCACGAGAACGAGGTGCTGCACGGCCAGTTTCGCCTGCCGGATTCCACCCGCAGCCTTGAACCCGACGCGCCGCCCGGTCTCCTCGTACACGTCGCGAATCGCCTCGAGCATGCACAGCGCGACCGGCAGCGTCGCGGCCGGCGAGACCTTCCCCGTCGAGGTCTTGACGAAGTCCGCGCCGGCGGCGATCGACAGCAAGGTCGCGCGGCGCACGTTGTCATACGTACCGAGCTCACCCGTCTCGAGGATCACTTTCAGGTGCGCTTCGCCGCAGGCCTCCTTCACCTGGACGATCTCGTCGTAGACCTTCGCGTAGCGGCCGGAGAGGAACGCTCCGCGGTCGATCACCATGTCGATCTCGTCGGCTCCCAGCTCGACGGTCGCTCGCACGTCGGCGACCTTCACGGCCGTCGGGTACTGGCCCGACGGAAATCCCGTGGCGACCGCCGCGACCTTCACCGAGGTTCCCGCGACTCTCTCCCGCACCGCCGGCACGAGGTTCGGGTAGACGCATACGGCGGCGCATGAAGGCAGGGACGGATCCGACGGATCCGGCCGGAGCGCCTTCGAGGCGATCGCCGCAGCCTTGCCGGGCGTGTCTGCCCCCTCGAGCGTCGTCAGGTCGGTCGTGCGGATCGCGAGCAGCAGCGCCCAAACCTTCGCGTCGCGCTTGATCGAGCGCTTCGCCAGCGACGCCGCGCGCTCCTCGAGCGCGACCGCGTCAACCGCGCCGATCCGCGGCAGGCGGGCTTCCAGCGGTAGCTCGAAACCGGCCGGGAGTGCGGGCGCCTGGGCCATGAGCTGAGTCTAGTCCCGGGCCGCGCCACGGCAATTCGAGGGCTACCCTGATCCGCATGCGGAGGGGGCTTGGGGTGCTCGCTGCCGTGGCGGCGGTAGCGGTGGTGACGGCGTTCGTCGAGCCGGGTCCGCCGAGCGTGGAGCCGACCGCGCACGTTCACCGCGAAGCAAAGGTGGGGTTCAATGACACCGCCGAGACAGTGATGGGAACTCTCGTCGGGCCGCCGAACCAGAGGTTCCTCACCCGGATCCGCAAAGGGAAGATGGGTGGCGTCGTTCTCCTCCGTAATGGCTGGCTGACGAAGAGCACGGCGGCCGCGGTCACCGCGGAGCTGCAGCGGGCTGCTTGCACCCGCGGCGAGCCGCTGCTCATCGCCGTCGACCAGGAAGGTGGGATCGTGAGGCGCCTTCCGTGGGCTCCTCCGACCGAGGGTCCGGCGTACATGTCGAGCCCGTCCGTCGCGCATGAGCAGGCAGCTGGGGCAGCCACCGCTCTTCACTCGGTCGGGATCGACGTGGACTTCGCGCCGGTTGTGGACACACCGCGCTCGACACGCAGCTTCCTCGGCTCGCGCGCGTTCTCTCGCTCCCGCACCTGGAACGCACGAATGGCGCGAGCCTTTGTCACGGGACTGCAGACGAGCGGAGTCGCCGGCACCGCGAAGCACTTCCCCGGGCTCGGTCTCGCCAGCGGCAACACCGACCACGGACGGATCGTGATCGGCTCCGCGGCGTGGAAAGTTCGGGAGGGCCTGCTTCCTTTCAAGAGCGCCATCGCCGCAGGAGTGAAGCTTGTGATGCTGTCGACCGCCGTCTACCCGAGGCTCGATGCGTCTCAGAGACCGGCAGCTTTCTCGAGCGCGATCATCAGCGGGATCCTCCGCGAGCAGCTCGGCTTCACCGGCATCACCGTGACCGACTCGCTCACCGCGCCTGCCGCGGACAGGATCCCGCACACCGCGACCCGAGCGATGCTCGCCGGATCGGACTTGCTCATCTTCGGCGCCGAGAGTGCAAGCGAACGGGGCTACGCGACCCTCGTCCAGGACGCCCCGACCTCGCCGCGCCTGCAAGCGCGGCTCACGCAAGCGGCAGCGCGGATCCGGGCGCTCAAGGCGTGGCTCGCCGAGCACGGCGGTCCGACCTGCGCATCGCCGTAGCTTCGCGCCCATAGACACAAGCGACCCGACGCGGGATCATCCGCGGATGGCGATCGCGCACGATGCCACTGCCCCACCGCGCCGGAGAGGCCTCGACCGACTCGGAGACAACCCGCTGGCGCGCGGGATCGGACGCATCCCGCTACCGCTCGGTGGAAAGCTGCTTCTCGGGTTCATCGTCGTCGCCGTCCTGCTTGCTGTGGTCGCGGCGCTCGGCCTCCTGGCCCTCAACCAGTCGAACTCGCGCGCACAAGAGCTGCGGAGCCTGCGTCGAACCGCGGTCTTCGCTCAGCTGATGCAAGCCGACGCACACGAGCTCAGCCAGCTAGTGGTTCAGCGGGAAAGCACCGCGCGCACCTTTGGCGGCCGAGCAAATGTGGCAACGGACAGCGATGTCCTCGCGAGTTACCAGGTGTTCAACAACGATGTCCAGCAGGTGGGCTTCAAGCGGAGCTTCGATCCGACCTTCGTGCCGAGCTTGAAGAGGTGGCTCGCGAGCTTCTACACCACCTGGGGCACGGTCACTCAGATCGACGCGACGCGAAAAGACCCCCGCGGGTTGTTCGGGGGTGCTTTGAACAAGGCCCAAAACCTGGCAGGACTGGCGCTCGACCGGGCAAACGCAGTCGTCTTCGACACGACGCAGCGAGCCAACGCGCTCGTGGCCGCAAACCACCGTGGTTTCGTCAGCTCACGGAACGTCCTCATCGGGGTCGGCGCAGCCAGCCTCGCGCTGGCCCTAGCGCTTGGCCTGCTGCTGTCCTGGTCGATCGTCGCGCCGTTGAGGCGCACGCAAGAACAACTCGCGACGATTGCCCACGGCGACTTCGCCGGCCATGTCGAGGTGAGCAACCGGGACGAGATCGGAGCGCTCGCCGCGGATGTCAACCGGACTACCGACGAACTCGGTCGCCTCTACCAGGAGCTCGCGACCGCGAGCCGCCACAAGTCCGACTTCCTGGCAACGATGTCGCACGAACTTCGCACGCCCCTGAACGCGATCATCGGGTTCAGCGAGGTGCTGCACGAGCAGATGTTCGGCGAGCTGAATGAGCGCCAGCTCGCCTACGTCAACGACGTGCTTTCAGCCGGTAAGCATCTGCTCGAGCTGATCAATGACGTGCTCGACCTCGCGAAGATCGAGGCAGGTCGGATGGAGCTGACGCTGTCAGACGTCGCAATCCCCGAACTCCTCCGCAGCGCCGTCTCGATGCATTCCGAACGTGCCGACCGAGCCGGGATCGCGCTCGGGCTCACGACCGAGCCCGCCGAGATCAGGATCGCCGCCGACGAGCGCCGCGTCCGTCAGATCGTCTTCAACCTCATCTCGAACGCGGTCAAGTTCACTCCGCCCGACGGCCGGGTGGACGTTTCCGCCCTCCTCGAAGACGGCAGAGTCGAGATCGCCGTCGCGGACACCGGCCCCGGGATTCCCGCGGAGGATCTCAGTGCGATCTTCGA
>DATFHC010000025.1:0-40680 GCA_035248765.1 Gaiellaceae bacterium
TGACACCGGAGCAGATCCTCGAGCGCCTCTCTCAGCGCCTCGATCTGCTGAAAGGCGGCCGGGATGCGGACCCGCGGCAGGCGACGCTGCGGGCGACGATCGAGTGGAGCGACGAGCTGCTCGACGAAGAGGAGCGGCAACGGGCGGATGCACGCTCGAAGCGGCGGAGGAGGTCGCAGGCGCCGAGCTAGACGTCCTGCAGTCCCTTGTCGAGAAGAGCCTCGTTCGCTCGAGCGAGGGGCGCTACTGGATGCTCGAAACCATCCGCGAGTTCGCTCGCGAGCGCCTGGAGAGAGAGGGCGGGTTTGAGCCCCTCGAGGCACGGCTCTTCGACCATCTGATGGGGATGCTTCCGCGGTGGCGTGAGACTCGCACCGGGCTCGCTGAGGTGATCGACCGTCTCGGGGCGGAGATGGCGAACTATCGGGCCGCTCTCGCCTGGTCACTCGATCGCGATCCGCAACGCTGCCTCGAGCTCGCAAGCGCGATCGGCCGCTTCTGGGTCATTCGTGACCCCGCGGAAGGAAACCGGTGGCTCACCGCCGCACTCGGCCGCGCCGCCGATCAACCGCCGCGGTTGCGCGCGGAGGCGCTCCTCTGGGCGGGGAGCTGTCGTGCCTATCTCGAGGATCAGGTCGGCAAAGAGGAGATGTTCGAAGAGGCGCTGTCGCTGTTTCGGGAGCTCGGGGACACGGGACGGGTCGGGGACACCCTCGATCGCCTGGCCGGGGCGCGCGCCGCAGCGGGAAAACTCGGGGAGGCGAAGGCGGCAGCCGAAGAGGGTCTGGCCGTCTTCGAGCAGCTCGGCGAGCACGAGGGGGCGATGTACGTGCTTGACAAGGTCGCGTTGATCGCTCGCGAGGAGGGCGACAATGAAGGCTCCCGCGAGACGCTCGAGAGAGTCCTGACGCTTGCGCGAGAGTACGACGACAGCTGGTGGGCCACCCGCACGATGGTCAGGCTCGCCGAATGGTCCCTCGACGACGGCGAGCTCGCGCGCGCCGGTGACTTGGCCCGCGAAGCAGCGCAGGTCGCGATCAGGCTCGGCGATCGTGTCCACCTCGCGGAATGCTTCGGCCTCCGCGCCTCGATCGCCGCGAGCAGCGGGCAGCCGGCTGCGGCAGGCCGCTTCTGGGGGCTCTCGAGGCGTTCGAGCGCAATCGGGAATGGCTCGATCCGGATACCAGAGCCGGTTACTCGTCCCGAATCGACGCCGCGCGAGGGGTCGATTTCGACGGCGCTGCCGAGCCGATGCGGCGGCTGTCTCCCGACGACGCGGTTGAGGTCGTACTCGCCGAAATAGACTGACGCCCGCCGTGGCGCCGTCGAAGGATCTCCGCGACTGGATCGCGCTGCTCGAGCGCGAGGGCGAGCTCGTCCGCGTTTCCGCCGAGGTCGATCCGGATCTCGAGATCACCGAGATCGTCGATCGCACCGTGAGGTCCGGCGGACCGGCGCTCCTGTTCGAGAAGCCGAAGGGATCCGAGCACCCGCTCCTGATCAACCAGTTCGGGACCGAGCGCCGCATGTGCCTCGCCTTCGGTGTCGAGCGGCTCGACGACGTCGCCAAGCGCGTCGCCGACGTGCTCGAGATGCAGCCACCGAGCGGGCTGATGGAGAAGGTTCGCGGCCTGCAGAAGCTCAAGTCGATCGCCGACTCGCGCCCGAAGACGGTCGGGAAGGGTGTCTGCCAGGAGATCGTCCTGCGCGGCGACGACGTGGACCTCGGCGTCCTCCCGATCCAGCGCTGCTGGCCGGGCGACCCGGCTCCGTTCATCACTCTCCCGGCGGTGATCACGCACGACCCGCGGTCGGGCGGCCGCAACGTCGGCATGTACCGGATGCAGGTTGTCGACCGGAACACCACGTTCATGCACTGGCAGATCCACAAGGACGGCCGCGCCGACTACCTCGCGACCGACGGCCGCATCGAGGTCGCTGTCGCGCTCGGCCTCGACCCGATCACGGCGTACTCGGCGAGCGCGCCGCTGCCGAAGCACGTCGACGAGCTGATGCTCGCCGGCTTCCTGCGCGGCGAGCCGGTCGAGCTGGTGAGAGGCGTCAGCGTCGGCATCGAGGTGCCCGCGCGAGCGGAGATCGTGCTGGAGGGCTACATCGAGAAGGACGAGGTCGGGAACGAAGGCCCGTTCGGCGACCACACCGGCTACTACACGGCCGCCGAGCCGTTCCCCGTCTTCCACGTCACCGCCATGACGATGCGGCGCGACGCGATCTATCCGTCGATCGTCGTGGGGAAGCCGCCGCAGGAGGACGCGTGGCTCGGCAAGGCGACCGAGCGGATCTTCCTGCCGGCGGTGCGTGCCACGGTGCCGGAGATCGTGGACTACGACCTGCCGGTCGCGGGCGCGTTCCACAACTGCTGCATCGTCTCGATCCGCAAGCAGTTCCCGGGCCATGCGCGGAAGGTGATGTCCGCGATCTGGGGTCTCGGGATGCTGAGCCTGACGAAGTGCATCATCGTCGTCGACGAGCACGTCGACGTTCACGACTACGCCGAGGTGCTCTTCTACGCCGGCGCCAACGTCGATCCGAAGCGCGACGTGGTGGTGGGCGAGGGGCCGCTCGACCACCTCGACCACGCGCCCGAGCGCCAGTTCGTCGGCGGCAAGCTCGGCATCGACGCGACCGCGAAGTGGCCGGAGGAGGGCGCGCGGCCGTGGCCCGACGAGATCGAGATGAGCGCGGAGATCAAGGAGCTCGTGACGCGCCGCTGGACCGAGTACGGCCTGTAACAAACGAGGGTTGGTTCTCCCTCCGCGGCATCCGCCTTTCCGATAAGACTTCGACCTGGTGGAGCCGGAGCAGCCGAGTCCCGACACCGAGCAGGAGTCGCTCCACGAGGAGCCGCATCTGCCGCCGCCGACGCTGTGGCCCATCGGCTTCGCGATCGGCATCGTCGTCGTTCTCGTCGGGCTCGTGATCAACCCCGAGCTGATCTCGTCGATCGGCGCGGCGATCGCCATCGCCTTCGGCTTCCTCTGGGCCCGAGACGCGACTGCCGAGCTGCGCGGACACCCGATCGTCATCGAGCCCGAACGGCGCGAGACGCGTGAGGCCGGCGAGGGGATGACCGCGCCGCCCGCCGATCAGCAGGGGGTCGCGCTCGTCCACGTGCCGGAAACCGCGGTCACCCGCAGCCGCTTCCTCGAGGGTGCAACCCTCGGCCTCGGCGGCGTGATCGGCGGTGTCATCACTGTCCCGGTCGCGGGCTTCGCGCTGCTGCCGTCCTTCCTCAGCCAGAAGCAGCACAAGGTGGATCTCGGCCCGCTCGAGAAGTTCACGCAGGGGCAGTGGTACGTCGCGACGTTCGTCGTCGACCCGAGCCAGGGAGAGGTCAGCCGGCGGACGGCCTTCATCCGCAACAACGGCACCGTCGCGGACCCGAAGACGAAGAAGCCCGTGCCGAGCTTCTCGATCATCTCGAACCACTGCGTCCATCTCGGCTGTCCGGTGCAGGCGAACGGCCCGACGGGCGACATCCTCGGCATGCCCACCGTCATCGAGCACACGAAGAACGGGAGGGTCAAGCTCGACCCGGTCGTCCCGGCCGGCTACGGCTGTCCGTGCCACGGCGGCCAGTACGACGTCGAGGGGAACCGCGTTGCCGGTCCGCCGGTGCGGGCGCTCGACCGCTACGGGTTCGAGATCGACAACGGCCGCCTGGTCCTACTCAGCATCTACTCGGTCTCGCACGTGGTCGGGACCGGCGCCGCCGCCAAGATCTACAAGTACAAGGACGCCGGGCCGGGTGAGCACGTCGACGGGCCCGAGCAGTGGTTCTATCCCCTCAACCCGCCGCACCACTGATGACCATCACCAGACGGAAGCCGACGAGGGCCGAGATCCGCCGCCAACGGATGGAGGAGCTCGTCATGTATCCGCTCGACTGGCTCGAGGAGCGGTCGGGCTTGATCGGCGGCGTTCGCTACTTCCTCTTCCGCAACGTCCCGGCGGACATCAACTGGATGCAGACGCTCGGCTCGGCCGCCCTGACCGCGTTCCTCGTACAGGCGATCACCGGCGTGATCCTCGCGATGTACTACGACCCGTCGGCGGCGACCGACCCGGCGACGGGGAAGCCGGTGGCGTGGGAGTCGATCGTCAACATCACCGACCACCTGTTCATGGGCTGGCTCGTGCGCGGCATGCACAAGTGGGGCGCGAGCGTCTTCATCATCCTCATGTTCCTGCACATGGGGCGCGTCTTCCTGTTCGGCGCCTACAAGTATCCGCGCGAGCTGAACTGGATCATCGGCGTCCTCATCCTCGTGATGGGGATGATGGAGGGGTTCACCGGCTACCTCCTGCCGTGGGACCAGACGGCGTACTGGGCGAGCGTCGTGGGGATCAACCTCAACGGGACGGCACCCTTCTTGGGACCGTGGTTAGCCCAGTTCTTACGAGGCGGCCAGGAGATCAGCGGCGAGACACTGACGCGCTTCTACTCGCTGCACATGCTCGTGATCCCGGGCGCGATCATCGCGCTGATCACGCTGCATCTGTACCTCGTGATCCGGCTCGGCGTCACCTCGCCGCCGTGGTCGAAGGACGCAGCGGGGCGGGAGCCGGTCGACGAGCAAGCCACCAACGGACGAGTCGGTCTCACGCGGCCGGCTGCGCGTGGCGCAGGAGGTAACCGGTAGTGGCCGCGGTTCCGAAGGAGAAGCCGTCGCGGGTCGACGAGAACCGGGCCCACTTCGCCCGCTACAAGGCGGACGTCAAGGAGCGGGGCAAGCCGTTCTACCCGTACGCGATGTTCCACGACACGATCATGAGCCTCGTCGTCGTGTGCACGATCGTCGGGCTCGCGGCGATCTGGAAGTGGTCCGCGTTCGGGCCGCATCACGACCCGACGCACAAGGGCCTTCTCGGGCCGGAGGTCGATCCGCCGGCCGACCCGGGCACGACGAGCTTCGTCCCGCGTCCGGACTGGTACTTCTACTTCCTCTTCTACCTCCTCCGGATCTTCAAGTGGCCGGAGTCGGTGTTCCTCGGTACCGTCGGCGTGCCGACGATCGCGCTCGTGCTGCTCATCGGGCTGCCGTTCCTCGACCGCCGTCGCGAGCGCCGGATCTCCGCCCGTCCCGTCGCGATGGTCGCCGCCGTTCTCACGATCGTCTCCATGGCCGTGCTGACGTGGAAGGGCGCAACCGCGAAGGAGGCGCTCGCCTCCGAGGTCAAGGCGGACATTCCGCGTTGGGTGGCGCAGGAGCACCTGCCGCCCGCCGCGCACCCGGGAGCGCTGCTCTTCGCGACTGCAGGCTGTACGGCCTGTCATACGTACGCGGGGTCAGGAGGTTCGAACCTTGGTGCGCCTGACCTCACCGACATCGGGTCCCGGAACCTCGGGATCCAATTCCAGATCAACCACCTGAAATGCCCGTCGTGCGTGAATCCGGGCTCGCCGATGCCGAAGTTCGCGTCGCTCGGCGAGTCGCGCCTGCACCAGCTCGCGGTCTTCCTGGAAGCCTCCAAGGGCACGCACTAGAGGCGTAGAGTCGGCGCGGTGCGTCGGCTCGTCCTCCTTGCATTGCTCGTCCCGTTCGCCTCGGGATGCGGATGGGCCAGCTTCCTTTTCGGCGGTCGCGGATCGACGTCCACGCATACGGCTACGGCTATACGCGTCTATCCGACCGCTCCGTCTCCCGTGCCTCGCTGGATCGAGGTGGAGCACCTGCCGCAGAAGGCCATTCCGGGCGCCAAGCTGTTCGCCGGCTCGGGGTGCACCGCGTGCCATACGTATGCCGGTTCCGGCTCCATGAACCTCAACGCACCCGATCTGACCGCGGTCGGCACGCACCATCTCGGCATTCGGTTCGAGATCGACCATCTGAAGTGCCCGTCCTGCGTGAACCCGGGCTCGCCGATGCCGAGGTTCGCTTCCCTCGGCAAGCGGCGGCTGCACCAGCTCGCGGTGTTCCTTGAAGCTTCGAAAGGCACGGGCTAGCAGCGACAATCCCCGGGAATGCACGTCTTCCTCGGGATCACAGGAGCTTCGGGCGCGCCGTATGCCGCTCGGCTGCTCGAGGCGCTGGCCACGGCGGACTGCGAGATCGGCGTCTGCGCGTCGGGCGCGGGGATCGAGGTGCTCGGCACCGAGCTGTTCGGCGAGCCGAGGCTCCCTCGCGACGAGACGCTCGCACGGCTTCTCGAGCACGCGAACGGCGCCGCGCAGATCTATGACCCGCAGGACTGGAGCGCCCCCTACGCCTCGGGCTCGGCGAAGGTCGACGCATACCTGATCTGCCCGTGCTCGATGGGCACTCTGGGGATCGTCGCCTCCGGCGCGATGCAGAACCTCATCCATCGCGCGGCGTCGGTCGCGCTGAAGGAGGAACGCCGACTCGTGCTCATGCCGCGCGAGACGCCGCTCTCGGCGATCCACCTCCGGAACATGCTCACCCTGCGCGAGGCCGGCGCGACGATCCTGTTCCTCGCGCCGGGCTTCTACCACGGCGCCGAGACTGTCGAGAACCTCGTGGACTTCGTCGTTGCGCGGGCCCTCGACCAGATCGGGCTCGACCACGCGCTCACGCCGCGCTGGGGACAGGCGACGTGACGGTGGAATCCGGCCGCTTGCCGGCCGAAGGCGTGCAGCGGATGTTCGACCGCATCGCGCCGGTCTACGACGCGATGAACCGGGTCATGACCGCGGGTCTCGACCAGCGCTGGCGCCGGGCGACGGTGCGCGAGGCGGTCCGGCCGGGCGACCGCGTCCTCGACGCCTGTTGTGGGACGGGCGACCTTGCGGTCGCAGCCGGCAAGGCGGGCGCACGGAAAGTCGTCGGCGTCGACTTCTCCGAGCGGATGCTCGAGCGTGCACGGCGAAAGTCTCCCGAGGTCGAGTGGGTGCAGGCCGACGTCCTGCACCTCCCGTTCGAGGACGCGACGTTCGATTCCGCAGTCGTCGGGTTCGGGGTCCGCAACGTCGAGGACCTCCAAGCGGGCATCAAGGAGCTCCGACGTGTCCTCCGTCCCGGTGCCCGGCTCGGGATCCTCGAGATCACGAAGCCGCGGGGCCCGCTCGCGCTCTTCTACAAGCTCTGGTTCGACCGCATCGTGCCGCTGCTCGGCCGCGTTCTCCCGGGTGGTGCCGCGTACACGTACCTCCCTGCCAGCGTCCGCCGCTTCCCCGGCCCCGAGGAGCTTGCGAAGCTGCTCGGCGAGTGCGGCTTCGAGCGCGTGGAGTTCCGCCGCTTCGCCGGGGGTATCGTGGCCCTTCACGTAGGGGAGGCGGGTTCGTGACAACCACGTTCGCGGACATCCGGTCCGTGCCGGGACTCGACGAGTATCTCGACGCGCTCGAGGAGCGACTCGCGCGGACGGTCGCCACGCATCCCGGTCTGGTCGCTGCCGTGGGCAACGAGGCGCTCGCAGCGGGGGGCAAGCGGTTGCGCCCGACGCTCGTCTTTCTCTCGGCGCCGCCCGGCGCTGAGCCGTCTCTCGCCGCCGGCGTCGCGGTCGAGCTCGTCCACATGGCGACGCTCGTCCACGACGACCTCATCGACCGCGCCCACTTCCGGCGCGGCAAGGCTGCCGCCTGGTCGATCTACGGCCCGGCCGCCGCTCGCGCCACAGGGGACTACCTCTTCGCCCGTGCCTTCTCGGAGCTGAGCGCGACGGGCAATGCCGCCGCGGTCGAGATCCTCGCGGACGCGACGCTCTGCCTCGCGCGCGGCGAGGCGCTGCAGCGCACGCAGACGTGCGACCCGTCGACGACCGTCGAGGCGTACCTCGAGCGCTGCGCGCTCAAGACCGGGAAGCTGTTCGAGGCCGCGTGCAGGCTCGGCGGCGGCTCGGGGGAGTACGGTCTGGCGCTCGGGATCGCCTTCCAGATCGCCGACGACGTCCTCGACTGCTCTGGTGCGACCATCGAGACGGGGAAGATCGCCGGCACCGACCTCCGCGACGGGACGCCGACTCTGCCGCTCCTCCTAGCCGCGCAACAGGACGCCTTCGTGCGTGCCGCGCTCGCCGGCGGCCCGATCGACGGGGCGCTGGTGCGGGTCGCCGCGACCGGCGCCCTCGACGAAGCCCGGCAGGTGGCCCTCGACTACGCTAGGAAAGCCAGGGCCCGCCTCGACGGCGAGCTGCACCGTGACGAGCTCGAGGCCCTGACTCACGCAGTCGTCGATCGGGAAAGGTAAGCGCCGCATGGCGGTTCTGGACACTCTCGACACGCTCGCTCCGATCCGGGAGAAGGTGCTCGCCGGCGAGCGGCTCGACTTCGACGACGGCGTCGCGCTGATGGAGACGGACGACCTGCTCGCGCTCGGCGAGTTGGCGGACCTCGCGCGCCGGCAGCGCCTCGGCGGCGACGAGGTCTACTTCGTCCAGAACATCAACCTGTACCAGACGAACGTTTGCCGGGTGAAGTGCAAGTTCTGCGCCTTCGCGAAGACGCGCAAGCAGGAGGACGCGTTCACTCTGACCGCCGACGAGTTCGTTGAGGACGCGGTCGCGCAGTACGAGATCCACCGGTTCACCGAGATCCACACGGTCAACGGCGAGAACCCTCACGTCGACCTCGAGTACTACGCCGGGCTGCTCCACAAGCTCAAGGAAGCGTTGCCGGACGTCCATCTCAAGTTCTACACGGCCTCCGAGATCCACCACATCTCACGGCTCGAGGGCTGCTCGCACGAAGAAGTGCTCCGCACGCTGCGCGATGCCGGCCTCGACTCGATGCCGGGCGGCGGCGCCGAGATCTTTGCCGACCGCGTGCGAGCGTTGATCGCGCCCGGCAAGGAGCACCCGGACGAATGGTTCGACGTCCACGACAAGGCGCACCGGATGGGGATCACGACGCAGTGCACGATGCTCTACGGGCACGTGGAGACGTACGAAGAGCGCGTCGACCACCTGCTCCGACTGCGCTACCAGCAGGACGAAACCGGCGGCTTCCTCTCCTTCATCCCGCTCGCGTTCCATCCCGAGAACACTGTCTTCGAGCGCCGCGGCTTCCGTTTCACGACCGGTGCGGACGACCTGAAGGTGATCGCGGTTTCGCGGCTCCTCCTCGACAACATCCCGCACGTGAAGGCCTACTGGATCATGATGGGCCTCCCGCTCGCCCAGGTCGCACTCCACTTCGGAGCCGACGACGTCCAGGGCACGGTCGTGCGGGAGAAGATCTTCCAGGCGGCGGGCGCGAGCGCCGGCACCGAGCAGAAGGTCGCCGAGCTCGTCCGCTTTGTCCGCGAGGCGGGGCGGGTCCCCGTCCAGCGCGACAGCCTCTACAACGAGCTGCGCCGGTGGTGAACCTCGCCGAGATCGAGCTCGCGCCGGACGTGGTCTGGGTCGGGGTGCTCCCGGGCCAGCTGTGCCGGACCGCCGAGCAGGTGAACGCGCGGCTGGAGCAGATCCAGTCGAGCGGCCGCTCCTATTCGCCCGAGGTGCTCGCCGAACGTGAGGGCGCGTTCCTTTTCGATCCGCACGTCGATCCGCCGGCCCAAATTCCCGAGCTGCACCAGATCGCGATCGTCCACGACAACCTCGTGCACGAGATCCGCGACTACCCGAACCGCGCAGCGGCCGAAGCGGCGTTCGAGGCAATGCAGTGATCCGCCTCGGCCGCATCTCCTATGTGAACATGGCGCCGGTCTTCTACCGCGTCGACGCCGAGGTCGAGGAGGTGCAGGGCGTCCCGACGGAGCTGAATCGGATGCTCCTGTCGGGCGAGCTCGACACGGCGCCGATCTCGTCGATCGAGTACGCGCGCAACGCGGCGGGGCTGCGCCTCCTGCCGCGCCTCTGTGTCGCCTCGGAGGGAGCCGTCGACTCGATCCAGCTCGTGACGCGCGTCCCGCTCGAGCGCGTGCGCTCGGTCGCAGTGACGCCGGAGTCCGCGACCTCCGTCGCGCTGACGAAGGTGCTGCTCCCCGAGGCGGAGCAGGCGGCGCTCGAGGCGTATGAGGCGGGGGAGGCCGAGGCGAAGCTCCTCATCGGCGACGCTGCCCTGCGCTCCGCATTCGAGGATCCGACGCCGCACCACGACCTCGGGCGGCTCTGGCTCGAGCGGACCGGGCTCCCGATGGTGTTCGCAGTCTGGGCGTGCCCGGAGCCGCTCGCCGACGGGCTCGCGGAGCTCGAGGATGCGCTCGTCTCCTCGGTGCGGCTCGCGCGCGCCGAGCCGCAGCAGCTCGCGTACGAAGCGGCCGAGCGGTACGGCTATCCGGCCGGCTTCCTGGCACGCTACTTCGAGAAGCTCCGCTATCGCTTCGGTCCGCGCGAGCGCGCCGGCCTCTACACGTTCCTCGAGCTTGCGCGTGATGCGGGCCTGCTGGAGACGGTGCCCGAGCTCCGCTTCGTCCAGACCGCCGGGGCCGCAGTCGCATGAGCGTCGCCGAGGGCACCTGCGTGTCCGAGATCCTCGAGCGCGCTGTCTCGGGCGAGCGGATCACGGACGAGGACGCAATCGAGCTTCTCCGCTCGCGCGACCTCGTCGCCGTCGGCCGCGCCGCGAACGAGATCCGCAACCGGCTCCACGACCCGGAGCAGGTCACGTTCATCATCGACCGCAACCTCAACTACACGAACATCTGCGTCACCGACTGCGACTTCTGCGCCTTCTACCGGCGGCCCGGCGACCAGCGCGAGGGGTACCTGCTGCCGAAGCCGGTCATCTTCAGGAAGATCGAGGAGACGCTCGCGCTCGGCGGAACCGGGCTGCTCATGCAGGGCGGCCACCATCCGGACCTGGGCGTCGACTACTACGAAGACCTCTTCTCCTCGATCAAGGCGCGGTACCAGATTCATCTGCACGCGCTGTCGCCGTCCGAGATCGTGCACGCTGCCCGCCGCTCGAAGCTCACCGTTCCCGAGACGCTGGCCCGGATGCGCGACGCGGGGCTCGACTCGATCCCCGGAGGCGGCGCCGAGATCCTCGTCGACCGCGTCCGCGACATCATCGCGCCGAAGAAGGTGAACACGAAGGAGTGGCTCGGCGTGATGCGCGAGGCGCACCGGCTCGGGATCTCGACGACCGCGACGATGATGTACGGTCACGTCGAGACGCTCGAGGAGCGCGTCGAGCACTTCCGGCGGATCCGCGAGCTCCAGGACGAGACCGGCGGCTTCCGAGCGTTCTTCTCGTGGACGTTCCAGGACGACGGCAACCGGCTCGTCTCGCTCGTTCCCGCCGATGCGCGGCCGACCTCGTTCGACTACCTGCTCACGCAGGCCGTCTCCCGCATCTACCTCGACAACGTGCCGCATATCGGCTCGTCGTGGGTCACGCAGGGGAAGAAGATCGGCCAGGTCGCGCTCGGCTTCGGTGCCGACGACCTCGGCTCGGTGATGATCGAAGAGAACGTCGTCTCGGCCGCGGGCACGACGCACCGGACGAGCGCCGAGGAGCTCGTGCACCTGATCCGCTCGCTCGGGAAGACCGCCGTTCAGCGCGACACGCTGTATCGGCCGGTCAGGGTCTGGGACTAGCTAACTCCACTGCGCGGCCCACTCGTCCGCGTAGGGCCGTCCGCTTTGCTTCGCCGCAACCTGGACGTCCTCGAGCGCATACGGCACCTGCCGGAACTCGACCGCGACGGTGCCGTCCGCGACCGTCACGAGCGCCCACTCGGCGAGCGCTCTCAGACCGGGCCGCTCCGGTGCGTGGCGGTTGTACGAGATCCCGACGCTGCCGGGATTGACGTAGAGCGCGTCGCCGATCCGGCGCGTCCACTGCAGGTGCGTGTGCCCGCCCGCCAGCAGCGCCGCGCCGTGACCGACGAACGGCTCGAGCGCCTCGCTGCCGTGCTCGGGCAGGAGCACATCGTCATAGGAGTGCGGCGAGCCGTGGAAGAAGAACAGCGACTGGCCTTCGGGCTCGCGGCGGACGACCGGCGTGAACGAGCTGATCTGGTCGAGATGCGACGGGCTCAACTGTGACAGCGTCCACTCGCGCACCTCGAGCAGCCGCTCCGTGATCGGCTCCGGCGAATCAGTAGGCACCTCGAGCAGCAAGGCGTCTGCGTTGCCGAGCACCGTCTCGCAGCCGAGGGCAGCGAGGCGGTCGAGCGTCGGCGCCGGCTCGGCGCCACCCTGGGCGACGTCACCGAGGCAGACGATCTCCTCCACGCCGAGCCGTTCGACGTCGTCGAGCACGGCGCGGAAGGCGACATCGTTCGCGTGCTGGTCTGACAGGAGCGCGAGGCGCACGGCGCGAGGCTACCCTGGCCCGCGGGTCGTGTCCGTGGTGCGCAAGCTTGTCATCGCCGTCGCGCTCGCGGCGGCCCTCGTCTCCGCAGCGGCGTCTGCGGCAACCGGCCGCTCGAGGCAGGAGTCGGTCTCGACCTCGACGCTCATGCCCGGAGTGACCTACAGCCGTGAGGTCGACTTCACCTCGCGCGGTCCGATCGTGCTCGACGTCGTGACCGCGCCGAAGCCGACCGGTGCGCTGTACTCGCTCGCGCCGGCTCTGTCGAACGATCAGCTGCAGGGGAAGGAGACGCTGACACACCTCGTGAGCCGCGTCGCAGGCGGCGCCGCGACCGTGGCGATCGACGGCGACTACTTCGACCGCAAGACCGGCGCGCCGAGCGGGATCCTCATGCAGAACGGCGTGCTCGAGAGCGCACCGGCGACCGGGCGCTCCAGCCTCGGCATTGCCGCAGACGGGACGCTCACGGCGTCACGCGTATCCCTCGCCGGAACCTGGCAAGGGAACGGCCAGCGCCGGCCGCTCCTCCTCAACGGGCCGGCCGGGAAGGGCAAGTTCACGCTCTACACGCCGGCGTACGGCGCGGCGACACCCAAGGAATCAGGGGTCGTGGAGGCCGTCATCGGGCAGCTCCCGCCGGCGCGTCCCGGCGTGTCCCTCGATGGGACGGTGACGCAGGTGACGTCTGCCGGCCCCACGGGAATCCCGCAGGGTGGAGCGGTGCTCGTGGCCCGCGGCGCGGTGTCGACCGCCCAGCTCAGTGCGGAGGCCCCCGTCGCGCAGCACATCGGGGCACTGCTGTCCCTCTCGCCGGACTGGAGCGGTCTCGCGAGCGCCATCGGCGGCGGCCCGCTGCTCGTGAGCAACGGCAAGCCTGTCTTCCACGCGAACGAGTCGTTCGACCCGCGCCGCCTGAACAGCCGGCAGCCGCGCGGCGCGATCGGTCAGCTCCCCGACGGCCGCATCGTCCTCGTGGCCGTTGAGGGAACGAACCCCGCCTACAGCATCGGCATGTCGAGCTACGAACTCGCGGTCGAGCTCTCGCGGCTCGGAGCGATAACCGCGTTCGGGCTCGACGCCGGCGCCGCGGCCGGGCTCGCGTTCAACGGGACGCTGCTCACGCGGCCGTCGGGCGGGACCGAGGCGAAGCTCTCGGACGCCCTCGTGCTCTCGTACTCCGGCGTCTACGTGGCGTCTCCATCGGCTCCTGTGCTCTCGCCGAACGGCGATGGGGCCGGCGACAGCGAGACGCTTGCTTTCCAGCTCGCTCGCCCCTCGGATGTCGTCGCGGCGCTCACAGGCCCGAACAACACGAAGATCACGCTCGCGAACGGACCCGAGCCACCGGGGGTTCAGACTCTCACGTGGGACGGCGCGAACGGCGCCGAGGGGCAGTGGACGTTCGCAGTCACCGCGACCGACGACCGCAACGTCACCACCACCGCCCAGCGGACGTTCTCGCTCGACGACACGCTCTCGTCGCTCGCGGTCACGAGCGGCAGCCGCGGCCTGCCGACCGCAACCTTCCAATTGGCGCGGGCGGCGAACGTCGTCGTCAGGATCGAGCGCCCGAACGGCGTCCAGGTGGCGAGCCTCCGTTCGGGGCCGCGCACGGCGGGACCGCAACACGTGACGTGGCGTGGCCAGATCGGCAAGCGGCGCGCGGCCGGCGGCCGCTATCGGGTGGAGGTCGTGGCAACGAGCTCCGTCGGCACGAGCTCGCTCGCAGCCCTCTTCTTATTCCGTCCTCACACGCGTCAATAGACTCGCCCGATGCTCATCGCGAGCGTCTCGTCGAGCTTCACCTCCGCAGTCGCGAACCACGGCATCTACGCCGTCTTCGGCCTGATGGCGATCGACGCGGTCTTCCCGGCGTTCAGCGAGCTCGTGATGCTCTCCGCCGGCGCGGTCGCTGCGGGGGCCTTCCCGGCGGCGCACGGGGTCACGCTGTTCGGCTCGCGGATCGGCTTCGGCGCCGGGGCGTTCGTCGTGCTCGCCCTCGCGGGCACGCTCGGCTACCTCGTGGGGGCGCTGATCGGCTGGTCGATCGGTCTCTACGGCGGACGGCCGTTGCTCGAGGAGCGAGGCCGCTGGTTCCACCTCTCGCCGAAGCAGCTCGACCGCGCCGAGGCGTGGTTCGATCGCTGGGGGAACGTCGGCGTCCTCATCGGCCGGGTGACGCCGGTCGTCCGGTCCTTCGTTTCGATCCCCGCAGGCATCTTCGAGATGCCACTCGCGCCATACACCGTGCTGACGCTGGTCGGCTCGGCCGTGTGGGCCTTCGCCTTCGCCGGCATCGGCTACGGCATCGGCACGAGCTATCACCGCTTCGACCACGAGTTCCACTACGTCGAGTACGCGGTCGTGGCAGGCATCGTGCTCGGCGCGGCGTATCTGGTCTACCGGAGGAAGGCCGCAGCTAAAGTGCCCCCGCGTGCAGACGATTCCACTCGTTGACGTCCGAGCCGAATACGAGCCGCTGATCCCGCGGCTCGAGGCGGCGTTCCGCGAGTTCCTCGAGCAGGGCGATCGCATCATCCGCGGCCCCAACTACTGGGCCTTCCAGGAAGAGGCCGCCGCCTATCTCGGCGTGAAGCGGGCGATCGGAGTCGCGAACGGCACCGACGCGCTCGTCCTCGCGCTCGACGCGCTCGGCGTCGGGCCCGGCGACGAGGTGATCTGCCCGGCGTTCACGTTCTACGCGACCGCGGAGTCGGTCGTGCGGCGCGGCGCCACCCCGGTCTTCGCGGAAATCGATCCCGTCACGCTCAACCTCGACCTCGAGGACACGGCCGCGAAGGTGACCCACCGGACGAAAGCGATCATCCCGGTTCACCTCTTCGGGCGCCTGCTCGACGTCCGGCCGTTCGTCGAGCTGGAGGTGCCCGTGCTCGAGGACGCGGCGCAGGCCTTCGGCGCACCCGAGGTCGGGAAGCACGGGACGATCTCGACCTTCAGCTTCTACCCCACGAAGAACCTCTTCTGCCTCGGGGACGGGGGCCTCGTCACGACGAACGACGAGGAGCTCGCAGAGCGTGTCCAGCTCCTCTCCTTCCACGGCTCGCGCGACAAGTCGGCCTTCGATCTCGTCGGCTACAACTCCCGTCTCGACGAGCTGCAGGCCGCGTTCCTGCGCATCTTCCTGCCGGAGCTCGCGGGCTGGAACGAGGGTCGTCGCGCCGCGGCTGCCCGCTACGCCGAGCTCGGGCTTGGCGACCTCGTCGAGCTGCCGCAGGACGAGCCGGCTCACGTGTACCACCTCTTCGTCTGCCGCTCGCCCGAGCGCGACGCGATCCGCACCGCGCTGGCCGAGGCCGGCATCGCCTCGGCGACCTACTACACGACGCCGCTCCATCTCCAGCCCTCCCTGCGCTACCTCGGCTACGAGCCGGGGTCGCTGCCCGCGACCGAGCAGGCGGGAGCGGAGAACTTCTCGCTGCCGCTGTGGCCGGGGATCCCGGTCGAGGCGCAGGAGCGCGTGGTCGATGTCGTGCGCTCCGCTGTGCCGAGCCGCGTGTGATGCGCCAGCTGCTCTCGCCGCACCGGCTGGGGCAGGTTCTCGTCGACGCGGGGATCGTGGCGCTGGCCTGGTGGCTGGCCTTCCACCTGCGGTTCGACCACACGATCCCGATCTACTACCGGCATCTCCTGAGCCAGACGATCCTGATCGTCCTCGCGATCAAGCTTCTCGTCTTCATCGCCTTCGGCTTCTACAACCGCTGGTGGCGGTACGTCTCGATTCGCGACATGTGGGCGGTGGCCCGCGGCGTCGTGGTCGCCTCGCTCATCGCCGACGTGACGGTCTATCTCGTCTCGCCGGTGCACGGCGTTCGCCTCCCCCGGTCGATCGCGGCGACCGACCTGCTCGTCACACTCGCGCTCGTCGCCGGCTCACGGCTCCTCGCACGCACGGTCATCGAGCGGCCCGGCATGACGATGGTCGCGCGCGGCAAGGAGGTGATCGTCGTCGGCGCGGGTGACGCTGGGCGACTGATCGTGCAGGAGATGCAGCGGTCGCGGATGCTCAACTACACGCCGATCGGGTTCGTCGACGACGACCCGCGGAAGCGCAACACCCGGCTGATGGGGGTGCGGGTTCTCGGCACGCTCGACGAGCTTCCACGCGTCCTGCGTGAGCACCGGCCCGACGAGGTGCTGATCGCGATGCCGTCCGTCTCCGGCGACGTGCGCCGGCGCATCGTCGAGACCGCGCAACAGCTCCGGATCGTGGTCAAGACGCTGCCGGGGCTCTACGAGCTGATCACGGGCGAGGTCGGCCTCGCCGGCCAGATCCGTCCCGTGCAGGTGGAGGACGTGCTCGGCCGCGAGCAGGTCGAGGTCGACTTCCACGAGGTCGCCGGCTACCTCGAAGGGCACACGGTGCTCGTCACGGGCGCAGGCGGCTCGATCGGCTCCGAGCTCTGCCGCCAGATCTCGCGGGTGCGGCCGTCACGGCTCATCCTCGTCGACAACGCCGAGGGCCCGCTGTTCGAGATCGAGCGGGAGCTCGTGAGCGAGCGCGGCTTCACCGCAGCGCTGCCGAAGCTCGTGGACGTCAAGGACCGGAAGGCGCTTCGACGTGAGGTCTTCGAGAAGTACCGGCCGACCGTCGTCTTCCACGCGGCCGCGTACAAGCACGTCGCGATGCTCGAGACCCATCCTCTCGAGTCGGTGCGCAACAACGTCGTCGGCACGCGCATCCTCGTCGAGCTCGCGGCGGAGTTCGGCGTCGAGCGCTTCGTCTTCATCTCGACCGACAAGGCAGTGAGCCCGAAGACGGTGATGGGTCAGTCGAAGGCCCTGTGCGAGTGGATCGTGGAGTCGTTCGGACACCGGCGCGACGTGGCGACCCGGTTCGTCGCCGTGCGTTTCGGCAACGTCCTCAACTCCTCGGGAAGCGTGATTCCGATCTTCCGCAAGCAGATCGAGCGCGGCGGCCCGGTGACCGTGACCCATCCCGAGATGACCCGATACTTCATGACGATTCCGGAAGCCGTCTCGCTCGTCGTGCAGGCAGGGGCGATCGGTGGTCGCGGCCAGGTGTTCGTGCTCGACATGGGCGAGCCCGTCCGGATCATCGACCTGGCGCAGAACATGATCCGCCTGTCCGGCAAGGAGCCGCGCCTGCCCAACGACACCGCGACGACGGCGCGCGACGTGAAAATCAGCTTCATCGGCTCGAAACCCGGCGAGAAGATCCACGAAGAGCTCTGGAGCAGGGACGAGTCGGTCGGAGCGACGACTCACCCGAAGATCATGCGGCTGAGCCGCCCGCCGGTCGACCCCGAGTGGCTGGCGGAGCAGCTCGTGGAGCTCGAGCGCCTCGCCGACGAAGGGGACACGCTCGAGGTGGTGGGCAAGCTGCGGAACGTCGTGAGCAAGCCGCAGCGCATCGAGCTGCCGAACCTCTCCGACACCGGGAGCTACAAGTTCGAGCTCGATCGGCCCATCGTGTCGCCCGAAACCGACTGACGCATCCGCTCAGCCGAGGCTGAACTGAGGCTGGGGAAGCGGCGAGGGCTGCTTTCGGTACCACCCGCAGATCCAGGACGAGCTGGAGGCGCTCGTCGCGGTCGAGAACGAGTGCTGCAGCTGGGCGGCCTGGAGTGTCGAACGCGAAGGCGACGAGTTCGTGATGGCGGCACGCTCGCAGGACACGGGAGTGACGACGCTGCACGGGATGTTCACGCAGTTCTGACCCTTCCCTGGCAGAGACCGGCCGGTGGCGGCGCTAGCCTGCATCGCCCTGGACGCCGAGAGGATCTTCGCCGGGCTGAACCCCGAACAGCGCGCCGCCGTGGAGGCCACGCGTGGGCCGTTGTGCATCCTCGCGGGGGCGGGGACGGGGAAGACGACGACGATCACGCGCCGGATCGCCTGGCAGGTCGCGAGCGGCGTCTTTCCGGCCGAGCAGATCGTGGCGGTCACGTTCACCGACAAGGCCGCAGGCGAGCTACGCGCGCGCCTTCGCGCTCTCGGCGTCGACGGCGTGCGGGCCTCGACGTTCCACTCGGCGGCGCTCGCACTGCTCCGCCATTTCGAAGGCGATCAGGGCCGGATCCTTTCGTCGAAGGCGCTGCTGTTGCGCCGAATCGGCAACTCGTTGCCGGGCGCGTACCGCTTCCGGCCGGCCGGCGATCTTGCGACCGAGATCGAGTGGGCGAAGAACCGGCGGCTCACGCCGGACACGTATTCCGACGCGCTCGGCGACCACGAGCCCCCGATCCCGCCGGACCTGTCGCGCAAGGTCTTCCGCGAGTACGAGCGGCGGAAGGCTGCCGAGCGGTTGATCGACTTCGAAGATCTGCTCGAGCGGGCGGTGCGGCTGCTCGAGGATGACCAGAGGGCGCGTGCGTCGGTCCACGACCGCTGGCGCGCCTTCACCGTCGACGAGTATCAGGACGTCAACCTTCTCCAGCAGTCGCTGCTCGATCTCTGGCTCGGCGAGCGGGACGAGCTCTGTGCGGTCGGCGACGACTACCAGGCGATCTACAGCTTCACGGGTGCTAGCCCCGAATGGCTGCTCGCGCTTCCGCGACGCTTCCCGCACGCTCGGGTCGTGCGGCTCGAGCGCAACCACCGCTCGACCCCGCAGGTTCTCGAGCTCGCGAACCGGCTCGTGCCGCGGCTCGGCGGCTCTGCCAAGACGCTCGCACCGACGTGTCCGGACGGGCCTGCGCCCGCCGTCGGGGCCCGGCTCGACGTGGCTGCACGGGTTCGGGAGCTGCACGCCGGCGGGGTTCCGCTCGAGGAGATGGCCGTGCTCGTGCGGACGAACGCGCGCACGAGCGAGTTCGAGGAGGCGTTCCACGACGCCGGGATCCCGTTCCAGGGCGCGTCGCTCCTCGCGCGCGACGGGGCGCGGCAGCTACTGAAGGCGCTGCGCGGACGGCATGGGCCCGCTGCCGAAGTGGTGCGCGATCTCGCCGCCGGCCAGGGTCTCCTCACGGAGGTTCCGGACAAGCTCGGCGAGCGAGAGCAGACGCGGCAGGCCGACCTCGCGCGTCTCGTGCGGCTGGCCGAGGACTTCGGCGGAGAGGTGGAGGGCTTCGTCGCACTGCTCCACGAGCGCTTCGGCGAGAGCGCCGGTCGTGGCGTCCATCTCCTCACGCTCCACCGGGCGAAGGGTCTCGAGTGGGAGGCCGTCTTCCTGCCGCGCGTCGAGGAAGGCGAGCTGCCCGTACGCCGCGGCGACGTCGAAGAGGAGCGGCGCTTGTTCTACGTCGGGCTGACGCGGGCGAAGCGGCATCTGCTCGTGACGTGGGACGGGAAGCCGAGCCGCTTCCTCGGAGAGCTCGGCGTGGGTGCTGCAGCGCAGCCGCTGCCGAAACCCGCGCGGCCGGCGCTGGAGCAGACGCCGACCGTGCAGGCGCTCCGTGAGTGGCGGCTGGCTCGTTCGCGCGCGGACGAGGTTCCGGCCTACGTCGTCTTCAACGACCGGACACTCGCGGAGCTTGCGTCACGCACGCCCCGGACGCTCGCCGAGCTGGCGGCGATACCGGGCATCGGCCCGGCGAAGCTCGAGCGCTATGGCCCCGAGCTGCTCGCGTGCCTAGCCGAGCTCGCAGCCTGAGATGACCAGACCGCGTGACGACCTTAGGGTCGTCTGCCCTTACTGATTACGAGGTTGACTCTTGCCCCGATGCGGCGGCGGTTCTTGGGATGGGGGTTCTGGGAGATCACGCGACCGATGGTGGCTGTCGAATACCTTCGCGTCATAGTGCCGGTGCGGCAGTGCGCACGCTTGATCTTGCGCCTCGCGGTCTTGAGTGAGTTGCCTGTCACCTTCGGCACGATGCAGGCGCGCTTGAGCGCGAAGGTGGCTGTTGCCTCCCGTGCCTGCTTCATGCTCAAGCTACAGGTCCCCGTGCCCGAGCAGGCTCCGGCCCAGCCCTTGAAGGTAGAGCTCTTCGCGGGCGTCGCAGTCAGGACGACGGTGGTGCCGTACGGGTACGCGTGGGAGCAGGTCGAACCGCAGCCGATCCCCTTAGGCGAGCTTGCCACTCTGCCCGAGCCCCTGCCCGATTTCGCGACCGTGAGGGTGTAGGTGGTGAAGGTCTGCACAGCCACACTCCCCTGGATTCCGCCGACCGAGACGATCACCGAGCCGCTGCTCGAGCTCGCGCCGGCGGTGAAAGTCGTACTCGGGCCGATAGGCGGTGAGACGGTGCCCAGCGCGCTCGGGCTCACCGACCACGTCGCGCTCGAGACGGGAAAGGCGTTCCCGTACGCATCGGCTCCGCTTGCGGTGAGGACCTGGGTCCTGCCTGCCGCGACCGTTGCCGAGCTCGGCGACACTGCGATGCTCGTGACCGGTCCCGGATTGACGGTCTCCGTCTGGGTCGCGCTCGTCGACCCGCCCGCGCTCGCAGTCAGAGTCGGCGCCCCAGCTTGTGTGTCCTCGTAATAGAAACCCGGCGTTGTGCTCGCGCCGGCGGGGATCGTCACACTCAGGGTTGAGCTCCAGGGCCCCTCCGGGCTCGTGGCGAACATGCCTTGAGCCGAGCTCGAGCTCAGGGTGACGGTGGTGCTACTCGTTGCGCCGAGCGGCGTCCCGGCGCCGTTCTGGAGCTGGACGGTCAGCGGTGACGACGGCGCTCCGGCGGTCAGCGTTTGCGCTGCGGAGATGACCACGAGCTGACTCCAGAACTGGAAGGTCTTCCAGGCGTCGTTGAACGAGGCCCCGTCGATCTGGCCGTTGCACCAAAGGTTCTGGTCGAGCGGTCCGCACGCGCCGACGCCGGGATCGTTCGGATCCACTGTCTGTGCCGAGTCGTGGATCGCGGCCGCCAGCCGGTCGAGGATCGCGCCGGTCTGCGTGGTGAAGTCGGTCGACGAGAGCCCGAGCGAGTTGGTCGGCGCCCATGCGAAGCCCAGACGGTCCTGCGCCTGCCTAGCGCTGAACGAGCGCATTGCGTAGACCTGCGCCGAGACGTAGTTCTCCATCTGGTCGTAGGCGATCGACGTCCAGCCGTAGCCCGAGGTGTGCGCCCACGCGGCGTTGGCGAGGGGCGTATAGGCGGACTCGAAGTAGGAGCTGGCGGTCGCGATCGTGTCCGGACCGGCGTTCGCGAGCGCGAGCACGTGCTGGAGGAAGTCGTTCAAATTGTCCCGGCGGGTCGGCAGGGTCGAGCCTGCGACGCCGTAGTTGCGGAAGTCGCCGTAGGCCTCTTGCGACCAGTCGCTCACGTACGCGCCCATGTCGCTCCAGAAAGGTGTGTCCTGTAGCCAGTTCTCGAGGTTCGTCTTGTACGTCGTCGGGTCGGTCAAGCCCTGGCCCAGGCCGATCGTCCAGACCACTCCCTTGGCGGTCGGGGTCGTTCCGTCGCCGTCAAAAAGGCCACGAACGAAGTCGCGGGCGTCGGTACGTGCGGTGCCGCTGCCTTGCCGGACGCCCGAGCCGAACTCGTTCACCGCCCACGTATCGCCCTGAGAGACGTCGAAACCGGCGGCTGCCATGTTCTTCCTGGCCTTGACTCCCGCCTGGTACCACGAACCGCCCCCGCCCGTCACCCACGTACGCCAGGCGGACATGTTGATCTCGGCCAGGGCATGGAAGTTCGAACCGAGGGCGCGGATACGCCAGGCTTGATCGGCCCGTTCCTGTGTCTTGTCGGCCACCAGGGGTGCGACCGAGATGTAGTACTGGGCGCACGGCGACGCGCTTGACGCCAGCGTCGTCGCCAGTCGCAGCCAGTCCGTCTGGGCGTAGAAGATCGCCCGCAGCGGGCGACAGTCGGTCGTGACCGGTCCTGCGAGCCGTTCGTGGCCGCGTGCGAGCCGGTTCCAGAGCGCGGCCGTGGCCGCTGGATCGAGCGACGCGACGACCGGCGTCCGAGCATGCGGCACCGGTGCGGCGTGGATTGGAATGGCGGCCGGAAGCGCCGCGGACACCACCCCGGCGGCAATCACGACGAGAGACTTTCCCAGTGACAAAACCCCCTTAGTCCACCGACGGTACCCGGACGTTTCCGGTTCTTCAAGCGCGGTGCCGTCGCCTCAGGCGTCCAAGGCAGAGAGCAGCAGCTGAAGCATCTCGGCCGGGTCACGGCGGACGCGTGTCGCGTCGTGGTCCCGCTTCCGCAGCTCGAGCGCGCGGGGGTCGGTGAGCGGCTTCAGCCGCCCGTCGCGGATCAGCGCCTCGTCCACGCCTCCGAGCCGGCCGCCGTAGGTCGTGTAGACCGGCACGCCGAGCGCGGCCGCCTCGCGGTTCATCGTCCCGCCCGCCGAGACGACGAGATCGGCGAGCGCGATCAGGCTCTGTGCGTCAACGGCTCCCTCGGGGAGGATGACCGACGGCAGCGCCAACCCGCGTACGTATTCGCGCTGCTCCTCGGTCCGCGGCAGGACGAACGCGTGCACCTCCTCGGAGCGGCCGAGGTGCTCGAGGGTCTGCGGGAAGAGCGGGTTCGACTGCCGGTGGTAGAGCGACACGTCGGGCGGCGGCCGCAAGACGACGAGCACGCGCGCCGGATCCACGTCGAACCGGTCCAGCAGGGAGCGGTCGGGCTCGAAGTCGGCGAGGTAGTACTCCTCCTTCAGGCCTGGGTACTGCACGAGCTTCGGCGGCCGCGCTCCGTACGGCTGAAGCCGCTCCGGCGGAATCGCGTCCGGCACCACCACTCGCGTCGCCGCCCGGCAGCCGAGCTGGTGCTGCATCGTTGCGAACTCGTAGTCGAACGTCGTCGAGCTCGGGATCGCGAGTCTCCGCGCCGAGATCGTCAGCTCGTGGGAGCCGTGCGCGAGCGCGACGTCGAAGTCTTGGCCGCGGGCCCACTTGCGCAGCGCGCCGAGCCGGTGCGTCATCTGCCGGGCCTTCTGCAGGCGGGAACGTCCGGCATGGCGGCCGATCACCGCGTCCGCCTCGAGCCCGTGCAGCGCCAGCAGCTCCACCGTTTGTGCGTAGTCGCGGGCCGTGATCCCGACCTCGTCGCCGCGCCCCCGCAAGATGTCGACGAGCGGCCGGAAGACAAGGACGTGCGCAGGTGCCGTGATGTCGATCCAGACCTTCAAGCGACGAGCGCCTCCATGCGTGCCGAGACGAGTCGCGGCGGCTCTTGCTCGACGTGTCGCTCGTACCAGAGCGTGAACGCGAGCAGCCCCCACAGCTGGCGGCTCCAGTCCTCGCGACCGGCGACGTGCTCGTCGAGCAGCCGCGTCACGGGCGCCGGCTGGAAGAAGCCCTGGCGCCGCAGGTTCTCCGGCCCGAATGCCTCGCGCGCAAACGACTCGAGCTCGCCGCGCAGCCATGCGGCCGCCGGGATCGAGAAGCCGCGCTTGCGGCCGTGGACCACCTCCGCGGGCACGAGCGGCTCGACCGCCTTTCTCAGCAGCACCTTCTTCGCGAGCCCGCGCACCTTGAGGCCGGTCGGCAGTGCAAAGGCGAGGCTCGTCACGAGCGGGTCGAGGAACGGGACTCGCGCCTCCAGCGAGTGCGCCATCGAGGCACGGTCGGTCTTCACGAGCAGGTCGTCGACGAGGTAGACGCCGAAGTCGACGTCCTGCAGCCGCGCGAGCTGGGGCGCTCCCGCCGTCTCCGCGTACCGGGCGCGGTAGACGTCCACGGGATCGAAGGCCGTCCGGCGGCCGGTCAGCTCGGCGCGCGCGTCCGCGGAGAAGATCTCCTTCCAGCCGTGATGCCGCTCGAGCGGCGGCAGGTGCGCTGCTCGCACGAACCGCTTCGCCTTGTAGTCGAGGCTCGCCTTGCGAGTCGATGCCGGCAGAGCCTCGACGAGCGGACGCACCGCCCGTGCGAGCGGCGCGAGGCGATCGGCGAAGAGATCCGCTGCGTACGTGTAGTACCCGCCGAAGAGCTCGTCGCCGCCCTCGCCCGACAGCGCGACCTTGACGTGGTCGGCCGCGAGTTGCGAGACGAGATAGGTCGGCAGCGCGGACGAGTCGGCGAACGGCTCGTCGAACGCCTCGGCGAGTGCCTGCAACAGCAGCTCCGGATCGGGCCGGACGAGGAGCTCGTGGTGCTCCGTTCCGTACCGCTGCGCCACTCGCCGTGCGTCGTCGCGCTCGTCGAAGCTTCGCTCGGCGAAGCCGATCGTGAACGTGTGCACCGGCTCGGGCGTCTCCTGCGCGGCGAGTGCGGCCAACGCCGCCGAGTCCACGCCGCCCGACAGCAGCACGCCGACCGGAACGTCCGAGAGGAGGTGAGCGCGCACCGAGTCGCGCAACCGTGCCCGCAGCTCCTCGACGAGCTCGGCCTCGTCGCCGTCGCGCAGCTCGTCGGCGCCGGCCGGGCCGGGACGCGCGTACCGCTCGAGCGTGACCGCGCCGTTCTCCCAGATGAGCACATGGCCCGCTGGGAGCTTCCGCACGTCGCGGAAGATCGAGTACGGCGCGGGGATCGAGTTGAACGCGAGGAACGCCTCCAGCGCATCGAGATCGATCTCGCCGCGTGGCAGCGCTCGCAGCTCCGAGGCGAAGCGCAGCTCGCCGCCGGCGTGCCGGTAGTAGAGCGGTTTGATCCCGTAGCGGTCACGCGCGAGGACGAGCCGCTGCCGGGGCGCATCCCACATCGCGGCAGCGAACATCCCGCGCAGCCGCTCGGCGAAGCCGATTCCGTGCTCCTCGTAGAGGTGGACGAACACCTCGGTGTCGCAGCGCGTTCGCAGCGCGTGCCCGGATCGCTCCAGCTCGCGGCGAAGCTCCGGGTAGTTGTAGATCTCTCCGTTCTGGACGACGACGCAGCTGCCGTCCTCGCTCGCGATCGGCTGATCGCCGTGCTCGAGGTCGAGGATCGAAAGGCGCCGCGCGGCCAGGGCGACGCCGCTGTCGACGTACTCGCCGGCGCTGTCGGGGCCGCGGTGGGCGAGCAAGTCGCTCATCGAGCGCAGCGTCTCGACGTCCGCGACGCCGTGCGCCGTCGCGATCCCGCAGATCCCGCACATCCGCCCTACCTTAGGCGCCGCGCCGCAGCAGTCCTCCGACCGACTGCTTCAGCACGCGCCAGCCCGTCGCTACGACCGTGAGGAGATAGAGCCGCACCGAGCGATCCGCAATCCACTCGAGATCGTGGGCGAGCTTCTCGCCCATCGACGTCTCGTAGCCTCGCCGCACCTGGGCGAAGCCGGTCAACCCCGGCCGTACGACGAGCCGTTGCCAGTACGACGGCAGCTCGTGTGCGAGCTCCTCGAAGAAGACGGGCCGGATGGGTCGTGGCCCGACGAGGCTCATGTCCCCGCGCAGGACGTTCACGAACTGGGGGATCTCGTCGAGTTGCGTGGCTTTGAGCCACCGCCCGACCGGTGTGAACTCGGCCTGCGTGCGGCGGACGAGGTCCTCGCCGAGATAGGGGCCGAGCCGCGTCTCGGCGCCGCGCTGCAGCGTGCGGAACTTGTACATCGTGAACACGCGCGCGCCGCGGCCGACGCGCTCGCCGCGGTAGAGGACCGGCCGCCCGCTCGTGAGGAGCACGACCAGAGCGAGGGGCAACGAGATCGGCAATGAGAGCAGCAGGAACAGCGAGGAGAGGACGACGTCCAGCGCGCGCAGGACGACGTCGCGCGGCCGCGCCGGCGTCTCGAGCGCGAGCTGGCGGTAGCCGCGGACGAGCGTGTCCTCGATCCGCGTCGTGTCCGTCACGTGCCCGATCGTAAAGCCGTCAGGGCCGTCGGGGGGCTCGGGCGGCTATAAGTCGTGCTTATGGACACGCGTCAGCTGGCAGCCTTCTGCGCGGTCGTCGAGCGCAGCAGCTTCTCCCAGGCCGCCGACCAGCTCGGCGTGACCCAGCCCGCGGTCAGCTTGCAGATCCGCTCGCTCGAGCAGCGCCTCGGCCAGCAGCTCCTCGACCGCTCAGGTCGCCGTGTCGAACCGACCGAGGCGGGGCTTCGGCTCTACCGCGGCGCCCAGCGGCTGCTCGCGCTCGAGCAGCAGGTGCTCGCCGAGCTCGGGGAGGAGGCAGAGGGCGAGCTGAAGGGTCGGCTCGAGATCGGAGCCTCCACCGGCCCCGGCGGCAGCGTCCTGCCTGTCGTTCTCGGGGAGTTCCAGCAACGACACCCGCTCGTGCACGTCGCGCTCACCGTTTCCGACACCCACACGGTGGTCGAGCAGGTCGGGCGGCGCGAGCTCGAGCTCGGCGTGGTCGGCGTCGCAAGCCGTCAGCGTGGCGTCTCGTACGAGCCCCTCTACCGCGACGAGGTCGTCCTCGCCGTTCCGCCCGACCACAAGCGCGCGGGCAAGAGCATGAGCCTCGACGAGCTGAAGGCGGAACCGCTCGTCCTGATGCAGGAGGGCGCGGGCATCCGGCAGATGATCGACGACGAGCTGCGCGAGCTCGGCCTCCGACTCCGCGATCTGAACGTGAAGCTCGAGCTCGGGTTACAGGAGTCTGCGCGCGCCGCGGTGCTGGCCGGCGTCGGTGCGACGTTCATCTCGCGCATCGCCATCGAGGGAGACCTCGACGCCGGAGCGCTCGCGGTCGCGCGCGTCCAGGGGCTCGAGCCTGCCCGCGACGTCCAGCTCGTTCGCGCGAGCGGGCGCGCCGAGACACGGATCGCGCAGGAGTTCGTCGCGTTCGCACGCGACCGCCTGTCGTGATCGTCGAATGGGGACTGGCTTCGCTCCCGGACGCCTGCGCTGCCGTCGGCGTGTCCTCTCCACTTCTCGTCGCGAGCCCGCGCTGGAGCCCGCTGGAGGTGGCGGTCGCCCCGGCTGCTCGCTGGGAAGAGGTGCCCTCGGATCGGATCGCGGAGGCGGTTGCCGGGGCCGCCGGCGCCGACGGCGTGCTTGCGATCGGCGGCGGGAGCGCGATCGACCTCGGCAAGGCGATCTCCGCCGCCACGGAGCTTCCGCTCGTGTCGGTGCCGACGACGTACTCCGGGGCGGAGTGGACGAGCTACTTCGGCGTACGCGATCCGCAACGGCGCATGCGGGGTGGGGGCGGTGGCGCCCATCCCGCCGCGATCGTCTACGAGCCCGAGCTCACTCTGGACCTACCGCCGCAGACGACCGTCGGCACGGCGATGAACGCGCTCGCGCACTGCGCCGAGGCGCTTTACGTCGAGGGCCACAACCCCGCCGCCGACGAGCACGCGCTCGCAGGTGCGCGCCTGATCTCCGAGTGGGTGCCGCGCGTCGTCGCTGAACCGCGAGACCTGGAAGCGCGGACGGAGCTGCTCCGCGGCGCATGTCATGCGGGCGCCGCGCTCGCCGGCTCGATGCTCGCGCTCGCCCACGCGATTGCGCAGGCGCTCGGCGGCCGCTACGGGCTGCCGCACGGGACGCTGAACGGAATCTCCCTGCCGCCCGCGCTCCGCTTCAACACGGCCTATGCGCCGGAAGCAGTGCGGCGTTTCGGCGAGGCGATTGGCGCACCGGACGATCCTGCAGGACGTGTCGCGGCGCTCGCCGGGCAGGCGCGGTTGCGTGACCTCGGCGTGCCCGAAGATGATCTGCGCGAGGTCGCTGCTGATGCCGCCCAGCGAGGCGGCAACCGCGCCAACCCGAAGCCGGCCACGCCAGAGGAGATCGAGGAGTTGCTCCGCGAGGTCTACTAGGGCGCGCGCGCGACGAACGAGAGAATCGTGACGCCGAGCTCGTCGAGCGGATACCCGCGGAAGCGTTTCGCGAGCTGCATCGCCTCCAGCTCCGCGCGTCCCTCCTCGTTCGGCCCCGACGGATTCTCGACGACGAGTTCGAACCCGGCTTCGCGCACGAGCCGGAGGTAGTCGGGTGCCCGCAGCCGGTTCTGGTGGTGCAGTGGCGAGTTGATGAGCGACCAGGCCGGATCCGAGAAGCGAAGGAAGTTGTAACGCGACACGCCGCGGTCGAAGTACGAGTAGTGGTCATGCAGGTCGATGCGGCAGCTGAACACGCCGCCCGGCCGCAGGAGTCGGCGGCACTCCGCGAAGACCTGCGCCAGATCGTCGGCTGGGATGTGCTCGCAGGTGTCGGTGCTCGACACGAAGTCCACGATTTCCGGCCTCAGACCGGTGCCGCGCGCGTCGCAGGGTGCGAGGTAGCGGATTCGGAAGCGCCTCTCGAGCTCCGCGATCGAGCTGATCGGTCCGCCGATTTCGCGCTCTGGATGGAGTCGGTCGAGTGCCGCGATCGTCTCGTTCACGAGCTCCACACGCGCGCTCGGCCTGATGTCGATCACGACCTGGCGGCCGACTCCGAGCAGTGCGTACGAGAGCGGGATGGCGAGATCCCACCCCGCGCCGAACTCGAAGAACGTCGCCTCGGCGGCGGGCACGCCCGGTCCGTGCTGGTCGTACAACGCGAGATGGCTCTCCGCGCGAGTGAACTTCTGCCGGTACGCGGCGTCGCCGATCGGAAACGAATGGAGGACGTGCCGCTGGAAGCCGTAGTTCAGCCGCTCGCCCTGCGGCAGCGCGCCGAGCGTGCGTTGCAGGGCAGCTTTCGCGAGCCAACGCATGGCGGGAGGATAGTTCCCGCACCAGATAAGTGATTGCTATTCCTTCGATTAGGTAGAGTGGCGCGGAATGTCGACGACTACCCTTTGAAGGAGCGCGCGATGTCGGGCTTTGAGGACGGATTCCTGGGAGTTCCCGCGCGGCCCGGCAAGCCGCGCGAGACCGGGCTCACCCACGTCATCGACAAGGGCCTCAACCTGCGGGAGATCGAGGGGCTCTTCGACACCGCCGGTGCTTACGTCGACATCGTCAAGCTCGGCTGGGGCACGGGCTACGTCACGAACAACCTCGAGAAGAAGATCGCGCTCTACCGCCACTTCGAGACGCCCGTCGTCTGCGGCGGCACGTTCTTCGAGGCGGTCTACGCGCGTGACCGGATCGACGCGTTCAAGGCGTGGCTGACGCACTACCGCTTCTCGCACGTCGAGATCTCCGACGGCACGATCGAGATCCCGCGCGAGCGCAAGCTCGAGCTCATCGCCGACTTCGCCCGCGACTTCACCGTTCTCTCAGAGGTCGGCTCGAAGGACGCCGAGGTGAACATCGCGCCGTACCTGTGGGTGGAGTGGATGAAGGAGGAGCTCGAGGCCGGCGCCTGGCGCGTCATCGCCGAGGGCCGCGAGGGCGGCACGGCAGGCATCTATCGCCCGAGCGGCGAGCTGCGCACGGGCCTGGTCGACGAGATCGAGCACTCCGTTCCCTTCGAGTGCCTCATCTGGGAGGCGCCGACGAAGGAGAGCCAGGCGTGGTTCGTCAAGCACTTCGGCACGAACGTGAACCTCGGCAACATCCCGCCCGACGAGGTGATCGCGCTCGAGACGCTACGGCTCGGGCTGCGGGGAGACACGCTGAAGGAGGTGCTCCTTGGCGGCGAGCCTGCAGCTGCCGGCTGACGTCGAGTCCTGGCCCGCCCAGCGGGTCGTCGAGTTCGCTCTGGCCGAGTTCCCCGGCCGCGTCGCGCTGGCCTGCTCCTTCCAAAAGGAGGAGTCGGTGCTGCTCGACATGGTCTTCGAGCTCGAGCCGAAGGCACGCGCCTTCGCGATCGACACGCATTACCTCTTCCCGGAGACGTACGAGCTGTGGCGCGAGGTCGAGCGCCGCTACGGCACATCGATCGAATCCTTCGAGGGGGGGCCGGTCGAGGACGGCCTCTGGGAGGAGAATCCCGACCTCTACCTCGCGATTGCGAAGCTCGAGCCTCTGAACCGGGCGCTGCTCGACCTGGACGGCTGGATCACCGGAATCCGCCGCGACCAGTCACCGACGCGCGCCGGCGCGCCGAAGCTCGGCTGGGACGAGCAGCACGAGCTCTGGAAGGCGAACCCACTCGCCGACTGGACGGACGACGACTGCTGGGCGTACATCCGCGAGCGCGACCTCCCGTACAACAGGCTGCACGACCAGGGCTACGAATCGATCGGCGACACGCACTCGACGGTTCCGGGGAAAGGTCGCGAGGGTCGGTGGGCCGGCACCGAGCGGACGGAATGCGGGTTGCATACATGAGCGGATTCGTCCTCTGGTTCACCGGCCTCTCGGGCGCCGGCAAGACGACGATCGCGAACATCGTCGAGCCGGAGCTCGAGCGGCGCGGCTTCGTCGTCGACCACCTCGACGGCGACATCGTCCGGACCCATCTCTCCAAGGGTCTCGGCTTCTCGAAGGAGGACCGCGACACGAACATCGCCCGCATCGGCTGGGTCGCGTCGCGCGTTGCGCGCGCCGGAGCGGCCGTGGTCGTCTCGGCGATCTCGCCCTACGAGGAGATGCGCCGCCACGCGCGCTCGCTCGTCGAGCAGCACGCGCCGTTCGTCGAGATCCACGTTGCGACCCCGCTCGAGGAGTGCGCGCGCCGCGATCCGAAGGGGCTCTACGCCGCCGCATTTGCCGGCGAGATCGCGGATTTCACAGGCGTGTCGGCGCCGTACGAGGCGCCGCTCGAGCCGGAGCTACGGCTCGATACCTCGGGTCGTACGCCGACCGAGTCCGCCGCGACCGTGCTCGAACGGCTCGAGGAGCTCAATCTTCTGCCGCCGCGGGTGGAGTCGTGAGCACGTCACGCGCGCTGCCGACGGTCACGCACCTCGACGAGCTCGAGTCGGAGGCAATCCACATCTTCCGCGAGGTCGCGGCCGAGCTCGAGCGACCGGTTCTGCTCTTCTCGGGCGGCAAGGACTCGATCGTCCTGCTCCGGCTGGCCGAGAAGGCGTTTCGGCCAGGCAAGTTCCCGTTCCCGATCATGCACGTCGACACGGGGCACAACTTCGCGGAGGCGATCGAGTACCGCGACCGCCGCGTGGCGGAGCTGGGCGAGCGGCTCGTCGTTGCGTCGGTGCAGGAGTCGATCGACAAGGGCCGCGTGGTCGAGGAGACGGGGCCGCGTGCCTCGCGCAACCGGCTCCAGGCGACGACGCTGCTCGACGCGATCGAGGAGCATCAGTTCGACGCCGCGATCGGCGGCGCCCGCCGCGATGAGGAGCGGAGCCGCGCGAAGGAGCGGATCTTCTCCTTCCGTGACGACTTCGGCCAGTGGAACCCGCGCGCGCAGCGCCCCGAGCTCTGGAATCTCTACAACGGCCGTGTCCGCAAGGGCGAGCACGTCCGCGTCTTCCCGATCTCGAACTGGACGGAGCTCGACGTCTGGCAGTACGTCGCCCGCGAGCAGCTCGAGCTGCCGGGCATCTACTTCGCGCACGAGCGCGAGGTCTTTCGCCGCGACGGGATGCTCTACGCGGTCTCGCCGTACGTCGAGCGCATGGAGGGCGAGGATCCGTTCGTCGCGTCGGTCCGGTTCCGCACCGTCGGCGACATGACCTGCACCGGTGGCGTCGAGTCGCGCGCAGCGACGATCGAAGCTGTCGTCGAGGAGATCGCCGCGACGCGCGTCACCGAGCGCGGCGAGACGCGCGCCGACGACCGGTTCAGCGAGGCGGCGATGGAGGACAGGAAGCGCGTTGGCTATTTCTGAAAACGCGGAGGAACCCATGGTTCCCCCACGCGCCCCCTCCTTTTTGTCTCCGCATGGACTAGCCGGTGCTGCGCTCCGGCGAGACCAAGGTCTCGCCTTCGCGCGCGGAGCGGCGTTGACCGGCGGATCGCCAGATCCAGAACTGGAGAGGCACCTTGGCTACTTCTGAGGCTGCCCAGAGCACCGAGCTCCTCCGACTCGTCACGTGCGGTTCCGTCGACGACGGCAAGTCGACCCTGATCGGTCGGCTGCTCTACGACACGAAGCAGATCTTCGTCGACCAGCTCGAGCACATCGAGGACGTCTCGCGCCGCCGCGGCCACGGCTACGTCGACCTCGCGCTCCTCACCGACGGGCTGCGTGCCGAGCGCGAGCAGGGAATCACGATCGACGTCGCCTACCGCTCGTTCGTCACACCACGCCGGCGTTTCCAGCTCGCCGACGCGCCGGGCCACGTGCAGTACACGCGCAACATGGTCACGGGCGCCTCGACTGCCGAGCTTGGGATCGTGCTCGTCGACGCACGCCAGGGCGTCGTGGAGCAGACCCGTCGCCACGCGTACATCCTCTCGATCCTCCGCGTGCCGCACGCAGTCGTCGCCGTCAACAAGATGGATCTCGTCGACTGGTCGCAGGAGCGATTCGACGAGATCGCCGCGGAGCTCGACGCGTTGGGCCTCGCCGACATGGTCGTGATTCCGATCTCGGCGCTGCAGGGCGACAACGTCGTCGAGCGCTCCGCGAACATGCCCTGGTACGAGGGCCCGCCGCTGCTCGAGTACCTGGAGACGGTGGAGATCGCGTCCGACCGCGATCTCGACAGCCGCCGCTTCCCCGTGCAGTGGGTGATCCGGCCGCGCTCCGACGACCACCACGACTACCGCGCCTACGCAGGCCAGGTCGCCGGCGGCGTCTGGAGCGCAGGAGACGACGTCGTCGTCCTGCCCGCCGGCTTGCGCACGCAGGTCGAGTCGGTGGAGACGATCGACGGGCCGCTCGAAGCCGCGATTCCTCCGATGTCGGTGACGATCCGGCTCGCCGACGATCTCGACGTCTCGCGCGGCGACCTGCTCGCCGATCCCGCCGATCCTCCGACCGTGGCCCGCGAGCTCGAAGCGCGTGTCTGCTGGATGAGCGAGCGTCCGCTCGAGCCACGCGCGCGTCTCGCGGTGAAGCAGACCTCGCGCTCGGTGCGGGCCGTCGCCGACGAGCTCGTCTCGCGGATCGATGTCCACACCCTCGAAGACGTGCCGTCGCCCGAGTCGCTCGGCCTGAACGACATCGGCGTTGTGCGGCTCCGGCTCTCCGAGCCTCTGTGCGTCGATCCCTACGAGGAGAACCGCACGACGGGCGCGTTCGTGCTCATCGACGAGTCGTCGAACGAGACCGTGGGCGCCGGCATGGTGCTCAGCGCCTCGTCATGACCTGGCAGTTCACGCTGACGGGTCTGGGCCTCGGCCTGATCGTCGGCCTCACCGGCGTCGGCGGCGGCTCGCTCATGACGCCGATCCTGATCATCGTCTTCGGCTTCAAGCCGACGTACGCGGTGGGCACCGACATCTTCCACGGGGCGATCTTCAAGACGTTCGGCGCGTTCCGGCACCGGCGGCTCGGCACTGTCCACGGGCACCTCACGATGTGGCTGTTCGCCGGCTCGGGCCCGATGGCGATTGCCGGAGTCGTCGTCTCGTACGTCCTGCGCAACTCGATCTCGAACGCGCAGACCGTTCTCGGCTACGCGATCGGCGTCGCGCTCATCGGCGGGGGCAGCGGCTTCCTCGCGAAGTCGCTCGTGAAGCGAGGCGTACAGCCGAACGAACGGCCGTTCATCATGAGCCGCCGCGACAAGCTGATCGCGCTTGCGACCGGCGCGGTGTTCGGCTTCATCGTCGGCCTGACCTCGGTCGGAAGCGGCACGTACTTCGGGCTCGTGATGGTCCTCGTCTACCCGCTGACGATGCCGCGGATCGTCGGCACGGACATCTTCCACGCTGCGGCGCTGCTCTGGGTTGCCGGCGCCGGTCACCTCATCATCGGCGACGTCGATCTGCACGCGACCGCGTGGCTCCTCCTCGGCTCGGTGCCGGGGATCCTCATCTCGGCCCGCTATACGCTGAAGGTGCCGGATCTGACGATTCGCGGCGGGCTCGGCGGGATCCTGGTCATCAGCGGCCTCAAGCTCCTACTCACGAACTGGACGTATGCGAACTGGTTCTTCGGCGGCGGGCTCGTCGTCCTCGCCGTCGTGCTCACGATCTACACCGCCCGCGTGATGCTGGGCGAGCCGCGCGCCACGCCCGAACGGGCCTAACCACTTCCTTAACCACGGGCCCGTAGAATCAGCGGGCTTTGCAGCGGGTTCTCACGACGGTCACCCTCCTGGGCCTGCTGGTGGCGACTGCTGCCGCCTTCGCGATCACCGAGCACCTGAAGCTCATCAAGAGCCCGGTCTACGGGACGCTCGTCTCGAAGGTGTTCTCGCCCGTCTGTCACTGCTCGACGAATACGGCCGCGGTCCGCTTCAGGCTCCGTCACCCGGACAAGGTGACGGTGACGATCGTCGACTCCCAGCACCATTACGTCGCCACGGTTGTCACGGGGTTCCGCATGATCCCCCGCCACGCTCACACCTTCAGATGGGACGGCCGTACGAGCTCGGGACAGCTCGCGCCCGACGGCGTCTATTACCCCTGGCTCCACCTCGAGCACGGGCATCACACGTACAAGTTCATCAACCGCATCACTCTCGACACGAAAGTCCCCGCGGTGCTCTCCGCGAGTGCGGAGAAGGCGGTGCTCTTTGCCGGCCCGGGCCGCTCGATCGCAATTCGGTACGTGCTGAGCGAGCCCGCTCACGCCGTCGTCTATCTGGGGAGCCAGCCCCTCGTCGTAGGGCGTCCCACGAGGACGCACAACCGGATCAAGTGGGGCGGCACGATCCCGAAGACCGGACAGGCCGTGCGGGAAGGCAAATACGTCCTCTCGGTCGCCGCGCGCGACGACGCCGGAAACGAGACCCCGCGTTCGGCACGTAAGCACCTCACCGTCGTCGTCCGCTACATCGACCTCGCGCCCCGGCGGATCGCGGTGCGGGCCGGCAAGCGGCTGACCGTTCGTGTCGAGACCGACGCGTCGCGCTACAAGTGGCGCCTTGGCCAGCAGCGTGGCCTGCGCCGCGGGAGGTTGCTCCATCTGCGCGCTCCGACGACTCCCGGGACGTACCGCCTCGTGGTGACCGAGCGTGGACACTCGGCGACCGCGCTCGTTCGGGTGAGGCCGAAGTGATCGGGCTCTCCGAGATCGCGGGGCCCATCGCGTGCATCGGCCTCGCCGTTCTGCTCGTCTCTCGCACGCGACGGAATCGGATCGCGGGCCTCTGCTACGCGGGAGTCGGCACCGTCCTTCTCGTCGCGTCGTTCTCGCCTGCGAGCGTCCCAGAGCTCGTGGCGGCGATTCTCGGGGCGATCGTGTTCGGCCCGCTCCTCGCGATGCTCTTCCGGGGCGAGCCTTGGCTCATCGCCTACGCGACCCTCGCCTTCATCCCGCTTCGCGTGCATTTCGCGGACCACCAGCTCCTCGTCCCGCTCTACGCGGTCGCGCTCGGCGCCGCCCTGCTCATGCTCTGGGAGCTGGTCAACGGCGACGAGCGGGCACGCGAGCTCGGCCTCGCGACGTGGCCGCTCGCGCTCTACCTGGTCTGGATCGGGCTCTCGCTCGGCTGGAGCGTCGACGTGCACACCGCGGCTCTCGACCTGCTCGCCTTCTACGTGCCGTTCACGATCCTCGCGCTCTCGATCGCCCGCCTCCCGTGGAAGCAATCGCGAGTGCGGCTCCTCTATCTCGAGCTCGTCGCGATGGCGCTCGTCTTCGTCGGCGTGGGCTTCTACCAGTACGCGACGCGCGACATCTCCCAGAACCTCAAGCTGAAGACGATCAACGTCTATGCGGCCTTCTTCCGGGTCAACTCCGTCTTCTTCGACCCGTCGATCTACGGCCGCTTCCTGGTGATCGCGCTCATTCCGACCGTGGTGCTCATCATCCGGGGCCGCTCGGTTCGCGAAGGCGTCGCTGCGCTCGCATTCGCGTTCGTGACCTGGCTCGGGCTCCTGATCTCGTTCTCGCAGTCGAGCTTCTCGGCACTGGCCGTCGCGGTGTTCTGCGCCGCCGCGATCGTCTGGCGCTGGAAGTCACTGCTCGCGCTCGCAGCCGTCCTCGTTGTCGTCGTCGGTCTCGTGGCGGCTCAACCGAGGCTGATGCATGCCCTCCGGCACCACACGACCAGTGGCCTGAACGGCGCGACGCACGGGCGGGCGAGCCTGATCGCCAACGGAATCCGGATTGCGAAAGCACATCCGGCTCTCGGAGTCGGCCTCGGTGGCTTCGAGCACGCCTACTCGAAGCGGACACACCGGACGGCGAGGAAGAGCGCGTCGCACAACACGGCTGTCACGGTCGCGGCGGAGGAGGGGGCCGTCGGTCTCGTCATCTACTTCTGCCTCGTGGGCTCACTGCTCCTCGCTGCGCACCGGCGGATCAACCACCCGGTGTACGGGCGAGTCGCGCTCGCGGCCGGGCTCGCGCTCGTGGCGATCTTCGTCCACTCGCTCGCCTACAACGACTTCTTCGAGGATCCGACGACGTGGGGGCTCATCGGCCTGATCGGCCTCGTGGCGCCGATCCGGGTGCGGGCGCGCGAGCCGCGACCGGTCGAGACCGTCGACGAGCCCGTGCCTGAGATGATCGCCGGATGATCGAGCAGTGGCGGAAGGCGCTCGTCCTCGCGCCGCACACCGACGACGGCGAGTTCGGATGCGGCGGGACGATGGTGCGGCTCGTCGACGCCGGCTGTGACGTCCGCTACGTCGCGTTCTCGATCGCGACGCGCTCTCTCCCGCCGGGGTTCCCGCCCGACACGCTCGCGCGCGAGGTCGCCGAAGCGACCGCCGAGCTCGGGATCCCGAGCGAATCGCTCACCGTGCACGACTTCGACGTCCGGACGTTCCCCCAGCGGCGACAGGACATCCTCGAGCTCCTCGTCGCGCTGTGGGAGGAGTGGGAGCCGGACGTCGTCTTCCAGCCCAGCCTCCACGACGTCCACCAGGATCACCGCACGGTCGCCGAGGAAGGCCTGCGCGCCTTCAAGCGCACGACGATCCTCGGCTACGAGATCCCGTGGAACAACTTCGACTTCGAATACCAGTGGTACATCGCACTCGAGAAAGGCCACATCGAGCGGAAGATCGCGGCGCTCGAGCACTACGCCTCGCAGCAGCACCGCCGCTATGCGAACGCGGAGTACGTCCGGAACCTCGCACGCATGCACGGCGTGAACGTGAACCGCGAGTACGCCGAGGTTTTCCAGGTGTACCGCGTGATCGCCTAGCGCAGCACCAACAGGTCGAGCCAGTTGCTTCGGAGTTCGTCGGTGCCCTCGATCACGGCACGGCGGAGGCGTTCCTTGCCGCGACAGAACTCGTCCTCGCTGAGACTGCGCATCGACGTGTCAGCGTCGCGAAGCGTGTCCAGCTGATCGAGGAACTCTGCGAGGCTCGCCGCGTACGTCTCGGGAAGCGTTTCCAGAGCCTCCATCTCGAAGCCGGCTGTTGCGAACGCGGCGCACGTGTCCTCGACGGAGGGGTACGTATCGACGGTTCGAGCCGTTTCGGGGAACCAGCGGACGTTCTCGATCCTGTCCACCCTGCCCGGGAAGCCCTGGCGGATGAAGACCGGGGCGCCGAGCCGGAGGACGCGTCGGATCTCGCGTGCGGAGGCCTCCAGGTCTGCGATGTGGTGGATGACAAGCGAGAGCCACGCGGCGTCCGCCGACTCGTCTGGGAGCGGGAGCGCGCACGCATCTCCCTCGACGACCCGAATCCCTTCCGTCCTCGGGATCTGGCCGCGCATCGCTGCCGACGGCTCTACCGCCACGACCTCGACCCCGAACCAGTCACGGAACGCGGCCGAGAACTGGCCGGTGCCGGCGCCGATGTCGACCAACGTCATTCGCGGCGACGGATGCAGGTGACGCCGGACCGCCTCGCGCCACTCCGAGAGCCCGTCCCGTGGGATCTCGCGGACCGCCTTGTACGCCGAAGCAGTCTGCTCGTCGTAGCTGATCCTGGCCACGCCTAACTCATAGCAAAGTTGGGGGATTATCCCCTTGACACAGGTCGATGATGGGTATAGAGTCACTTACGTGGACTTTTCCTTGAATCTTCTGCCTCTTTTTTCGCCTTCTCGGCGACCTTCTTGGGGAAAAGCTGGCGCATCACTTCGTCATCTGTCAGCTCGCGGGCTGGCTTTTTCGAGCGAGGTCTAGCCATGGCAAAGACGACCTTCCTTCAAGAGATGAACCTGCCCGACCTGATCGAGAAGTTCGGGACGGATGAGAAGTGCCGCGACTATCTCGAGGATTTGCGCTGGCCTGACGGCCCAGAGTGCCCGCGCTGCGAGTCCAAGAAGGCGTCGAGGATCAAGGCTCGGAATCAGTGGGACTGCGGCAAGTGCCGCTACCAATACTCGGTCACATCGGGAACGCTTTTCCACGACTCGCATCTGCCCTTGTGGAAGTGGTTCCTGGCGATCTACCTCGTCACCGAGTCCAAGAAGGGGATCAGCGCGAAGCAGATGCAGCGCATCCTCGGCACCAAGAGCTACAAGACGGCGTGGTATCTCTGCCACCGCATCCGGGCAGCGATGGAGACCGATGACAAGCAGGAGCTTCTTGTGGGGATCGTGGAAGCCGACGAGACCTGGATCGGGGGTAAGCACCGGGGCGTCGGTTCCGGGCAGGGACAGAAGCAGCGTCAGATGGTCATGGGGGCCGTTCAGCGCGACGGAAGCGTTCGCCTCCGCGTTGGCCCTACGGCTGACCGTGCGACCCTCCACGGCTTCCTGAGCGAGGTCGTAGCCGATGACGCCGAAGCGATCTTCACGGACTCCTGGAAGGCGTACAAGGGCATTGGAGACGAGGACACGCGCCATGAGACCGTGAACCACTTCCGCGAGGAATGGGTTCGCGGTCAGGTTCACACGCAGACGATCGAAAACGTGTGGTCGCTGTTCAAGCGGAGCATCATCGGCAGCTACCACCAACTCTCGGTCAAGCATTTGCCGGCCTATCTCGATGAGTTGGAGTGGCGTTACAACAACCGCGACAACCCGTACCTGTTCCGGGACACCGTGCTGGCGCTCATCAAGGGAGACGCGCTCCCGATGAAGCAGCTGACCGCCTAGGGGTCTTTGGCGAAATAGGACGGTCAGCTGAGGCAGCCGCTCTTGTCCACGACAATCAGGAGCGTGACGACGTAGCCGACGCCGCCCCACACGCACGCGCCCACCAGTGCCTGCGTAAACCAATTGAGTCCGGTCCATCCTCGCGTCGACCCGTGCTCTCTGCTCCAGGTGAAGATGCTGCCGAAGATCGCGAGGATGCTGAGCGGCCCGAAGATTTCGGAGACGACCGTGACCCATTCCGGCGGCCACGGAGGGCCTCCTTGCGAGCATGTCCCTGACCCGGCGCTCGCTAGAGCTATCACGACGACCGCAGCAGAAGCGGCTCCGAGCAGGAATAACGACCGTGGCCTCACGCTGCCGATCTTGACGGGTCGCACCGATCGCTACTAGTAGCGCGACGGCCTCCGGAGAGGCCGTCAAGCGGAGGACTGATCCCCCGTAGCTCAGTGCGCTTTCGAAGGCGTGTGAAGTGTAGGTCCTATCGGCGGACGACAAACCCCTCATTAGTCTGGACCCGTTGCGATAGGACCTTCTGATTCGTCCGATTTCCAGGTCCTTTGCGAATTCTGCTTCCGTCCGACGCGGGGTCCATTCATATGGCAGGCCCCCGTAGCTCAGTCGGATAGAGCAACGCTTTCGAAGGCGTAGGTCGCAGGTTCGAGTCCTGCCGGGGGCCCGGCTCACCTCGACCACGTTCCTGGGATCTCGAACGTGATCTCTTGGCCGCTCACATGGTCACGCACGATCGCCTGCATCGTGTGGGAACCCCGGGCCTCAAAGTGATGATCGTCGTCACAGACGAGGAACGCCCCAGCCGTGTATTCACTCATCTTGAGAAGGCCAGAAACGGTACGGCCCGGACCGATATCAACGACCTCCGGAAGCACTTCATTTTCGTACTGGCGCTTCGCGACCGTGTGCGTTCGCGAGAAACGCCCCGTGATTGGCGGCTCTTGACGCGGAGAGCGAACGACCTCGATCTCAAACGAGAGATTGAGCCGCTTGGTCTCTTCGCGATTGGTAGCCCTCACGTTGAAGAGAAAGACCCGCTCGTCATAGATCACATCTTCTTGCGGGCTGAGTTGGACATACGCGAACGGCTTGACTTCGATCGCTGAGTTCGGGAACGCGTTCTCGCTCGGAATAGGGAGGAGCGCAGCGGTGTCGCGATAGACGCGGAACGCCCCTTCGACAAAGAGAACCGCGTAGAACGCGGCCAAGATGAGCAGGCCGTACCACCAGTGCGGCAGCTTCCATCCTCCGAAGATCGAGACTCCGAAGGCCACCGCGACGATGACGGCCGCAAGGCCCACGTGGTTGCTGACTTCGACGAGCCACTGCCAGCCGGAGACCGTCGATGCCCTCACGAACCTGAGCCGTTCCATTGACAGGAGCATATCGGCCTACCCTGCGTGAACGGGATAATCCCCCAAAGTTGCTATGCAACCGCTAGGGGCACATCTTCACTCCGTAGCCGCGGTTGATCGGCTTCTTGCAGGGATAGACGGCGGGCTCTTCCGGATGGAAGCGTTGCGTGATCAGGCGCTTCCCGTTCCCGAAGGCAACGGCCGCGACGAGTCGTGTGCCGCGCCTGTAATGCGCCGGTGTGATCTCTTGCAGTACGAAGCCGTCGACCGGAGTGAGCCGGTCGCGCGTGCCATCCTGGAAGCGCAACTCGACCGCGTCCACGTTGGGCTTGGTCTGCCCGAAGAGAACACGGCTCGAGCCGCCCAGGAGCCCACCTGAAAATGCCGGCTCGTGTGCGACGAACCGCGGTATGCGGCACCCGAAGCTCTGATTCGAGACGTAGCAGTCGCCGCCGCCGATGCGCGGCATGACCCACACGTAGACCGTGGATCCGTCGGTCGCGCGAAAGCTGATGATCTTGCGCGCCTTGGCCGCCTGCGCGG
>DATFHC010000026.1:0-7764 GCA_035248765.1 Gaiellaceae bacterium
CGGGATCAAGGTGACTGCGTCGAACCTGTCGAGCACGACGTACGACAACGACGTCTACACCGGGAAGTACGACCTCGCCTACGACGGCAACGAGGCCGGCGGCCCGGCGCCGTACTACGAGCTGCGTCAGGAGCTCTACTCCCCCAACTCGGCGCCGATCGGCAAGCTCGCGTCGTCGAACTGGGAGCGCTACTACAACAAGAAGGTCGACAACCTGATCGAGGCGTACGCGGCGACGACCAGCTCGGCGAAGCAGCACTCGATCGTCAACCAGCTCGAGGCTGCGATGGTGCGAGACGTTCCGATCATCCCGATCACCGAGGGCGTCGACTGGTACCAGTACAACACGAAGTCGATCGCAGGCTGGGTGACGCAGCAGAACCCGTACGCCAAGCCCGCGGCCTACGAAGTGCCCGACTGGGGCGTCCTGCTCCTCCATCTGAAGCCCAAGGGGTGACCGGCTGAGGGAAACTTTGCTGACATGAGGCGCGGGTCGTGAGATTTGTCGTCCGCAGACTGGGGTTCTTCGTGGTCACGCTCTGGGCGGCGGTCACGGCGAACTTCCTCATCCCGCGCCTCATGCCGGGTAATCCGGCGCTCGCGCTGATGTCTCGCTACCGCGGGCACATCAACCCGCAGGCCCTGCACGCGATCGAGATCGCGTTCGGCGTCAACAAGCACCAGAGCCTGCTCAGCTCGTACTTCAGCTACCTCGGCAACATCGCTCGCGGCCGATTCGGGATCTCGCTCACCTTCTTCCCGGACCCGGTGATGAAGAACGTGCTGCAGGCGCTGCCCTGGACGCTCGCGCTCGTGGGTGTGACGACGATCCTCGCGTTCCTGCTCGGGACGCTGATCGGGCTCGTCGCGGCGTGGCGACGGGGCGGAGTCCTCGACGGCGTCTTGCCACCGCTCTTCGTGATCACCTCGGCGTTCCCGTACTTCTGGCTCGCGATGCTCGCGATCTGGCTGTTCGCGATCAAGTACCACTGGCTGCCGCAGAGCGGCGGCTACGACTTCACGAACAACGTGGGCTGGACCTGGGCGTTCATCAGCGACGCGATCAAGCACTCGATCCTGCCTGCGCTCACGATCCTCGTCACCTCGATCGGCGGCTGGATCCTCACGATGCGCAACAACACGATCACCGTGCTGACCGAGGACTACGTGCGCATGGCACGGGCCAAGGGGCTCAGCCCGTGGCGGGTGATGTGGAGCTACGCGGGCCGGAACGCGATCCTGCCGAACCTGACCGGCTTCGCGATGTCGCTCGGCTTCGTCGTCAGCGGCGCGATCCTCGTCGAGTTCGTCTTCAACTACCCCGGTGTCGGCTGGATGTTCCTGCAGTCGGTCGAGAACCAGGACTACGCGCTCATGCAGGGGCTGTTCCTGATGATCGTCGTCGCGGTGCTGACGGCGATCCTCGCGGCCGACGCGGCGACCGCGGTGCTCGATCCACGAACACGGGACCTGCGATGAGCGCCCCGGTGCTCGGCGCGACCGACCAGCTCGCGACGCCGCCGGTCGGACCGGCGCCGCTCGTCGCCGAGGCCGAGCAGGGCCGCTGGAGGGACGTCTGGCGCGCGATCAGCCGCAACCGGAAGGCGCTCGTCGGCGTGCTGCTGCTGCTCGTCTTCGTGGTGCTCGCGATCTTCCCGGGACAGATCGCGCCGGACGACCCGACGGCGCAGATCTACCAGCCCGCGCTCCACCCGTCGTGGCACCACCTGCTCGGCACGACCGGCCGCGGCGAGGACGTCTTCTCCCAGCTCATCTGGGGGACGCGGCTGTCGCTCGTGATCGCGCTCGCGGTCGGCGCGCTCGCGACAGCGCTCTCGGTGCTCATCGGCGTCTCGTCGGCGTACCTCGGCGGGATCGCGGACGGAATCCTCTCCTTGATCACCGACGTGATCCTCGTGCTTCCGATCTTCCCGCTCATCATCGTGATCGCGGCTTACCGGAAGAACTCGGGCCTCTTCACGCTCATCGTCGTTCTCGGCGCGCTCGGCTGGTCGTACGGCGCGCGACAGCTCCGTTCGCAGACGCTGTCGCTGCGGACACGCGACTTCCTCGAGTCGGCGCGCGTGCGGGGCGAGCGCAAGATCTACGTGATCCTGTTCGAGATCCTGCCGACGATGACGTCGCTCATCGTGGCGACGTTCCTCGGGGCCGCGCTCTACGCGGTGCTGACGGCGGCGGGCCTGCAGTTCATCGGGCTCGGCGATCCGAACAGCAAGAGCTGGGGGACGATGCTCTACTGGGCCCAGAACGGCGAGGCGCTCTTCGCCGGAATGCCGTGGTGGGCGCTCGCGCCGGGGATCTGCATCGCGTTGCTCGGCGCCTCCTTCGCGTTGCTCAACTATGCGTTCGACGAGATCAGCAGCCCGGCCCTGCGGGTGCGGAGACTCGAGCGCACCCGGATCCCGAAGCGCCTGCCGCCACCTGCGCAGCCGGTCGCCACGGACGCGGTGCTGAAGGTCGAGGACCTCACCGTGGCCTATGCCACCGATGGCGAGCCGGTCATCGCGGTCGATCACGTCGACCTCGAGCTCGCCCGCGGGGAGTTCCTCGCGATCGTCGGCGAATCGGGCTGCGGCAAGTCGACGCTGCTCTACGCGATCGCGCGGCTGCTCGGTTCGCCGCTACCCGGCGAGATCGTCGGCGGTCGCGTGCTCTTCCAGGGCAAGGATCTCGTCCTCCTTGAGGAGCGCGAGCTGCGGCGTGTCCGCTGGCGCGACCTTTCCGTCGTGATGCAGAGCGCGATGAACGCGCTGAACCCGGTGCTCACCGTCGCGGATCAGATGCGCGACGCGTGCCGCGCGCACTCGAACATGTCGAAGCGGGAGATCGAGGAGCGTTCGCGCGAGGTGCTGCGACTCGTCTCGATCGACCCGGTGCATCTCCACAGCTATCCGCACCAGCTCTCCGGCGGGATGCGGCAGCGGGCGATGATCGCGATGGCGCTCCTCTTCACTCCCGACCTCGTGATCATGGACGAGCCAACCTCGGCGCTCGACGTCGTCGCGCAACGATCGCTCATGGTGCAGATCAAGGAACTGCAGGAGCGGCTGGGCTTCGCGGTCATCTTCGTCACGCACGACATGTCGCTCGTCAGCCATTTCTCCGACCGGCTGCTCGTGATGTACGCGGGCCAGGTCGCGGAGCTGTCGAAGACGCGGGAGCTGTTCGACCGGCCGCGGCATCCGTACTCGCAGGGCCTGCTCGAGGCGTTTCCCTCGCTGCGCGGGCCGAAGGTGCGGCTGGTCGGCATTCCCGGCTCGCCGCCCGACCTTGCGAATCCGCCCGCCGGCTGCCGGTTTGCGCCGCGGTGCCCGCGCGTCCAGCCGCGCTGCACCGCAGCCGAGGTGCCTCTTTATTCCGTGACCGGCAGCCTCGTCCGCTGCGTCCTGCAGGAGGACGCCCCGTGACCGAGACGCTGCTCCGCACCGAGGGCCTGACCCGGCACTTCCACGTCGGGAAGCTCCTGTCGCGGCAGACACTGCACGCCGTCGACGACGTCGACCTGACGATCGGCCGCGGCGAGATCGTCGCGCTCGTCGGCGAGAGCGGCAGCGGCAAGAGCACGATCGCGCGCCTGCTCGCGCAGGTCTACCGCCCCACCCGCGGCGAGATCTGGTTCGAGGACAAGCCGCTCAGCCGCCTGCGCGGGCGGCGGAACAAGCTCGCCTTCAGCGGTGACGTTCCGATGGTCTTCCAGGACCCGTACAGCTCGATCAACCCCGCATACCGGATCTCGCACGGGATCCTGCGCGGGATGAAGCTCCACCGCGGCGATCTCTCGCGCACCGAACGGCGAGGCGAGCTCAACCGCGTGCTCGAAGCTGTCGGGCTCGTGCCGGTCGGCGATACCCGCCGGCGCTTTCCGTACGAGCTGAGCGGCGGGCAGCGCCAGCGCGTCGGTTTCGCGCAGGCGCTCGCGCTGCGGCCGAAGCTCATCGTCGCCGACGAGCCCGTCTCGATGCTCGACGTCTCGATCCGCGTCGGCGTGCTCAACCTGATGGGCGAGCTGCGCGAGCGCGAAGGCGTATCGTTCCTCTACATCACGCACGACGTCGCGAGTGCGCGCTACCTCGCCGATCGCGTTCTCGTCATGTACGCGGGGCACCTTGTCGAGGAGGGACCGACGGAGGACGTGTTGCAGCGGCCGAAGCATCCCTACACGCAGCTCCTCGTCTCGGCGGTGCCGGATCCTCGAGCAGAGCTGGGTCTCGCCGACGCGCGGGACGTGGGTGAGCCGCCAAAGGTCGTCGACCCGAAGCCCGGCTGCCGCTTCCGGCCGCGCTGCCCGTTGGCGGTGGCGGAGTGCGAGACGGTGACGCCACAGCTCCGCGAGCTGGCCGACGGCCGCCGCGTCGCCTGTCACGTGGCCGAGTGACGCGCCGTCCGAGGCTCATCTACGTGGCCTCGTCGTTTCCCTACGGGAGGAACGACACTTTCTTCGGCCCCGAGGTGCGCGAGCTCGACCGGCAAGGAGTCGAGCTTCTCGTCGTGCCGATGCGCCCGCGGGGCGAGCTGACCACGGGCGACGCGGCTCGCTGGAGTGTGCAGAAGCCTCTGCTCGATCGGGAGATCGTCCTGCATGCCCTCGCCGAGGCCCTGCGTGCGCCGAGACGTACGCTCTCACTGCTCCAGCTCCTTCTGCGCTCTCCGGCGCCGAAAGTGCTCGCGCGCAACCTCGCCGCGTTCCCGAAGGCGCTCTGGCTGGCGCGACTCGCACGCAGGTGGAATGCCGATCACATCCATGCACACTGGGCGGGCCCGCCTTCCACCGCAGGGATGCTCGCCGCGCGACTCAGCGGCGTCCCGTGGAGCTTCACGGCTCACGCGACGGAGATCTACGCGAACAACCTCCTCGACGAGAAGTGCCGGTCGGCGGCCTTCGTGCGGTTCGTCGCGCTCGCGATGATGGAGCGCGCGCGTCAGGCGGCGCCGGGCGTCGACGAGTCGCGGTGGACTCTGCTGAGGCTCGGACTGGAGCTGCCGGCCGAGCGTCCTCTGCCGGTGAACGATCCGGCGGTGCTGCTCCTGGCGGCTAGCTTCACCGGAGGCAAGGGCCACCTCGTCCTGCTCGACGCGGTGCGGCGGCTGGCGGCCGAGGGACAACGGCTTGAGGTCTGGTTCGCCGGAACCGGCCCACACGCAGAGGAGACCGCCCGACATGCGCACCGGCTCGGGCTCGACGAAATGGTGCGATTTCACGGCTATGTCCCGAATGCCGAGGTTCTGGACTGGCTGGCTAGCGGAAAGGTGGACGTCGTCGTCCTTCCGTCCGACTCCGAAGGGGTTCCCGTGTCGCTGATCGAGGCGCTCGCGTACGGGGTGCCGGCTGTCGGGTCCGGCGTCGGCGGCGTGCCGGAGCTCCTCGGCGAGGGGTGCGGCGAGCTCGTCCCCCCACGTGATCACGCCGCGCTCGCCGCCGCACTGGCAGGGCTCCTCGCCTCACCTGAGCGGCGAGCCGGGTACGCGCGGGCCGGCCGCGCCCGCGTGGAGAGAGACTTCGCGGTCGAGGGCGTAGTGGCGCGGCTGCGTGAGCTCATGGGGTTCGGCACCGGCGAGTAGACGTTCGTTCGCGGTCGGCCCCGGGAAGAACGGAGCATCGACACCGACGTCGCGACGACCCCTGCCGAACGATCACCCTCGGCCGCGCCAGCGCTGGTGCGGCCGTCTGTGGTCGCAGTCGCGATTCAGCTCGCACTCGCGCTGGCCGCCGTCGGCGCCTTCGTGGTCTGGGCGGTGCACGACGGCGGTTACGCGCCCGATCAGTGGCTGCCGGGCGGCCTGCTCAGCCTGGGGCTTCTCTGTGCCTCGCTCACCTCCCCCGAGGTCCGGCTGCGATTGTGGGAGCGGCGAGCGCCGCTGCTGCTCTTCGGTCTCTATGTCGCCTGGAGCTTCGCGTCGATCGCCTGGGCGCAGGCGCGCGGCGATGCGCTCGACGGCGCGAATCGCACGCTCGTGTACTGGCTCGTGTTCACGCTCTTCTCGGGGTTGGCTCTCGGGCGGCTCGGCGCGGCGGTCGTCCTGTGCTGGGGCGGCGGAGTCGCCGTGGCCGGCATCGTCGCGCTCGTCGACGCGGCAACCGCGACTCGGCCTGCCGGACACTTCGTGCTCGGCCGCCTTGCGGGACCGGTCAGCTACCCCGACGCGGACGCGGCGCTCTTCCTCTCCGCGTGCCTGGCTCTGCTCGTTCTTGCGTCCCGCCCCAGCGCACGAGTTGCCTTACGAGCCGCGACCGGAGCGGCTGCGGTCGTCCTCGCGGATCTTGCGCTCGCGTGCCAGAGCCGCGGCTCCGCAATCATCTTTCCTCTCGCGGTGGTGGCGTACCTCGCGGTGGCGCGGGGCAAGCTCCGTGCCCTCGTGCATGTCGTGGTGCTCGCGGCCGCGGCCGCGCCGGCCGTTCCGGCCATCCTGGCCGTGTACTCGGCCGTCGTGGGAGGAGGAGACTGGAACGCGGCGACGGCCCACGCCGGCGTCTGGATCGGCGTCGACGCCGCGTTCGGCGCGGCCGGCTTCGGACTCCTCGCGATCGCGGACCGGAGGTTGCAGTTCACGCCCGCCAGACGCGAGAGGATCGGTCGCGCGCTCGTCGGTGCCGCTGTCGTCGGGTCCCTTGCCGCGATTGCCCTCGCCTTCGCGCTCGCTCATCCCGTCGCCCGGGTCGAGACCGGCTGGCACAACTTCGCGACGAACCACGAGACCCGCCCGGGGACGCCGCACCTCGCAGCCGGCCTCGGCACGAGTCGTTACGACGTCTGGCGAATCGCGCTGCAGCAGTTCGCCCACCACCCGCTGACCGGCATGGGGACGGACAACTATCTCATCGACTACTTGCAGCACCGCCGGACGTTCGCGGTTTCTCGCTACCCGGAGAGCGTGGAGCTGCGGGCGCTCTCGGAGACGGGGATCGTCGGCGGGATCCTCTTCTTCGGCTTCCTGTTGCTGGCCTTCCGGAACGTGTGGCGGGCGTCGCGACAAGTCCGCGCCCCGAGCGTGGCGCTTGCCTGCCTGGTCGCGGGCGGCTACTGGCTCCTGCACAGCTCGGTCGACTGGTTCTGGGAATACCCCGCGGTCACGGGTCCCGCGCTCGCCCTGATCGCACTCGGCGGCGCGCCGCGCCTGCTCGTGCCCGAAGCGCGAGCGAGGCGGCGCGTTGCACGGGTGCCTGTCACGGCGGCCGGAGTTGCGGTCGCCGCGGTCGGTGCCGCGATCCTTGCCGTTCCGTGGGTGGCGGTGAGCCTGACCGACGGGGCGCTCGCCGCCGGCCCGGGGCACCGTGCGTGGACGATGCTCCGCATCGCCGCCCAGCTCAATCCATTCAGCGAGCAGCCGGCGCTCGCCGAGGCGAGCCTGGCCGAGAGCGGCGATCAGCTGGCGCGGGAGAAGCGCGCATTCGAGCGCGCCGTGCGGCGAAATCCGTCCGACTGGTACGCACACTTCATGCTCGGGATCGTCGCGGGAATCGACCACCGTCCTGCCGCCGCGCGTGCGGAGCTCGCGCAGGCACGGCGCCTCTCGCCCAAGGACAACCTCGTCTACTACGCACAGAGACGGCTTGAGATCGGAAAGCCGATGAGCCAGCGACAGGTGGCCTTCATCCTGAACGAGATGAGTTCCGAGCTCCGGGGAGTTCGCCAGCACTGATGAGGATTAGGTTTTGAGCGGAGGGAAATCAGTTTCCTCGAGAATCCAGCGCCAGATTCGGGGGAACGCTCGTGAAACGGATAGCCGCTCTTTCACTCGCCATTG
>DATFHC010000027.1:0-6429 GCA_035248765.1 Gaiellaceae bacterium
GGCTGCGGTCACGCTGCCACAGCGGCGGCTGCTGGTGCTCGGCGGCTACGCAGGAGGACGGTCCTTGGACACCATCCTCGAAGGTCCACCGAGCCGACTCCGTGTGATCGGCCGCCTCCCACAGCCGACGCATGACGCTGCGGCGGTCGCGCTCGGCCGCTTCGTTTACCTCTTCGGAGGCGGGGAGACGTTGTCGACACCGAGTGTCGTCCGCGTCGATCCGCGCACGGGGAGGGCGACCGAGGTGCCGGCGCTCGGTGAGCCTCTCTCCGACCTCGGCGCCGTCGCGATCGGCGACCACGCATACCTCAGCGGCGGGTACACCGACGCCGAGTTCGCGTCGGGGGTCATCCGGTACGACGCCGACGGTGGTGATACGGCGGTCGCTCGCCTCCCTGTGGGCACGCGCTACGCGGGCGTGACAGCGGTCGGTCGGACGATCTACGTCGCCGGAGGTCTGACGCGCGCCGGGGCGACGCGCTCGGTTTACGCGGTCCCGCTCGGCGCCCACGTCCGGCAGATCGCGACCCTGCCGACACCCGAGGATCACGCTGCGCTCGCCGCGCTCGGGGGCCGCCTCTACCTCGTGGGCGGACGGCGCGTGCTCGAGATCGACCCGGAGTCGGGGACGGTCACTGTCGCCGCCAGGCTGCCGGTGTCACTCTCCGACCCCACGGCGACGACGATCGGCACGCGCATCGTCGTCACCGGCGGCGGAACAAACGGCGTCTGGTCTCTCAAGCCGGCCGGCTAGATCCGCTCCACTGGACGGTCTCGCTCAGCACGACCGCTACCGCAAAACCCAGCGCGATACCAGGCTGACCCGCGCGCCAGTAACCCACGGCCGCGGCTGCGAAGAGGACGAGTTCGAGCGCGAGTCGCACCGGCGGAGGGATGGTCCAGCGTGCTTTCGGCGAGAAGAGCGAAGCCCAGACGACCGCGGCCGCGAGCGGAAACACGACGGCCGCCCACCAGCCCACCGCGTGCTCGCCCCACCAGCCGACTCCGACGAGCAGGCCGAGCTCGAGCAGGAAGCGAAGGCCGAGGTTGGCAGTGCGGACCAACGCCACGCAGAAAAGCCTATGGCTATCGTCCGCCGCCGATGGCACCGGCGTAGGCTCGACGGAGCCGGAAAGGAGCGAGGTGCCGGCTTTGCCGGCGCCGGAGTGGAATGTCTGACTACGTGTACACGATGTACCGGGCCGACAAGTTCTACGGCCCAGACCGCCAGGTGCTGGCGAACATCTCGCTCTCGTTCCTGCCCGGAGCGAAGATCGGCGTGCTCGGCCCGAACGGCGCAGGCAAGTCGACGCTCCTCCGGATCATGGCCGGCAAGGACGAGCCGTCCTCCGGCGTCGCCGAGCTCGCGCGCGGCGCAACCGCCGGGCTGCTCGAACAGGAACCGGAGCTCGATCCCGCCAAGGACGTCCGCGGCAACGTCGAGGACGGCGTCCGCCCGCTGCGTGACCTGCTCGACCGCTTCAACGAGATCAGTGCCGCGTTCGCCGAGCCCGACGCCGACTACGACACGCTCCTCGCCGAGCAGGCCAAGGTGCAGGACGCTATCGACCGCGCCGACCTCTGGCAGCTCGACGACAAGCTCGACCACGCGATGGACGCGCTCCGGCTTCCCGAGGGAGACCGCGACGTCACGACGCTCTCAGGAGGCGAGCGCCGCCGCGTTGCGCTCTGCCGCCTTCTCCTCTCGTCGCCCGACCTGCTCCTGCTCGACGAGCCGACGAACCACCTCGACGCCGAATCGGTGCTCTGGCTCGAGCGCTTCCTCGCGGACTACAAGGGCACCGTCGTCGCCGTCACGCACGACCGCTATTTCCTCGACAACGTCGCCGGCTGGATCCTCGAGCTCGATCGCGGCCGCGGAATCCCATTCCAGGGCAACTACTCCTCGTGGCTCGAGCAGAAGCAGGAGCGGCTCGCGCACGAGGAGAAGACGGAGTCGGCGCGGCGCCGCACGCTCGCGCGGGAGCTCGAGTGGGTGCGCGCGAGCCCGCGCGCGCGGCACGCGAAGGCGAAGGCGAGGCTCGGCGCGTACGAGCGCCTGCTCGCCGAGGAGCAGAACGTGAGGCTCGACAAGGTCGAGATCCACATCCCGGCCGGCCCGCGGCTCGGCGACGTCGTGATCGACGCCGACGGAGTGCGCAAGGCCTTCGGCGACCGCCTGCTCGTGGACGATCTCACCTTCTCGCTCCCGCCCGCCGGCATCGTCGGCGTCGTCGGCCCGAACGGCGCAGGCAAGACGACGCTGTTCCGGATGATTGCCGGCGAGGAGCAGCCCGACGAGGGGACGCTCCGCATCGGCGACACCGTCGAGCTCGCCTACGTCGACCAGGCCCGCGGCGACCTCGACCCGGCGAACAACGTCTGGAAGGAGATCTCGGGCGGGCACGACACGATCGAGCTCGGCAGGCGCGAGGTCAACTCGCGCCAGTACGTCTCGTGGTTCAACTTCAAGGGCGGCGACCAGCAGAAGCGCGTCTCCGACCTCTCCGGCGGCGAGCGGAACCGCGTCCACCTCGCGAAGCTCCTGCGCGCCGGCGGCAACGTCCTCCTGCTCGACGAGCCGACGAACGACCTCGACGTCGACACGCTGCGCGCCCTCGAGGAGGCGCTGCTCGAGTTCGCCGGCTGTGCCGTCGTGATCACCCACGACCGCTGGTTCCTCGACCGCGTCGCGACCCACATCCTCGCGTTCGAAGGATTGAGCGAGACGATCTGGTTCGAGGGCTCGTGGGGCGAGTACGTCGAGTGGATGAAGGAGACGCGCGGCCCGGACGCGCTCGAACCGCACAGGATCAAGTACAAGCCACTCGCGCGAGGATGATCGGCTTCGTCCTGCTCGCGGCGGTGGTGATCTGCACGCCGGGACCGGACACGGCGCTCACCATCCGGAACACGCTCCTCGGCGGACGCGGGAACGGTCTCCGCACCGCGCAGGGCGTCGCCGTAGGACAGGCGCTCTGGACGCTTGCGGCCAGCGTCGGAATTGCAGCGCTCGTCGCCGCGTCGCAGCCGGTGTTCACCGCCGTCCGGATCGCCGGCGTCGCTTACCTGGTCTGGCTCGGCCTGCAGTCGCTTGCCGCAGCGGTGCGCGGGCGGAGCGCGCACGAGGAACGAACGCGCGGGTCTGCCGCCGGCTTCCGCCAGGGCCTGCTCAGCAACCTCGCGAACCCGAAGATGGCTGTCTTCTTCACGAGCTTGCTCCCCCAGTTCGGGACGGGCTTCGGCGAACTGCTCACGCTCGGGCTCCTCTTCTCGGCGATGACGCTCGCGTGGCTCTCGGTATACGCGCTCGCGGTCGCGAGGACGAAGCGCCTGCTCGTCCGTGGTCGGGTGCGTCGCGCGCTCGACGCGGTCACGGGCCTTGCGCTCGTCGCGTTCGGCGCGCGACTCGCCGCCGAGCGCTAGCGTCCGGCCATGAGCCAGACGGTCTGGCCGTATCTCTTCTCCCGAGACATCGACGCGGCGTCGGAGTTCCTCCAGCGTGCCTTCGGTTTCCGCGAGATCGACCGGGCCACCGGAGCCGCCGGCGGAACCCACATCGAGTTCGAGATCCGGGCGGGCGGCCGGATCTATGCCGGGTCGAACGACAATCACGAAGGCCGCAGCGGGATGGTCTTCGTGCTTGTTCCCGATGTGGACGCGCACTACGAGCGCGCAAAGGCAGAAGGCGCCGAGATCTTCGAGGAGCTCTGGGACACACCGGTCGGCCACCGCCGCTACAACTGCGCCGACCCGCAGGGCCAGTGGTGGTCGTTCGCCACGTGCCAGAGCTGAGTCGAGGTTTACGGGACAAGCAACGCGTCGAGCATGGGACCGTGCTCACGCTTTACCAAGCCGAGTGGTGCCCGTACTCGTCCGCCGTCCGCCAGCGGCTGACCGAGCTCGGAATCGACTTCATCGCGAAGCAAGTAGCGCCGCGGCAGAAAGATCGCGAGGGAGAGCACGAGATCCCGCTCCTCGTGACCGACGACGGCGAGCGGTTCGAGGGAACGGACGAGATCTTCGAGTACCTCGCAGCGCTGCCGCCGGGAGAGTCGGAACGCGAGCACCGCGCGCAGTACCGAGCCCATCGCTCCGACCGAGCGCGCGAGACGACAGCGAAGGTTCTGGGCGAGCACGCGCCGCTGACGGTGACCACGACGCGCGACTAGCGCGAAAGGGGCGGTGGGCGGCGGGCCGGCGAGCCCTATCCTCCGCGGCTTTGCCGGCCTGCTGTTCCCAGTGCTTGAATCTCACTGGATCGTGGGAGGCCCAACGTTCTTAACGTCGGCGGGTCCCTGAGCTGAGGCGTCAGGAGTCGGGGTAGGTGGTGGGGTTCCCCGCAGGGGACCAGGCGGCAACCTTGCCGTCGATGTACAGCAACAGACTGCGCGCGACGTTGATGACGAGACGCGCTTCCACCTCGCCGAGAAGCATCTCGTTCGGATGCGCCAGGCTCGCCTTGTTCCTGACCGGGTTGAGGGCATCGAGGATGCTCCCCGAGCCCTTCAGGACTATCTTCATCTCGCCGGCGCGCGGGCCTAGGTCTTGCAGCTGCGGGTGATCTGCCAGCGGCCTCTTCAGCAGCGAGACCATCGTCGCGTCGCGTTCGTAGTCAATCCCGGCCTGCTCACAGAGGTAGCCCAGGTGGCCGTGCAGCGCCGTGTGGACGCGGTCGATCGCGCTGGTCGGGCCGGTGTTCGCCATCAGTGTCTCCGCGTCGTCCAGGGCACGCTGAACGACGACGCTCGTGAAGACCGGGACGGAAGAGGCCACCATCCCTCTGCGCTCCAGCCGCTGGGCGATCGTCACGAGCTCCGCCGCAGCCTCGTCTGAACGAACGGCACGGCTGTCGGACGGTGGCGTACTTCCGGCGGGGTACTTCGCTAGCACTCCCCTGACGATCTTGGCCTGAACGTCCGGCGGAGTTCCCTCCAGCACTTTCATAAACCGTTCTCGAGTCGTCCCTTCGCGGAGATAGTCGAACGGGTTCAGGTCTAGGTCGCAGTACTCCGGATAGAAGTCGCAGTGGCTTCCGTACGTGAAGTCCGCGAGGTATCCGTCGGGCGACACACCGATGTACCGCTTGACGATGCGGATGATCTCGCCCCGCGTCATCCCCGCCTGTCCGGCTTGTGCGGCCCCCACCTCATTACGGTAGCGGCCGTTCCAGGACGGCTCCTTCCCGGCCGGGGGCCGAGGGCGGCGGGGAGGTTTCCGAAAACCCACCTCCCACGAAGGACAGGTGCGAACCGGTTCTGACCGGACCTCGACAGCCTCTGCCGTCCCTTGTCTGCGGCGAACGGTCGGATCGGGTTACGGGGGTCTACGCCTGCGGAATGCGCGCTTCGAGCGCAGCAGTGACCGCCTCGCGCACAGGCTCGAGCTCGATCCGGTCGAGCACGTCCTGGAAGAAGCCTCGCACGATTAGCCGCTCCGCTTCCGGGCGCCTCAGGCCGCGGCTCATCAAGTAGAACAAGTCCTCGCGGTTCACTCGGCCGACCGTCGCTCCGTGCGTGCAGCGGACGTCATTCGCGAGAATCTCCAGGCCCGGGATCGGCACCGCGTGGGTGGTCGGCGAGAGCATCAGGTTGCGGCACTCCTGGTACGCGTTCGTCTTCTGCGCGTCCTTCTCGACGCGGATCATCCCGCGCCAGACCGCCGTGGCATCGTCCCGCAGCGCGCCCTTGAAGGCGAAGTCGCTCTCGCAGTCGGGCGCGATGTGCTCCTGGAACGTGTCGTAGTCGAGGTGCTGCGTGCCGTCGGCGAAGTACGCGCCCGTCACGCGCGAGGTGGCGCCGCGGCCCGAGAGGTCGTTCTGGATCCGCGTCTTGCCCTTCTTCGAGCCGAAGCCGCCGGCGACCCAGTCGAGCTCGGCGTCGCGCTCGACGCGCGCGTGGTGGCTCGCGAAGTGCCACGTCTCGCGCGAGACGTTCTGCAGGGAGACGTACTCGAGCTTCGCGGCCGGCTCGACGAAGAGCTCCGTGACCGCATTGGAATAAGCCTCGGTGTCGGCGGTCGGCGACGCGTACTCCTCGATCAGCGACGCGCGCGCTCCCTCCTCCACCACGACGACGAGCCGCCAGAACGTCTGGCCGGTCGCCGAGATGCGGACATAGAGCGGCTTCTCGAGCTCGACGCCCTTCGGGACGACGACGAGCAGGCCGCGCTTCCACATCGCCGCGTTATGGGCGGCGAACTTCTCGTCCCAGCCGACGAGCGAATAGAGGCGCTCGTGCTCCTCGGGGAGCGGCACGAATGTCACGCCCTCGGGCGCCTTCTCGATCTCGATGCCGTCGGCGGTGACCGTGGCGTAGCCGGCGACGTCGAGGTCGAGCATCGTCTCGATCTCCGCCGACGCGGCTCCCGCGAACGACTCGGGATCGAAGCCGCGCAGGTTCGTGAAGCGCCAGTGCTCCTCCGTCGTGT
>DATFHC010000028.1:0-15911 GCA_035248765.1 Gaiellaceae bacterium
GCGCTCGGGCGCGGCCTCTCGCTCGGGACGCAGCCCTCGTGGCACTCGATCGCGTTCGCGCTGCCGCTCGCCCTGCTCGCCTACACGGGCCTCGAGACCGTGGCGAACTTTGCGGAGGAGACGCGACAGCCGGGTCGTGACCTGCCGAGGAGCCTGTTCACCGGAATCGGCCTCGTCGTCCTCGTCACGGTGCTGATTGCGCTCGTCGCTCTCTCGGCGTTCCCGGCGCCGCAAGGGACGACGAAGCTCGGGACGACCTGGCAGCGCGCACCGCTGATGGGAGTCGTCTACGCGCTCGGGCCGCACATCGCGTTCTGGGTCGAGCGGTTGCTCCGGATCTACGTCGGTCTGACCGGTGCCCTCATCCTCCTCACGGCAGCGGCGACCTCGAACTCCGGCTTCGGTCGTCTCGCGTTCTCGCTCGGGGAGCACGGGCAGCTGCCGCGCCGGTTCGCCCGTCTCAGCCGTCGGAGCCTTCATTCGCCGGAGACGGTCGTCGCGGCCACGACGATCTCGATCGTGCTCCTGCTCTCGACCGCGTTCACGACGAACCCGGTTGGCTTCCTCGCGAGTCTCTTCAGCTTCGGCGTCCTCGTCGCCTTCACGGCCGCACAGCTTGCGGTGATCAAGCTCCGCTTCAGCAAGCCTGCGATGGAGCGTCCGTACCGCGTGCCCTTCTCGGTTCGCATGCGAGGTGCCGACGTTCCCGTGCCGACGGTCGTCGGGGCGCTCGCGACCACCGCGATCTTCGTGGCGGCGATGGCGACGCACATCGGTGCGCGGTACGGGGGCCCGATCTGGCTCGCAGCCGGCGTCGTCGTCTATCTCCTCGTCCGTCGCGAGCGCGGCACGGGGCTTCTCGAGCACGTCGAGCCCGTCGAGGAGGAGGAGCTGGCGAAAGCCGAGTTCTCGAAGATCCTCGTGCCGATGAAGCTCGGTGAGATCGGGGAGGAGATGGTCGCGACCGCGGTCAAGCTCGCGCAAGAGCGCAGCGCGGCTGTCGTGGCGCTCAACGTGATCCGCGTGCCGCTCGACCAGCCGCTCGACGCCGAGCTCTATGACCAGGAGGAGCGGGCGGCCGCCTCGCTGGCAGAGGCCGCCGCGCTCGGCGCCGACCACGGAGTCGAGGTCGAGGGCCGTTCCATTCGCGCGCGCTCGATCGGCGAGGCGATCGTGAAGGCCGCCGAGGAGACCGGCGCCGACCTGATCGTGCTCGGCTCGTCGCCGCGCTGGCGGCGTCAGTCGCGCTTCTTCTCCCCGACGGTGGACTACGTGCTGCGCAAGGCGCCCGCCGAAGTGCTCGTGGTCGCCTTCCCGCAGGGCGTGCTCGAAGAGGTCTAGCGAGCTACATTCCTCGGGTTATGGACTTGAGGGCACTGGTCATCGGCTGCGGCCGCGTGGGGTCGTCGGTCGCTTTGCAGCTTCATCAGGAAGGCTGGGACGTGACCGTCGTCGACGAGAACGAGGACGCGCTCTCCCGGCTCGGCGAGAGCTGGCCCGGAACCTTCATCGTCGGTCACGGCATGGACGCCGCTCTCCTGCGCGAAGCAGGCATCGAGGACGCCGACGCCGTCGTGGTCGCCACCGACGGCGACAACACGAACATCATCATCGGCCAGGTCGCGCAAAAGCGCTTCGACGTTCGCTGTGTCGTCGTCCGCGTGCTCGACCCCGCCCGCGCGAAGTTCTACGCCGAGCGCGGGCTCGAGACGGTCTGTCCCACGAGCGTCGCCATCGACCGCCTCTTGGAGTCGGCGCGGACGTGCGCGATTCCGATCGCGCGGCCGGCCGCCGAAGAGGCGGCCGGCTGATGTACGTCATCGTCGCCGGCGGCGGCAAGATCGGCGCCAACGTGACGCGATCGCTCCTTCGGCTCGGCCACGAGGTGACGCTGATCGAGCAGCGGCGCGACCGGTTCGAACAGCTCGAGGACGAGTTCGAGCATCAGATTCAGCGCGGGGACGCGACCGAGCTCTTCGTTCTCGAGCGCGCAGGGATCGCCCGGCCGCCCGACGTCCTCCTCGCGCTCACGGGCGACGACGAGGACAACATGATCACCGCCCAGATCGCGCGCGAGAAGTATCGCGTCCCGAAGGTGATCGCGCGCGTCAACGACCCGCGCAACCAATCGCACTTCGACCTGCTCGGGATCTCGCCGACGATCTGCGCGACCTCGAGCGTGATGGCGCTCGTGGAGCACGAGGTGCCGGAGCACGACCTCATCCACCTGCTCGAGTTGCGGGGCGAGAACCTCGAGATCGTCGAGGTTCAGATCGACAGCGATTCTCCTTCCGCGGGGCGAACCGTCGAGGCGCTCTCGCTGCCCGAGGGCTCGCGACTCATCTCGGTCATGCGGGACGGCCAGGCGGAGATCGCCGTGGGCTCGACCGTGCTCGAAGCGGGAGACCAGGTGCTCGCGATCCTCGAATCGGGCAAAGAGGACGAGCTACGTCGCGTCTTGCTGCGTCGCTAGTCGCTCTCGTCGTTACGCTGATCGTGGTGGTCACTGCCACCGGTGCGCGAACGGCGACCGAGGTTTCGGGCCACGACTGGACCCGCTTCGGATGGGACGCACGGCGCTCGAACGCCGACCCGTACGCGACCGGCATCTACACGGCACACGTGGGTCAGCTGCGCCGGCAACAGGTACGGCTGCCGGGCACGGTCGATTCCTCCGCGATCTACCTCCACGGTGTTGCCGTGCGTGGCGCTACGCACGACACGTTCTTCGTCACGACGACGTACGGGATCACGCTCGCGATCGACGCGTCGAGTGGCCGGATCCTGTGGCAATGGAAGCCGCCCGGCTACTCCCGCTGGGCCGGCTCGGCGCAGATCACGACGGCGACTCCGGTCGCCGATCCGAGCCGGAGGTGGATCTACGCGGCCTCGCCTGACGGGCGGATTCAGAAGCTCACGGTTGCGAGCGGCACCATCGTTTGGCGGCGCTCGATCACGCGGCTGCCCTCGCGGGAGAAGATCGCCTCCTCGCTCAACTTCGCCGGCGGTCACGTGATCGCCACCACGGGCGGCTATATCGGCGACGCACCGCCGTACCAGGGGCACGTGGCCATCCTCGCCGCGCGAACGGGGCGGCTCCTCCACGTGTGGAACTCGCTTTGCTCGAACCGGCGCCGGCTCATAGCGCCCGCCAGCTGTCCGGCCAGCGACTCGGCGATCTGGGGACGCGCAGGGGTCGTCGTCGTCCCACGCAGCGGCAACCTGCTCGTGGCCACGGGCAATGCGCCGTGGAACGGCCGCACCAACTGGGGCGACGCGGTGGCGGTCCTGTCTCCGAAGGCGAAGCTCATCGGCAACTACACGCCGTCGAACACGGACCAGCTGAACGAGACCGACCTCGACCTCGGCTCCACCTCGCCGGTCTACCTGACGTCGACACTGATCGCGCAGGGTGGGAAGGACGGAAAGATTCGCCTCCTGTCGTTGCCGCGGATGCGGGGGACGGCGCCGCACAAGGGGCATGAGCTCCAGGTGGTATCGACGCCTTCCGGTACGGATCTATTCACGGCGCCCGCGGTCTGGCGGAACGGGAAGCGCGTGTTGCTGATCGCCGCGGACGGCGGCGCGACTCAGGCGTGGTCGCTGCGTGGTGGGCGTCTGCACTCGGCCTGGCGGGTCGACCGCGGGGGGACGAGCCCGGTGATCGCCGGGGGCCTCCTCTGGGTCTACGACCCCGGTGGCGGTGGGCTGCGGGTCTACCAGCCGGAGAACGGCGTCCTCGACGGGACGCTTCCCGCTGGCTCCGGCCACTGGAACAGCCCGATCGTCGCCGACGGGCGCGTCGCGCTGCCGGAGGGCGACGCGAATGACCACGCCACGAGCGGCGTGCTCGACATCTGGCGTCTCCCTTAGGCGGGACGCCGGCGCCGCACCTGCGGCGCCTGCTGTCCGAGGGCCGCATACGCCAGCGCCTGTAGCGACTCGTTCAGTGTCGCCAGCTCGCGGGCGAGGCGGAGGAAGTTCTCATCGTTGTCGAGGCGCTTGTTGGTCTTCGCCAGCTCGTCCGCGATGCGATCGAGCCGCTCGAGGATCAGGTCGAAGCGCCGGTCGGAGAGGTCGTGCTCCACTCGCTCATCGTAGTGCGGCGAGCTGCTCGCGCGACTCCACGACGACGAGCCCTTCGCCGAGCTCCGCCGTCACTTCCTCGAGCGTCCCGACCACCTCCACCTGCCGGGCGGCTCCGGCATGGGCGAGCGCGATCTCTGCGAGCTCGCGCGGCGCGTCGCTGAACGCACCGATCCGAGCCCCGGACGCGGTCAGCCGCCGCAGCATGGCGTTGGTGTCTGCACGGGGACGGATCCAGAGCGGCGCCCGATCCGAAGCGAACCGCACGAGCAGCGGACGCCAGTCGCCAAGTGTCTCGTCCAGCACCGCCGCCGCAGCCTCCCGATCCTTCGGCACGGCGAGCTCGACGCGTGCCCGCCGCGCCGCATCCTCGAGCCACGCTTCCCAGAGCGGCCGCGTGTCGGCGAGCACGCCGTCGAGGTCGAGCGCAATCGCGACACCGGTCACGAGACGCGATGCTAGATTCCCGCCACAAACCGGCGAGCGGTGAGGGAACTCCGGTGCAAGTCCGGGACGGTCCCGCCGCTGTAAGGGGAGACGCTCTTCCGCCACGAAGCCACTGGGTCGCGAGACCCGGGAAGGCGGCGGGGGAGGGAGCCCCGAGTCAGAAGACCTGCCGCCCGCCGCCAAACCCGAACCCCTCGCGGAAGGAGGATTCGTGCAACGCCTTGCCCTCGCATTCTTCGCGGCCCTTGCGGCCGCGCTCGTCGTGGTCTCCCTCTCGGCGGCCGCACACCGGCAGACGCGTCAGGCTCGCAGCACCCCAAGCCGGATCGTCTCGCTTTCCCCGACAGCTACCGAAGATCTGTTCGCGATCGGTGCCGGCAAACAGGTCGTCGCCGTCGACGAGGACTCGAACTACCCGAAGGCGGCACCACGCACCAGCCTTTCGGGCATCACCCCGAACGTCGAGGCGATCGCCAACTACCACCCCGACCTGGTCGTCATCTCGAACGGCGGCCCGTTCGTCCAGCAGCTCGAAGGACTCGGAATCCGCGTGGTCGCCGAGCCGGCTTCGCAGACGATCATCGGCGCCTACTCCGAGATCAAGAACCTCGGCCGGATCACCGGCCACCTACCGGAGGCGCAGAAGCTCGTGACCTCGATGGCCGGGCAGCTGCGCGCGATCGTGCGCAGCGTCCCGAAGTCGCGGCGACACCTCCGCGTCTTCCACGAGCTCGACCCGACCTACTACTCGGCCACCTCTTCGACGTTCATCGGCCGGATCTACGCCCTGTTCGGCTTCCGGAACATCGCCGACGCGGGCGACAAACAGCACACGGGCTATCCGCAGTTGTCGGCGGAGTACATCCTCAAGGCGAACCCCCAGATCATCGTGCTCGCCGACGGCCAGGCCCCGGCGAAGGTCGCGGCGCGGCCGGGTTGGAAGACCGTCGCCGCCGTCAAGAGTCACCGCGTGGTTGCCGTGAACGAGGACATCGCCTCGCGCTGGGGGCCCCGGATCGTGCAGTTCGCGCGGGCGGTGGCGAAGATCGCGCGAAAGGACTGAGTACGGCCACGACTGCCGGAGCGGTGGAGGCGACACCCCGCGTCGAGGCGCGGGGTGTCGGCCTTCGCGTCGGCCTCTCCACGATCGCGTTCCTCCTTGCGGCGCTCGCCGTCGGCCTCGCAGTCGGGCCGGTGCACATCGGTGTGGGATCGATCCTTCGCTCGGCGCTCTCGTACGTTCCGTTCCTGCACGTCCACCAGCCGCTCGGGGCGGTCGACCGGGCTGTGCTCTGGCAGCTACGCGCACCACGGGTAGCGCTGGCGGCGCTCGTCGGCGGCATGCTTGCCGTCGCCGGGGCCTCCTATCAGGGCATCTTCCGCAATCCCCTTTGCGACCCCTATCTGCTCGGCGTCGCGGGCGGGGCCGGACTCGGCGCGACACTCGCCATCGTCTACGCGGAAGCGGCCACGACTGGAGGCAGCTGGACGGTGCCGCTCGCCGCGTTCGCAGGTGCGATAGCCGCGGTCGTCGTCACGTACGCGCTGGGCCGTTCCGCCGGTGTTTCACACATGACGGGGGCGCTCGTCCTGGCCGGCGTGACGATGGCGACCTTCACCGCCGCCGTGCAGACGTTCGTGCAACAGCAGCACACCCAACAGCTCCAGAACGTCTACTCGTGGCTGCTCGGCGGCTTCTCGACGGCGACCTGGCACGACGTGGCGATCTGCGCGCCGTATGTTGCGGCGAGCTCGCTCGTGCTCGTCCTGCATCGCCGAGTGCTCGACGTCCTCAGCCTCGGAGACGACGAGGCCGCAAGCCTCGGAGTCGACGTCAGGCGGGCGCGGCTGGCGATCGTCGTCGCCGCGACGCTCGGAACGGCGGCGGCGGTCTCCGTGAGCGGACTGATCGCGTTCGTCGGGATCATCGTTCCCCACACGATCCGTCTACTCGTCTCCACGAGCTACCGCGCCGTCATACCCCTCTCGCTCCTTGCCGGCGCGGGCTTCCTCGTGCTCACCGACGTCGTCGCGCGCACGGTTCTCTCGCCGGAGGAGCTTCCGATCGGCGTCGTCACTGCGTTCCTCGGCGCGCCGTTCTTCGCGATCGTCCTCCGGTCTTCGCGAGGGCTGCGGTGATCGAGACCCGCGATCTCTGGGTGCGGTTCGGGCCGGTCGCAGCCGTGCGTGGCCTCTCGTTCCGCGCCGAGTCTGGAGGGTGGACCGCGCTGATCGGGCCGAACGGGGCGGGAAAGACCTCCGCGTTGCGCGCACTGGCCGGTCTCGCCCCGTATGACGGCGAGGTGCTGCTCGACGGGCACGACGTGCGACGCCTCGGACGCCGCGCCGTCGCGCGGCTCGTCGCGTTCGTTCCGCAGAAGCCCGAGACGCCGCCCGCGTTGACCGTGGCGGAATACGTGCTCCTCGGCCGCACGCCGCACATCCCGTACCTCGGCGGCGAGAGCCGCCGCGACCGCGAAGCGGCGGCGGCTGCGCTGAGGCGGCTGGAGCTCGAGGGGTTCGCAGAGCGTCCACTCGGCTCGCTGAGCGGCGGCGAGCTGCAGCGCACCGTGCTCGCGCGCGCGCTTGCGCAGGAGGCTCCGGTGCTGCTGCTCGACGAGCCGACGACCGCGCTCGACCTCGGCCGCCAGCAACTGGTGCTCGAGCTCGTCGACGCGCTCCGCGGAGATGGGCTCACCGTGGTGACGACGATGCACGACCTGACGCTCGCAGGCCAGTACGCCGAGCACTTGATCCTGCTCGACGAGGGCTCGGTCGTCGCGGAGGGGAGGGCGGCGGACGTGCTTTCGGCACCGAACGTGGCGGCCCACTACGGCGCGAACGTCCGCGTCGTCGAGGACGAGGCAGGCGTCTTCGTCCTCCCGGTGCGCAGCCGGTAGACCTGGCCCAGCCTGGCCCGGTCCTTCCTTGTAACAGACTGTTACTTGCGATCCGGCGCTAGAGTGGCGAACCGGCGCCCGGCGCCGCTTTATGCGCGACTGACCCGTCTCATCCGGCAACTGTCCCTGCAAGTAACAGTCTGTTACTTGCGCTCGTCGTTGGAGGTCGTTGCGCATGTCTCGCCTTGCCGGCTCGCTCGTCGCGGCCGGAATCTCGAAGTCGTACGGAGCCGAGGTCGTCCTCGCGGACGTCAGCCTCGTCGTGCCGCCGCGTGCCCGCGTCGGGCTCGTCGGCCCGAACGGCGCCGGCAAGTCCACGCTGCTCCGGCTGCTCGCGGGGCTCGAGGAGCCCGACGGCGGACGCATCCGGCGGACGCCGCCGTCGCTCACGACGGGCTACCTCGCGCAGGAGCGCGACTCCTCCGACGCGCGTTCGGGCGGCGAGAAGGCGCGCGCAGCGCTCGCGGAAGTGCTCCGCGGCGGCTTCGACGTCCTCCTCCTCGACGAGCCGACGAACGACCTCGACTTCGCCGGCCTCGCCTGGCTCGAGCGTGGGCTGGCGTCGCACTCCGGCTCGGTCGTCGTCGTCTCCCACGACCGCGCCTTTCTCGATCGCGCCGTTACGCGCATCGTCGAGCTCGACGAGTGGACGCGCGGCGCGAAGGAGTACAGCGGCGGCTGGAGCGACTACGAGGCCGAGCGCGAACGCCGCCGCGAGCGGCACTACCGGCGCTGGGAAGCGTCGGTCGCCGAGCGGCGCCGCATCGAAGAGCAGCGGCGCCGCATGGCCGACTGGGAGCGCCGCGGCTACGGCCAGGGCCGCAAGAAGAAGAAATCGAAGGACGTCAAGCGCACCTACGCCGCGAAGGTCACGCGGGTCGCGAGGGTCGAGAAACCGTACGAGCCGTGGGAGCTTCATCTGTCGCTCGCACCGATGGCCCGCAGCGGCGATGTCGTCGTGCGGCTCGAGAATGCCGCGGTCGAGCGCGGCGCGTTTCGCCTCGGCCCACTCGACCTCGAGGTGGGCTGGGGCGACCGCCTCGCGATCGCCGGGCCGAACGGCAGCGGCAAGACGACGCTCATCGACGCGCTGCTCGGGCGCCTCCCGCTCGCGTTGGGCACACGCTGGATCGGCCCCGGCGTCGTCCTCGGCGAGCTCGAGCAGGATCGCGCCGCGCTCACAGCGCCGCAGACGCTCCTCGAGGTCTTCCGCGACTACGAGGAGGGAACCGCACGCACGCTCCTCGCCAAGTTCGGGCTCGGCGCCGCCGACGTCCTTCGTTCGGCCGCATCGCTCTCGCCCGGCGAGCGAACCCGCGCCGGCCTCGCGCTCCTGACCGCCCGCGGCGTCAACTGCCTCGTCCTCGACGAGCCCACCAATCACCTCGACGTCGAGGCGATCGAGGAGCTCGAGCGCGCTCTTGCAAGCTACGACGGCACCGTGCTCCTCGTCACGCACGACCGCCGCTTCCTGGAGGCCTTCGCGCCCACCCGTACCATCGAGGTGTGAGCGGGACAGCCTCGATTCTCACGATCGGGAACGAGCTCGTCTCGGGCGACGTGCCGAACACGAACGCGTCATGGCTCGCCCGCCGGCTCGCGCCGCTCGGCGTCGAGGTGCGGCAGATGGCGGCGCTACCGGACGAGATCGCCACAATCGCCGATTTCGTCCGCGCCGAGGCGCCGCGCGTCGACTTCCTTTTCGTAACGGGTGGTCTCGGCGGCACGCCTGACGACCTGACGCGCGAGGCGATCGCGGCTGCCTTCCGGGTCGAGCAGGAGGAGCTGCCCGAGGTCGCCGCCGACCTGCGCGCGCGGTTCACGCGCAACCCGGAGTACGCGGCGCGCTGGGCGATGCTGCCCCGCGGCAGCCGGCCGCTCGCGAACCCGCTGGGCGGCGCGCCGGGCTTCGCGCTCGAGAACGTCTTCGTCCTGCCCGGGCTGCCCTCGGAAATGGAGGCGATGTTCGCGTCGATCGAGGAGGAGTTCCGCCGCGGCAGCCCGATCGAGAGCTGGCGCCGTGTCTACCGGACGTACGAGAGCGTGATCTGCGCGTCGCTCGCCGAGGCCGGAGAGCGCTGGCCCGGCGTCCTCGTCGGCTCGTATCCGAGCTTCGGCGCAGGCGGCTTCACCGTCGAGGTCGTGCTCAAGTCGAGTGACGTGTCCGCGCTTGCGGCCGCCTCCGCCTGGCTCGAGTCAGCGATCGAAGAGAGCGGCTGACGGCAGGTAGAACGCTGCGATCGCGAAGGTCAGGAAGACAGCCCCGAGTGGACTGAAGAAAGCGAGGACGAACACGGCTCCATACATGGGCACGCCGGGGTCGAAGGCACGCGAGATCGCCCGCAGCGCCGAGTCGGGCACCTCTTCGGCGATCAGTCGCCGGCCGCCCGAGGCGTACCTCCACCACGTGTTGTAGATCACCGACATGAGCACGAACGTCGCGCTGTAGGTGAGCGCGGCCGCCTTCTCCCCCTCGTCTCCGAGGAACTGTGCGACGAGCTTCGTCGGGAACGGTAGGAAGGCGATCGTCAGCAGCAGCAGGACGTTGAGGAAGAGGAATGTCCGGTCCGTGCGCCCGATCAGCGAGACCGCGTGGTGGTGGTTCATCCAGATGATCCCGATCGTGACGAAGCTCGTGACGTATGCGAGGTACGACGGCCACAGGTGGAGAAGCTGGTGGCCGAGCGGCGGAGCGTCCTTGCTGGAGCTGACCGTGAACTCGAGCACGAGCAGCGTCGCGGCGATCGCGAATACGCCGTCGCTGAAAGCCTCGACGCGGTTGGTGGCTGAGTCGTCGATTCAAGGATCGTCGCCTATACGCAGGACGGCGTTTTCGTCCGCGGCGCGCCGGAAACGAAGCGCCCGATGACGAATCTCCGCCTCACGAAGCAGCTCGCCGACCTCGCGGAGCCGCTGGACGCAGTCGCCGAACCCGTGCAAGGCGCCGTGAACGCCGTACCGCAACCGGTGCGGAACGTCCTCGACGGCGTCTGGTTCGGCAATCCGCTCCATCCGGCGCTGACGGACATCCCGATCGGTGCGTGGTCGGCCGCGTTCGTGCTCGACCTGGCCGGTTCGCCGGCCGCTGATCAAGCACTCGGGGTCGGGATCCTCGGCGCCGTTCCGACCGCGCTCACCGGTCTGAACGACTGGAGCCACCTGAAGGACGATTCCCGCCGGATCGGCACCGTCCACGCGCTGTTCAACTCGATGGCGCTTGCGCTCAATGTCGCCTCGTACGTGGCGCGGCGCGACGGGCACCGCGGCCTCGGTCGTGTCCTCTCGGGCGTGGCCTACGCCGGGACGCTCTTTTCCGCGCACCTCGGGGGCCATCTGTCGTTCGGGCTCGGAGTCCGTGTCAACCGCACCGCGTTCGAGAGCCCGCGCGATCGCTACGCGCCCGTCTGCGACGAGAGCGAGCTGAACGGCGGCAAGCTCGTCGGCGTAGAGCTCGAAGGCGAGTCGGTCGTGGTCTCACGTTCGGCGGAGAGCGGCGAGGTCTGCGCGATCGCGGCGACGTGCTCGCACCTCGGCGGCCCGCTGGACGAGGGCAAGCGCGACGGCGACACGGTCACGTGCCCCTGGCACGGCTCCAAGTTCGACCTCTGCTCCGGCGAGGTCCGCGGTGGCCCGGCGGTCTTCCCGCAGCCGCGGTACGAGGCCCGCGTGCGCTCGGGCAGGGTCGAGATCCGCGCCGCGAAGGACTAGACGAATCGCCAGTTGAGTCCGACCGGGGCGGTGCCTATAGTTCGGTCACTCCGGTTGGTTCGTATTACGAACTAAGGGGCTGACGCGGGGGCGGAGACGACTTCCAGGCCAGCTCCGCCCCCGCGCGTGGAGAGTACGGCCTGGGGTTGGGAGCACAACCGATGAAGCGCACGATCCTCGCGCTCGGCGTGATCGCGCTCGCGCTCGCCCTCACGGGCGGAGCGTGGGCAGGTAAGCGGTACCTGATCACGTCGGCTTCGCAGGTGAAGCCCGGGTCCTTGACGGGAGCCGACATCAAGAACCACTCGCTGACGCTCAAGGACATCTCCTCGGGCGCCAGGGGCTCGTTCGAGCCACCGGTCGTCCAGGGGCAGCGAGGACAGGCCGGTCCTCGCGGGCCGAAAGGCTCCACTGGCGCGACGGGTCCCGCAGGGCTGCAGGGCGCGGCGGGCCCGCAGGGGCCGCAGGGCGATACCGGCCCGCAGGGCCCGGCTGGTCCGAAGGGCCATCCTGGCGTGTCCGGCTACCAGATCTTCACCACGACGCAGCAGTTCGGCCCGTATGGGATCGGCGGCTCATGGTGCGGAGCTCCCAACGCGAACTCCACCAACGAAGGTTGGATCGTTGTCGGCGGCGGAGCGGAGTTCAGCGACGCGGATGTCCACAACGGGGCGGCTGTGATCGACTCGTGGCCCAACACGAACGATCCGAACAACCCCGGCTGGAACATCCAGGTCAACAACACGGCTCTGCAAGATCCGGTCACCGTCTACGCGGTTTGTCTCAAGGAAGACTCGTAGGCGACTGAAGAAACCCGGCGGACGTCGCGGCTACGATCGACGAGTGGCCGCGACGACGCCGGAGACCTACCTAGCCGACCTGAATCCGGCGCAGCGCGAGGCCGTCCTCCACACCGAAGGGCCCGTGCTCGTCGTCGCCGGCGCAGGCTCCGGCAAGACGCGCGTCCTCACCCGCCGCATCGCACACCTCCTCGGCGCGGTGGGCGTGAAACCGCCAGAGATCCTCGCCATCACCTTCACGAACAAGGCGGCGGGGGAGATGCGCGACCGCGTCCAGGGTCTCGTGGGCCCGCCCGCGCGAGCCGCCTGGGTGATGACCTTCCACTCCGCGTGCGGCCGCATCCTGCGGCGCGAAGCGCAGCGCCTCGGCTACCGCTCGAACTTCACGATCTACGACTCCGCCGACCAGATCCGGCTCGTCAAGCGCTGTCTCGAGGAACTCGAGCGCGACCCGAAGCGCTTCACGCCGCGCGGCATCCATTCGCAGATCTCGAACGCGAAGAACACCCTCGTCGGCCCGCTGGAGTACACCGAACGTGTCTCGAGCTTCTACGACCAGACCGTCGCCGCGGTCTACGACCTCTACCAGAAGCGCCTCTTCGCTTCGAACGCGGTCGACTTCGACGACATGCTCTTCCTCACCGTCGACGTGCTCGAGCGCTTCCCCGAGGCGCGAGAGAAGTGGCAGGAAGCCTTCCACTACGTGCTGGTCGACGAGTACCAGGACACGAACCACGCGCAGTACCGCCTGCTTCAGCTCCTCGCCGAGAAGCACCGCAACGTCTTCGCGGTCGGCGACCCGGACCAGTCGATCTATGGCTTCCGCGGAGCCGACATCCGCAACGTCATGGAGTTCGAGCAGGACTTCCCGGGCTCGTACACGATCGCGCTCGAGCAGAACTACCGCTCGACGCAGCACATCCTCGACGCTGCGAACGGCGTCATCAGCCAGAACCGCGAGCGCAAGGAGAAGAACCTCTGGTCGGAGCTCGGCGACGGCGACCCCGTCCGCGTGATCGAGGTCGAGGACGAGCACGCCGAGGCGCGCTACGTCGCCGCCGAGATCGCGCTGCTCGTCGAGGAGGGCTTCAACGGCGCCGACGTCGCGGTCTTCTACCGCACGAACGCGCAGAGCCGCGTGCTAGAGGACGTTCTCGTCCGGCAGGGGATCGCATACCAGGTGATCGGTGGCCCGCGCTTCTACGAGCGCGCCGAGATCAAAGACCTCGTCGCCTACCTCCAGGTGCTCGACAACCCGTACGACGCGGTCTCGCTCATCCGCATCGCCACGCGCCCGAGACGCGGCATCGGCGACTCGACCCTCGCCCGCCTCGCGACGTGGGCCGACCAGCGCGAGATCTCGCTCTGGGAGGCGACCGCCGAGGCGGAGAACGCCGGCGTCGGCGCCGCGCCACAGAAGGCGCTCAGGGCCTTCCGCGGCATGATCGAGTCGCTCATGGCCGCGGCGCACGAGCTCGAGGTGCCGGAGCTGATCGAGGAGGTGCTCGCCCGGAGCGGCTACATGGAGTCGCTCGAAGCCGAGCGAACGATCGAGGCGCAAGGGCGCATCGAGAACCTGCAGGAGCTCGTCTCGGTGGCACGCGAGTGGCGCGAGCAGGCCGAGGACACGACGCTCTCGTCCTTCCTCCAGGAGATCTCGCTCTACTCCGACCAGGACGCGATCCGCGGCGACGGCTCGCTCGTCACGCTGATGACCCTGCACAACGCGAAGGGCCTCGAGTTCCGCGCCGTCTACCTGATCGGCATGGAAGAGGGGATCTTCCCGCACTCGCGCTCGATCGAGGAGCAGGGGATCGAGGAGGAGCGCCGGCTCTGCTACGTCGGCATGACCCGAGCCGAGGAACGCCTCACGCTGCTGCACGCGTCGTCGCGGATGCTCTACGGCGGCCGCAACCACAACCTTCCGTCGCGCTTCCTCGACGAGCTGCCCGACGCGCACGTCGAGCGCGACCGCCTGCGGCCCACCTCGTGGTCGGGCTACGGCGCGCCGCGGCAGAGCCAGATCCAGCCGCGCGACGACGCCCCCGATCTCTCGACGGGCGACTCCGTCCGCCACTCGACGCTCGGGGAAGGCGTCGTCGTGCAGATCGAGCCTGGCGGCCTCGTCACGGTCCGCTTCGCCGACGACGGCAGCGAGCGGAAGCTCATGCTCGACTACGCGCCGCTCGAGAAGCTGTAGCGTCGCGGCGTGTTCGAGGTCCGTCCTGTCGCCGACCAGGAGGAGTACGGCCGCGCCATCGGAGCGATCGGCCAGTACTTCAACCCGCCGCCGAGCGAGGAGCTCCTCGAGCGCTTCGTCCACACGCTGCCGCACGAGCGGATGCATGCAGCCTTCGAAGACGGCCAGATTGTCGGCGGCGCCGGCGCATTCCCGTTCGAGCTGTCCGTCCCGGGTGGCTCGCTGCCGTGCGCAGGTATCACGGCGGTCGGCGTTCAGCCGACGCACCGCCGCCGCGGCGTGCTCCGCTCGATGATGGACACGCAGCTTCGCGACATCCGCGAACGCGGCGAGGCGATCGCCGCGCTGTGGGCCTCCGAGGAGACGATCTACGGCCGCTTCGGCTACGGCATCGCCGCGTGGGCGGGCGATCTGCACGTGCCGCATGAGTGGGATGCGTTCGCCGAGCCGCTCGAGCGCGGCGGCGCGGCGCGGTTCGTCACGCCCGAAGAGGCGCTCGAGCTCTTCCCGCCGATCTACGACGCGGTGCGGCGGGAGCGCCCGGGGATGACGTCGCGGAGCGGGGCCTGGTGGCAGAACCGGCAGTTGCACATGTCCGACGAGGAGGGGTCGGCTCCCCGTCGCTTCGTCGTGCTCGAGCTCGACGGCTCGCCTGCGGCGTACGCGATCTACCGGACGCATTTCAGCTTTGGCGACGTCGCCGCGACCTCGCGGCTCGTCGTCAAGGAGGCGCTCGGCGCTACACCGCAGGCGACCGCGGCGATCTGGCGGTTCCTGCTCGACGTCGACTGGATCGCGACCGTCGAGCTCTCGCTCGCGCCGCCCGACCACCCGCTCCAGCTGCTCCTCGCCAACCCCCGCCGGGCGGGGTACCGGATGAGCGATGGGCTCTGGGTACGGATCGTCGACCTTCCGGCCGCACTCGCGGGCCGCAAGTACGGCGACGGCACCCCACTCGTACTAGAGGTTCGCGACGCGATCTGCGCCTGGAACGACGGCCGCTGGAAGCTGGACAACGGCGCCTGCGGACGCACTGACGAGGAGGCCGATCTGGCGCTCGACGTGTCGGCGCTCAGCTCCGCGTTCCTCGGAGCGGTCTCTTTCGAACAGCTGCGCGCCGCGCTGCGAGTGGAGGAGCTGCGGGAGGGAGCGGTCGCGCGAGCGGACGCGCTGTTCACGTGGCGCCCGCTGCCCTGGTGCCTCGAGATCTTCTGAGCTGAGGGCGCTACACTGGCCGACGACCCGGGCGGTTAGCTCAGTTGGGAGAGCACCAGCTCGACAAGCTGGGGGTCACTGGTTCGAGCCCAGTACCGCCCATCCTCACTAAGTACGCCGAATCTGCTCGAAGGCCCAGCAAATCGGCGGATTTGGCTAACCGACCAGCTCGATCCATACGCGACTATTGCCGACCGCTCGTGACCCTATTCGCAGGGTCTAGCGAGGGTCATAGGGTCTAGCCAGGGTCTCAAATCAGCTCAGGCGTAAGGACGCTCGCCCATGGGACGGTGCTCGCTAGTGAAGCTCGTCTAGCGAGGCTGCGACCGCTCTGCCGCTGGAGACCCACAAGACTTTGAGGTTTCCGTGGAACGTGCTCTTCAGCGCAGACCAGTACTTCTTCGGGATAGCAGTCAGCACGACGCCATGCCCGGTGGGGCCAGTCTTGACCGCAACATCCACAGTACGCGCACCGCTTCCACCGATCAGAAAGGTCACGTTGGAGGGCTGCGTTTTCAAATCTCTTTTGTGCAGCCGGATCCCATGTCCGGCGAA
>DATFHC010000029.1:0-6566 GCA_035248765.1 Gaiellaceae bacterium
TGCCCGGCGAGCGCGCGGCGGCGCTCGCGCGCGCCGGCGCGGATCTCCTGGGAGAGGCCGGCGACCGAGCGCTCGGCGTCGAGGTCGCGGCCGGGCGCACGCACGTTCTCGCCGTGCGCGACGGCGAGCGCGTGATCGCCGCCGTGGCCTCCCCGCGAGCCTCGTCCCAGCTGCTCATGTACGACCTGCGGAGCTGCCTGCGCCGGCTCGAACAGACTGCTGATGAACCGGCGTAGCGCTCTCGTGCTCCTCGCTGCGGCAGGGACGACTGCGGCGGCCGTACGCCGGCGCCGGCCCGCGCCGAGGATCGAGGTCCTCCTCGAGGACGGCTCGCGGCAGCCGCTCGACCCGGGCTCGCCCGAGGGGGAGCGGCTGCTGGCTGCGGCCGGTCGCGCGATGGCCGCGTCCGCGTGAACGACGACGAGCTGCGTGAGGCGATCCGCCGCCACGCGCTCCTCGAGGGCGACTTCCTCCTTCGCTCAGGCCGCCGCTCGCCGTACTACCTCGACAAGTACCGCTTCGAGACGCGCCCCGACCTGCTCTCGGCGCTCGGGGAGCGCATTGCCGCCGCGGTACGGGAGCACGAGCCCGAGGCCGCTCGGCTCGCTGCGCCGGTGCTCGGCGGTGTCGTTCTCGCCGCGTCCGCGTCCCTCGCCTCGGGGCTCCCGTTCCTCATGATTCGCGACGCCGCGAAGGAGTACGGAACCGCGAACCGCATCGAAGGCCCCTTCGAGCCGGGCGAGGCCGTGTGCCTCGTCGAGGACATCGTGACCTCGGGCGGCGCGCTTCTCGAGGCGATCGAAGCGGTCCGCGAAGCGGGTCTCGTCGTCCGTACGGCAGTCTGTGTGGTCGACCGAGAGGAGGGCGGGGCGGACGCTCTCGCGCGCCACGCAGTCCGGCTCCGTCCGCTTTTCCGGGTAAAAGACCTGCTGCAGGGGGAGAAAACCCCCGCAAAACCGCATGGTTGAGCCGCAAACATGGAGTTGGTAGGGTCGTTCAGGCCCAGAAAGCGATCTAAGGACTGGAGGAGAGTGTGACGAAGCAGGAGTTCGTATCTGAGGTGGCCCGCCGCGCGCAGCTGTCCAATCGCGACGCGGGTAAGGCTGTCGACGCGTTTCTCGACGCCATCACGGACACGCTGAAAGGGAGAGGCGAGGTCACGTTCACAGGATTTGGGAAGTTCTCGACTGCGAACCGTGCGGCCCGGACGGGCGTCAATCCGCGCAACCCCAGCGAGAAGGTGCACATCCCCGCGGCCACCGTGCCGAAGTTCTCGGCCGGCAGCGGTCTCAAGTCGGCCGTCAAGAGCGGGGGATCGTCCTACTAGCAACAACCCGAGTCTCCTCCGAGGATCGAGAGGCCGCCTTCGGGCGGCCTCTTCGTTTTCCCCGGGACTCCTCGTCTCAGGCGGCTCGTATCCTGAGAGGTGTGAGCTCGGAAAGTCATTTCGCGGATCGGCTCGCGGCCGCGGTGGAACGCAAGGGCGTCCCGCTCTGCGTCGGCATCGACCCCGATCCGGCGCTCATGCCGTCCGGTGCCGGCCTCGTCGAGTTCTGCCGCGGAATCGTCGATGCCGTTGCCGAAGCCGTGGTCGCGGTCAAGCCGCAGGCGGCGTTCTTCGAGGCGCAGGGCGCGGCCGGATGGGCGGCGTTCGTCGAGGTCTGCGGGTACGCGCGCGAGGCCGGACTGCTCGTGATCGCCGACGCCAAGCGCGGCGACGTTCCCTCGACCGCGCGCGCGTACGCGTCCGCTTTCGCCCCCCTCGCCGACGCGGTGACGGTGAACCCGTACCTGGGCTACGACTCGCTCGAGCCGTTCTTCGCGCACGACGGGCTCGGCGTGCTCCCCATCCTGAAGACATCGAATCCCGGTAGCGAAGACCTCCAGGATCTGCTCCTCGCCGACGGACGGCCGTTCTGGCAGCACGCTGCGACTCTCATCGACCGGTGGGGATCGGACTACGTCGGCGCGAGCGGGCTCTCCAGGCTCGGGGCCGTGATCGGCGCCACGCATCCGGAGGTGCTCGAGACCGCCCGCAGCCTCATGCCGCGGGCCGTCCTGCTCCTGCCCGGCGTCGGCGCGCAAGGTGGCCGGCCGGAGCAGCTCGCTGCCGCTTTCTCCCCCGGCCCGGGGAGCGCGCTCGTCTCCGCGTCCCGCTCCGTCATCTACGCCGACCGAGGTGCGGACTGGCAGGACGCGGCAGCAGCCGAGGCGGCGCGCCTGGCCGATGAGCTGCGCTCGGTCGCCGTTACGGGCTGAGCTGTGAACCGGAAGAACGCCGCGCGCGTCGCCGCCCCGGTCGCCTTTCTCGCGGCGGTGACGATCGGCGCGCTCTTCGTCCGCGCAGGATTCCAGCACGGCAAGCATCACGCCACCACGCCGACCACGGCCGTGACGAAGACGACGCGGAAACACGGCCACAAGCGGCGGCACCTGCGGACGTACACGGTTCAGTCCGGCGACACGCTGGCGTCCATCGCGAGCAAGACGGGTACGACGGTCGCCCAGCTCGAGAAGCTCAACCCGGGGATCAACCCGACGGCGCTCCAAGTCGGTGCCAAGATCAAGGTCAAGTAACCTTCCGCCCCGCGTGGTGCAGCGGCAGTGATCGTCACCGTAACCCTCAACGCCGCGGTCGACCGGACCCTGACCGTGCCGAACTTCCAGTTCGGCCACCGGCACCGCGCATCGAGCAGCCTCACGAGCGCCGGCGGCAAGGGCATCAATGTCGCCCGGGCGCTGAAACGGCTGGAGACCCCGGTCGTCGCAACCGGCCTGGCCGGCGGCCGCACCGGCGAGCGCATCGTCGAGGATCTCGGCCTCGAGGGGATTCTCAGCGACTTCGTCCGCATCTCCGACGAGTCCCGCACGTCGATCGCGGTCGTCGACCCGACCGCAGGCGCGCTCACCGAGGTCTACGAATGGGGTCCCGCCGTGCGGCCCGATGAGCTGCAGATGCTTCTGGACAAGCTCCACTACCTCTCGCAGGTGGCGAGCTACGTCGTCTTCTGCGGGTCGCTGCCCCGCGACGTCGAGAACGACTTCTACGCTCGGGCGATCCACGACCTCAACCGGCATGGCATCCGCTGTGTTCTCGACTGCGAGGGTGAGCCGCTGCGGCTGGGCGTCGAGGCCGAGCCGTACCTGGTGTCCCCGAACCAGCAGGAAGCCGAGAGCCTCGTCGGGCAGGAGTTCATGGACGAGGAGGACTTCGTGATGGCGCTCGACACGATCGCCGACCTCGGCGCGCGCAACGTCCTCATCACGCAGGAGACCGCCTGCTTCGCGCTCGTTCGCGAGGAGCGGCAGGTCCAGCGCTTCCGCGCGTCGATTCCGCGCGTCGAGCCGATCGCTCCGGTAGGCGCCGGGGACGTTCTGGTCGCCGGGTACCTCTCCGAGCGCTTCAACGGCCGACCCGTCGGCAACGCGCTCCGGACGGCCGTCGGCTGCGCCGCCGCTTCCGTCGTCGAACTCGGGGCAGGACGCTTCGACCCGCGCGAGGCCGCGCGACTCGCGTCCGGCGTGGAGATCGCCGAGCTCGCTGCCGTCGAGGCGTAGCTAGCCGATTGCGAGCGCGCGAAGACGGCCGCCGTCGGTGCGGTTCTCCGCCCAGAGGAGCCGGCCGTTCGCGAGCGACAGGCCGACGGCCGTCGGGGCCGTCTTCGCGAGCACCCGGATGCTGCCGTTGGCCGTCGAGACGCCGTAGAGCGTGCGATCCACCTGGTAGACGATGAGCTGGTCGCTCGCCGTGATCTGAGGCGCGGCGCGATGCGAGACGAGGACGCTGCCGAGCCTCGGCCCGCCCGTCGCGGAGAACCACGAGATCCGGTCCTTGGGGCCGCGCTGCGTGAGGATGGCGAGCACGTGAGGGGAGAGGGCGATCGCGGCCGGGATCCCGTGGACCGACGCGTTGCCCAGCGGGTCGCCGGTGACGCCGTCGACGACATAGACGAGGCCGTCCGTGCTCGCGCCGGGCCGGTTGGCCGGGACTCTCGTCGCGGGAACGTAGGCGATGTGCCCGGCGAACGTGGCCAGCTGGAGCGCGGGCCCCACGTTGGGAAGCGGCGTATAACCGGAGCGCGTGACGATGCGGATCCCACCGTCTGCGATCTTGCGCCGGCACGAACCTCCGGATAGGCAAGCCAGCTTGTCGACGTACTCGACGTCGTTCCAGGAGTAGGCGAGCGTCTTGCCCGATCCCGCCACGCTGCCGAGCCATTTGCCGGTGCCGTCGCTCGCGTGGGCCAGCTGACCGACCTGCTTCTCGGGCCCGCCGATCGGAGCAGTGAGGACGTAATCGAACGGCGTAGGGCCGCTCTCGTGCAGCGTCCAGAGCGCCGTCGCCGAGCGGGCTGCGAACGCGAGCTGGGACTGCCCGTCGGTGAGATCCCACAGGCAGGTCATGCTGTCCGGCAACGGCTGAGGAAGGATCTGATCCTCCTTGCCCGGCGAGAGCACGTGGATCGCGTCGCATCCCTTGGTGCCGCCGTATGTGAACCAGGCGGCGCTCGAGCCGTCTTGCGCCACAGCCTCGATGGGGCCGGTCAGGCTCTTGCGAAGGGTGTGCGTCGTCGGCGACCCGGCGGCCGCCGAGCCGGTGAGGACGAGAAGCCCCGCAGTCACCAGGAGAGCCCGCACGCGGCCACCGTAGCTCCGCCCTGTTAGGGCGTTGTCAGGGATTTCGTCCCGGGGGGTTGGTACCCTGGCCTTCTTGACGGAGCACGTAGCAGCCGAGCTGAGCGACGATGACGTCCAGCGGCTGCTGGAGCTCGACCGGAAGTTCGGGCGCGAGGGGTTCACCTTCGACGATGTGCTCCTCGTTCCGGCCCAATCGCACGTCCTGCCGAACGACGTCTCGACCCGCGCCCGCCTGACGCGCTCGATCGACCTCGCGATCCCGATCGTGTCGGCCGCCATGGACACGGTCACCGAGGCGCGCCTTGCGATCGCGCTCGCCCGCGAGGGCGGAATCGGCGTCCTCCACCGCAACCTCTCGATCGAAGCGCAGGTCGCCGAGGTCGACAAGGTCAAGCGGTCGGAGTCGGGGATGATCGTCGAGCCGGTCACGCTGCCTCCCCACGCGCCGGTGCGCGGCGCGCTCGAGCTGATGGCGCGCTACAAGGTCTCGGGCGTCCCGATCACCGATTCCGACGGTGTCCTCGTCGGCATCCTCACCAACCGGGACCTCCGGTTCGAGAACGACGTCGACCAGCCCGTCTCGGCGCTGATGACGGCACGCAACCTCGTGACGGCGCCTGTCGGGACGACGCTTGCCGAGGCCGAGGAGATCCTTCACCGGAACAAGATCGAGAAGCTCCCGGTCGTCGACGCGGACGGGCGGCTGCGCGGGCTGATCACGGTCAAGGACATCCAGAAGAAGATCGAGTTTCCCGACGCCACGAAGGACGCCCAGGGACGGCTGCGTACCGCTGCTGCGGTCGGTGTCGGCCCCGACGCGCTCGAGCGCGCCGAGGCTCTCGTCGCCGCGGGGGTGGACGCGATTGTCGTGGACACGGCGCACGGCCACTCGCAGGGCGTGCTCGACATGGTTCGCCGGATCAAGGATGCGGTCGCGGTCGAGGTGATCGCCGGCAACATCGCGACGGCCGAAGCAGCACGGGCACTTTTCGACGTGGGAGCCGACGCGCTGAAGGTTGGCATCGGGCCGTCCGGGATCTGCACGACCCGCGTCGTCGCGGGCGTCGGCGTTCCGCAGATCAGCGCGATCCACGACGTCGCGAGCGTCGTCGCGGAGTTCGGCGTGCCGGTGATCGCGGACGGTGGCATCACCTCGTCCGGCGACATCGCTAAGGCGATCGGGGCCGGCGCCGACTGCGTCATGCTCGGGGGCATGCTCGCCGGAACCGACGAGACGCCGGGAGACGTGATTCTCGCGCAGGGCGAGCGCTTCAAGGAGTACCGCGGCATGGGCTCGCTCGGTGCGATGAAGGCACGCGGCTTCTCGAAGGACCGCTACTTCCAGGGAGACGTCGAGGACGTCGAGAAGCTGATCCCGGAGGGAATCGAGGGGCGCGTCGCCTACAAGGGGCCGCTGCAGCACGTCGTCCACCAGCTCGTCGGTGGCCTGCGGCAGGCAATGGGCTATTGCGGCGCGGCGACGGTCGACGAGATGAAGCGCGCGCAGTTCGTCCGCATCACCGCGGCGGGCCTGCGCGAGTCGCATCCGCACGACGTCACGATCACGAAGGAGGCGCCGAACTATCGGCGCTGAGGAGGCACAGGTTCTGGAGCTCCCGGCCCGGGAGGACCGGCCTGTCCTCGTCCTAGACCTCGGTGGGCAGTACTCGCAGCTGATCGCGCGCCGCGTGCGCGAGTGCCGCGTCTACTCCGAGCTCGTCGGCCACACGATCACGCCCGAGGCGGTACGCGCCCGGAACCCGTACGCGCTCGTGCTGAGCGGTGGCCCGTCGTCCGTCTACTCCGACGACGCGCCGCGTATCGATCCGGAGCTGTTCGAGCTCGGTGTGCCGACGCTCGGGATCTGTTACGGCGCCCAGCTCATGGCGCTCGAGCTCGGCGGCCGCGTCGACCGCACCGGCGTCTCC
>DATFHC010000030.1:0-20679 GCA_035248765.1 Gaiellaceae bacterium
TCGCCGTTGTCAGCGCGGGGATCTCGTCGCAGCTGCTCGGACGAGTCGGAACCCGGCTGGTCATCGTGGTCGGTGCTGTGATCGGTGCCGCGGGCCTCTACTGGCTGTCGCGCATCTCCGTCGGTGGCTCGTACACGACGGACCTGCTCCCCGGCCTCCTCCTCGTGGGCCTCGGAATTGCCGGCCTGTTCGTCGCTGTCGCGACCGCGGCGAACGCGGGCGTTCCCGCCGACAAGGCAGGCCTGGCGGCCGCACTGCTCAACGCGTCGCAGTGGCTCGGCGGCGCGCTCGGGCTCGCGATCTTCACGGCGGTGTCGACGAGCCGCACTGACCACCTGCTCGCCGCCGGAGAACCCTCCGCCCACGCGCTCACGTCGGGCTTCCAGCGGGCGCTCCTGGTCGGGAGCATCTTCATCCTCGCCTCCGCGGTCATCGCCCTACGTGCAACCAATACGCGCGGCGAGACCGTGGAGCCGGCGATCGAGGCGGAGCCGGAGGCTTCGCTCGCGGCGTGATGAGCGCGGAGATCTGGGAGTCCGTGGGCACGGTCCTCGCCACACTCGTGCTGTTCATCGTGCCGGGACGCACGTCGTGGAGAAGGCGGAGCTCTGGCGCCTGCGCCGCCTCCCGATCGCCCAACAGGTTCATCTCGAACCTCCTTGATCTGTACTCACGATCAAGGACGCCTGAGAGTGCCAACCCTTCCCGCAAACGAGCTACATCGCAGGCCTATTTGTATTCGTGGCCCTGAGCGGGATCTAATCGCCCCTGGCGGCAGGGCGTGGTGCTCTGCGCCGGAGGGCGAAAGGGGGAACGAGGATGTTGAATCGTGGTTGGGGCGCGCTGTTGGCGGCTGCAGTTGCAGCCGTGACAGTGGGCTTACTCACCGTTGCATCGGCCGGAGGAGCGACCCCGTTCGGCGGGACACAGATCTCGCTTTCAGGTACCGGCAGCCCGCTGACCGGAGATTTCACACCGACGCCTGACGGCGTAACCGGTAACGAGTTCCCGTCCAGTGACGAGGACGAGGGGCCCGATCCGTACAACGGGACGATCAGTTTCTCGTCGGGCGCCGGTGGCGGTCCCAGCGTCTCGAGCGGTAGGAGGGCGAAGTCGAACCCGACGTTCAATGCCGGCTTCGAGGGCCTGAACCACTACCAGCAGCGGTACTCACGCGGCGGAAACCAGTTCTCGGTCGAGCCGCCCGACCAGGGGCTGTGCGTCGGCAACGGCCAGGTCCTCGAGGTCGTGAACGACGTCCTCAACGTCTACAGCACGTCGACCGGGCAGTCTCTGCTTCCCGATAACACCGCCACCAACATCGTCGCCGGATTCCCGCGGAACGTGAACCACGCGGTCGACCTGAACTCGTTCTACGGCTACCCACCTGCGATCAACCGCACCACGGGCGTCCGCGGACAGTTCGTGACCGATCCGTCGTGCATCTACGACGCGCAGACGCAGCGATTCTTCGTTGTCGTGCTGACGCTCGACTCGCCGCCCGGCGGCGGCCCGTGCCAGGGCGTCTTCTCGTGCGTCAACCACCTCGACCTCGCGGTCAGCCAGTCGAGCGACGCTACGGGAGCCTGGAACATCTACCGGATCGACGTCACGAACGACGGTACGAACGCCGGAGGCGTCAACCCGGGTCCGTATCTCGGTGACTACCCGCACATGGGGATCGATGCGAACGGGGTGTATCTCACGACGAACGCGTACCCCTGGCATGAGAACGGCTTCGGTGGGGCGCAGATCTACGCGCTCTCGAAGGCACAGCTCGTTGCGGGAGCCGCGACCGTGAACATGCAACACATCGACACGTTCGGCATGGTGAATGCTCCGAGCGATGCCGGATCCACACAGCCAGGCTTCACGGTCTGGCCGGCCCAGTCGCCCGGAACCCAGTTCAACACGTCCAACAACGGCACCGAGTACTTCCTCAGCTCGAACGCCGCAGACGAGGCGCAGAACCCGGTCTCCGGCACCGGGGGGACCCATACCTCCAACCAGCTGGTCGTGTGGACGCTCTCGAACACCGCGTCGCTCAACACGACCCCGGCACTCAGCCTCAGCAACAAGATCCTGAGCGTCGGCCAGTACGGCGTGCCCCCGCGGGCAAAGCAGCCAGGGACAAACGGGCTGCCCGATCCGACCACGCCGCAGGGCTTCTGCCTGAACGACCTGCTCACCGTGACGATCGCGGGGACCGGCTGTTGGCAGCTCCTGGTCAGTCCGACCGCACATGCCGCCGGCGGGCCAGAACACGTCACGGACATCGACTCGAACGACACCCGCATGCAGCAGGTGATGTACGCAAACGGCAGGCTGTGGGGCGCGCTCGACACGGCGCTCAACCCTGATGGCGCGGCGGGGGCGCAGCGTGCCGGGATCGAGTGGTTCATCGTGAATCCGACGCCCGGGCTCGTCATGAAGCAGGGCTACCTCGGCGCAAGCGGAAACGACTTCACGTATCCGGCGATCGGCGTCACGGCGGCAGGTCGAGGCGTGATGGCGTTCACGGCCACGGGAGACGCGCTCGACCCAAGCGCCGCATACGCGCCGATCGACGCCGTCAACGGCGTGGGGGCATGGAACATCGTCCCCGGCGGTCAAGGGGCCGCAACCGACGACGGGTTCAGCGGCTACAAGGCGCAGAACTTCCCGAACCCGCGCCGCCCGCGCTGGGGTGACTACGGAGCAGCCGCGGTGGTCGGCAACTCGGTCTGGGTTGCCAGCGAGTACATCGCCCACCCGTGCGACTACACCACCTGGGGCGGCCCGTTCTTCGCGGGTGGCTCCGGCGACAACCTGCTCGGCACGTGCGCCGGCGCAAGCCACGGCCCGGGACCGCGCACGGCACTCGCCAACTGGTCGACGCGCATCAGCAAGTTCACGCCGTAAGGCCAGACACGCAATCGGGGGAGGGCTACCGCCCTCCCCCGACTCCTTCTACAGCGCGCTGACACTGCCTTCGGAATACTCGAGCCATGATCGACACCGGCATCCGCTAGCCGCGACGCGTTACCCGTGGGGGTAGAGGCGCTTCTCGGCCGCCGTGTATTCGGCCGCGCCGCGAACGACCTGCGCGCCGGGATGCTGAGCTTCGAGGCTGAGGAGATCCATCGACTCAGAGCTCACCGGCAGCTCCTCGTAGACCGGGAAGCGGAGCGTCACGCCTCCCCCGTCTCCGGTGGTCGTCCACTCGATCGGGTCGTACGTCGCGGCGTCGACGAGGTAGATCTGTTTCCCGTCGACGGACTCGATGCGAATCGCGTCGCGACCCTCGACGGTCACGTGCCCGACGATTCGAGCCTGGCCGGACTCGAGCAGCTTGAGGATGTCCGGGCGGAACTCGTCCGACGCGGACGCCTGTCCCGTGGCCTGTCGTTGCCGCTGCCGAGCCATCGCGTTGCGTAGGCGCTCGGCGCCCTCTCTGGTCGCAACGACCGTCGGGCGCCCGTTGCCGTTTCGCATGAGATACGCCGTCGACACGTCGGGATCGCCGGTGAGCTTGGCGAGCTTGCTCTTGGAGACGATCTCGATCTCGGGCACGTTGGCCGCGCGCAGCTCCGCGCCCGTCGCGACGTAGATCGTGTCGTTGCTCGAGTCGTAGAGCTCATTCGTGTCGCCCTCGGTCACCGACTCCGCGCGGGTCCCGTCGGAACCGACCTCGATCTGCCGCCGGGTGTACGGGGCCACGAGGAGCTGCCAGGTCTCGGAGTGCCAGCTGACGGACGTTCCGTCCCCGTTCTGCTGCTCGGCGTTCAGCTGGTAGTGGAGGATCGTGTCGTTGGAGGCTTGAAGCGCTGCCGCCGCACGTTCGACGACCGACGGCCCGCCGCCGTTCGTCAGCGCGCTCAAGAGCCCAAGCGCACCCGCTGCGACAACCGCCAGCACGGCGGTTGCACGAATCAGCCGACGCCGCGTGCGTCGGTGGCCGAGATCGCGGCGGGCGGCATCTTCCAGCTCGGCGCCGAAGCGCTCCAGAGTCGGGGGCAGACCGGTCATGTGTCCTCCTCGAGGGGCAGTGCGGAAAGGCGCCGGAGCGCTCGCGAGACGCGCAGTCGCGCGGCCGCAGGACGAACGCCGAGGCGGTCGGCAACGTCGGCATACGGAAGCTCGTCGACGATCCGGAGCTCGAGCGCCTCGCGCTCGTGCTCCGGCAACGTCTCGAGGGCGTCGGCGAGCGCCTCGCTCGGCGACAGCCGATCCTCGACGGCGGCGTAGCCGTCCTCCGACGCGAGGTCGGTGCGCAGCCCGAGCCGGCGGCGTGCCCGTGTCTCCACCTCGTTCCGGCGGGCGGACTCACGGGCGACGTTGCGCGCGATGCCGAGCAGCCACGGAAGCGCCGAGCCGTCGGCCTCGTCACGGAAGCTGCGGCGCGAGAGCCACGCCTGCGCGAACGCCTCCGCGGTCAGGTCGCTCGCCGCCCAGTCGAGCCGGCGGCGGAACCAGCCATGAACCGTGGGGGCGTGCCGCCGGTAGAGCTCGCCGAAGGCGGCGGCATCCGACTCCGCCGCATGCATGAGCTCGGCGTCAGTGCGGTCGGTCACGTGTCTCACACCCGGTAAATGGAGGAACCCCGCCGAGTTGTATCCGGACGGCCTCCAAACCGCATCCCTCGGCCCTGCGTAGAACCCCCTTTGAGCGAAATCAAAGGGGGAGGAGATATGTATCGCCTCGTACCGGCCGCACTCGCGGCCACGCTCGTAGCTGCCCTGGTCGCCGTCAGTGCGTCGTCGGCCGGCGGGCCTGGGAACCACTACAAGATGACGGGACTCGCTTCCGACGTGTCCGGCCTGGTGCCGGTCACCGATGCGAATCTGCAGAACACGTGGGGACTCGCGCGCGGCCCGGCGACCCCATGGTGGATCGCGAACAACGGCACGGCGTCGACCTCGGTCTATACAGGGTCCGGCTCGCGGGTCGACATCGGCGGGCTGCCCGACCAAGGCGTTCCCGGCGATCCAACCGGGGCCGTGTTCTCCGGGGTCAGCGGTCAGTTCCAGGTCGGGACGGCCGCCGACCCGAACGCGCTCGGAACGTCGAACTTCGTCTTCGACAGCGAGGACGGAACGATCAGCGCATGGCGAATCGGCTCGACCGCTGCGCAGGTGACGGTGGACATGTCGTCGTCGGACGCCGTGTTCAAGGGGATCGCGATCTCGAACGGCCCTTCCGGCCCGCGGCTGTACGCCACGGACTTCGCCAATCGAAGCGTCGACGTGTTCGACGGCAGCTGGGCTCCGGTGCAGATGCCGGGGGCGTTCGTCGACCCCACGCTTCCGCAGAACTACTCGCCCTTCGGGATCCAGACGATCGGCGACCGGGTCTTCGTCACCTACGCCGAGCAGCAGCCGGGATCGGAGGACGAGGCGCACGGACAGGGGCTCGGCTTCGTCGACGCCTACGACCTCGACGGAAAATTCCTCGGCCGCGTCGCCCAGCACGGGCAGCTCAACGCCCCGTGGGGTCTCGCGCAGGCGCCGGCGTCGTTCGGCAGCTTCGGCGGCGATCTGCTGGTCGGGAACTTCGGCGACGGGCGGATCAACGCCTACCAGGAGATGTCGAACGGCCACTTCGAGCACCGCGGCACGCTCCGCACCGCGACGGACGGCAAGCTCTCGATCGACGGGCTCTGGGCCCTCGAGTTCGGCAATACCGGCCCGAACGGCGACCCCCAGACCCTGTTCTTCACCGCCGGCATCGACGACGAGGCCCACGGCCTCTTCGGCACGATCACTCCGACGGGCTGACCAAGCATTGAGGCGGGGCGGGAGTCACCGCCCCGCCTCGACTGCGTCGATCGCGCCGTTCCAGACGAGGTAGTTGGAGCTTCCGGCCGCCTCGATCTGCTCCGCCACACGCTCGGTGTCGCGCTCGGCGCCGCCGATGAGCATCGACGTGAACGAGTGCAGGAACGGGAGGCCGACGAAGTACAGCCCCGGTGTCGTGCTCGCCCCGCGGTACTGGACCGGGTAGCCGTCCTCGCCGATCTCGAGAGGCAGTTGGATCCAGCCGAAGTCGGGACGGAAACCGGTGCACCACACGACGTTCCTGACCTCGAGGACGCGGCCGCCGTCGAGTACGGGCTGTCCGTCCTGGACACCGACAGTCCGCTCGAGCACACGCTCGACTCCTGCGCGACGGAGGTCGGATCGCCGGTACCGCAGGAGCGGCGCCCCGCCCTTCCTGATGTGCGGCCGCATCTTCCTGCCGATCGGGGTGTCGACTGTCAGAACGTGCGACCCCGCGAAGAAAAGGCCGCGGAAGAGCATGCGACCCCGCCTGGTCTCGACCGAAGCCGGCAGCTGGCCGGTGTCCCGCCCGGACAGCACGACTTCGTGCGTCGCCGCGGACTCGTACGCGATGTCCGACCCCGAGTGGCTGGCTCCGACGACGAGCACCGGGCCGCCCTGGAGCTGCAAGAGATTCCGGTACGCGCTGGAGTGGAGCTGCGTGATCGCGGGATCCAGCTCGTTCGCAAACGCCGGGATGTGCGGCTTCTCGAACACACCTGAAGCGACGACGACATTGTCTGCCTCGATGCGGGATCCGCCGGTGTCTGCGACGAAGCGGCCGTCTTCCTGGGTCAAGGACTCAACGGCAGTCCCCAACCGCACGGGCAGCTCGAAATGCGCGGCGTAGGCCTCGAGGTAATCGGCCATCTCGTCCTTGGTGGGGTACGAGGTCCGGCCGGCCGGGAACGGCAACCCCGGCAGCCCGTCGCGGCTCGCGGGCGAGTAGAGCTTCAGCGAGTCCCAGCGATTGCGCCAGCTGTCGCCGATGCGGTCGTTCCGGTCGACGAGCAACGCTCGGCGGCCGCGCTTTTGCAGCTGGTAGCCGAGTGCGAGCCCCGACTGCCCCGCGCCGATGATCAGGACATCTGTGTGTTCGGTCGACTCCATCGCGAGTTCCTCCTCGATCCGCTGTTGACTCGATCGACGGTAGGACGACGCCGATCGGCGCGCATCGGGCGAATCGACCAACTTTCGCCGCGGTGCGGCATGGTCAATTCGGACCAGTGGCTCAGACGAGGCCGTGCTCGAAGGCGAACGCCGTCGCGGCTGCGCGGGACGAGACGCGGAGCTTCGTGAAGATATTCTGGACGTGCCGCGCGGCGGTGTGCTCGCTGATGACGAGGGCCGCGGCAACTTCGCGATTGCTCTTCCCGGCCGCCAGCAGGCGGAGCACCTCGAGCTCCCGCGGAGAAAGCCCATGCGTCTCGGGGTCGGGCGCGCGTTCCAGGAGCTGCTCGACCCGCGCCGCGTCGGGAAGCGCGCCGAGCCGGACGAAGTCCGCCAGCGCCGCCTCGAGCTCGAGCTCGCACGCGTCCGTGTCGTCGAGCAGGTGGCAGGCCCCTCCGATCAGCAGCCTCGTTCTCGCAACCTCGTACGGAGCCTCGAGCTTCCGCCACGCATCGAGCGACCGCCGCAGAAGCTCGAGCGCGCGAGGCGCGTCACCCACGGCGAGCTCGACGGCTCCTCCCTCGTAGGCAGCGATCGCACCAAGCATTGCGCTCGAGTACCGATGGGCGAGCGCGTCGAGCTCGTCGGACGCGGTGCGTGCCTCCTCCAACTCCCCGGCGGCGAGCATGATCTCGACGAAGGCCGGCAGCAGTCCTGCACGGCGCAGCGGGTCGGCGCTCTCGGCCGTGGCGCGCCGAATGGTTGCCGCAGCCAAGTCGACGGCCCCCTGGGCAAGTCGCAGCTGGGCCAGTCCGGGCAGCGGCTCCCACCCGGCTCGACTGGCTGCACGGTATGCGCTTTCGGCGCCGTCGAGATCGCCGCGTAGCCGAAGTAGCTCGGCCTCGCGGTAGCGCGCGAGACCCGCCGTCGGATTCCGAGTCTCGACGAAGCGTCTACATGCCCGCCGCGTCTCCTCGAGCGCGTCCTCCCACGAGCCGCCGAGTTGCAGGATCTCGGCCCGATGGACGAGGCAGCGTCCCGTGAACGCGACCATATCCGGCTGCTGCCGCCACCACCGTTCCAGCGCCGCCGTCCACTCCCGCGCCCGACGCAGCTCGAAGACCTCCTGGCAAGCGATGATGACGCCGCAGTAGGCGATTCCCGAAACGACCGGCGACAGGTCTTCGGTCATCACTGCGACCATCGCTTCATCGAGCAGCGGCAGCCCGTCGCTGACGTGGGTCTCGTAGAGAGCGGCCTGCCCCTCGAGGAGCGCAGCGAATGCGAACAGGTCGCGATCACCGAAGCGACGGGCGATCGCGAGCGCCTCTGCTCCGGCTGCTCGTGCCGCTGCGGCGTCGCCGGCTGAGAGGAGCCCGTGGCCCTGCGCGATGAGGAGGAAACCCCGCTCGACGCAGTCTGCGCCCTTCTCGTCCAGCAACCGTTGGGCGCGACCGAGCCAGCCTTCCGCCGGGCCGAGCTCGCCGCGCAGGGCGAGGCTCATGCCGATCCAGAACGCGGCGCGTGCCGCAGCCTCGGCGTCGCCCGCCTCGAGGTGGAGATGGTGCGCGCGCTCGTGCGCCGCAACCCAGTCCTCGTCCCGGCCGAGCATGTACGAGGCGGTCGCGAGCAGCGCCAGATCCGGCGGCGCGAGCGGCTCGGCTTCGTCCGCCCGCCGGAGCTGCGCGTGCGCGTCGGCCCACGCGCGGGCGGCGTAGGCGTGACGTCCCCGCTCGAGCGCGCTCGCCGCCTTCCCCTGAAGCGCCATCGGCGCCGCTCAGCCTAACGCCCGTCGGGCGGACCGACGAATCGTCGGCCCGCCCGCTGGCAAACCGCTACTTCTCGAAGGCCAGAACGACTTCGGGCAGCTGGTGCATGACACCATCGGGCGTCGTGTACATGCTGATCTGGCTGTTCGTGTAGATGATCGCCGCCTTGCCGCTGATCGGGTCCTCTGCGACCTCGAAGAGATCCAGCAGCTGGCGGTTGACGTTGCCCGCGCATGCGGAGCCCCCGGTGCAGACGGCCCCGACACGGTTCGGCATGTTGCTGACGAGGTTGTCGATCGACCACGAGCCGGAGCTCAGCTGCGAGTCGTAGACATTCCAGACCGACGACGCCGAGTCCTGGGCTCCCGTCGATCCATAGAAGACGACGTCCACCTTGTCCCCCCGCGCCGCGATCCACGGCATCAGGGTCGTCGCCAGACCGACCGCGCTCGTCGAGACGTCGCTCGGCGAGGACCAGGTCTTGCCGTGATCGGTCGAGCTCGACACCCAAACCGTGTGCGCATCCGTCCAGACCGCGTACACGGTCCCCGTCGTCTGATCGACCGCCATCGACGGGAAGATGTTGTTAAGCGCGGTTCCGACCGGGGCGTGGTACACGAGGTTCGCTTCCCAGTGCTTACCCCCGTCGGTCGAGCGCGAGACGAAGATGTTGTTGAAGTCGCCCGACTTGGACTTCGTCTGCCGCTCGCCGGCGGCGTAGACGTCATACAGGTAGCTGCTGTTCGGGTCGGCGACAATGGGGCCCTGCTCGTTGTCGAAGGTCGCACGCCCGGTGTCGGCGCCCTGGCCCGCGATCGGCGAGGAGACCTTCTGCCACGTCCGCCCGTCGTCGGTCGACATCTGGACGTGGACGAGGGTGCTGTTGCCGGAATCGTGATACGAGACCCAGGCCGTCGTGCCGCGATGCGTGATCCATGGCCGGTCGGAGTTCGTCTGGTCGACGACCGTCGTCGTGCAATGCGCAGCGTCTGCTCCTGCCGGGCAGCGCACGACGTCCACGCCGAACTGGGCCTGGTTTCCGTTCGCGTTCGGGATCACGTTCAGGTCGGCGAGCAGCATCGTCCCCGCCGACGTGTACTCGATGTCGGCGTCCTCGCTGCCGAGCCCTAGCCGGTTCCCGTGGATCGAGATTGACTGGTCGAGCGCGCCAAACGGCGTCGGTGTCATCCCGAACGTGCCGGTCCACACGTTGTCCTGGAACGGCAGCCAGGCGAGCGAGTCCACGGCCATCGTGCCGTCATCGGCGAACGCAATTGCCGGCTCGCTGCCACCGCTGCTGTTCGACGGCGTGCCCGAGCCTGCGAACGCCGCGCCAATCGTCAAGCCTGACCCTGTCGGGTCCCACGTGCCGAAGAGCGTGGTGTTGGTGAACGTCGGTGTCGCCGCGCCCGCGGCCGACACGCTGAGTGTGAGGGCGACAACGGCAAAGCCGAGCGCCCAGAGGAGCTTGTTTCCCCGCATTGGCCGTCCCCCTTCGGTAGGACTGACTGGAACCTACCGGTTCGCTACGCGCCGGAGGCCAGAGCGGATTGCGCTGCGCAAGCTCCTGTAGGGTCGCGCGGTGGACGAGATGCGTCTGCGCCCTGTCGGGGAGAGCGGTGTCGAGATCTCTCGGATCGGCCTTGGCGGCTACGAGCTCGGCCCAGAGCCGAACGAGGAACCGGACCCCGAGCGGGCGGCGCGCGTCATCCGCACGGCGATGGACGGCGGTGTCAACTGGCTCGATACGTCCGAGAACTATCTCGCGACGCGCAACGAGGAAGTCATCGGCGAGGCGCTGCAGCTCGTCGCCGGCGGCTTTCTCGTCGCGTCGAAGGTCGCGCCGGAGCCGAGCCTCACCGGAGGCGGCAGCGGGTTCCGCGGTGAGGAGGTCTTGCAGGCGTGCCGGGACAGCCTTCGGCGGCTGCGACGGGATCACCTCGACGTCTATTTCCTGCACTGGCCCGACGAGCGCGGAGTCCCGCTCGAGGAGACCTGGGGAGCCATGGCGGAGCTCGTCGACACGGGCCTCGTGCGCGCGATCGGGCTCTCTAACTACGAGCTGGAAGACGTCGAGCGTTGCCACGCCGAACGTCCCGTCGATGCGGTGCAGGTCGGACTGAGCCTCATCGACTACCTCGAGGACCGTCCGTACATCGCGCGCTGCGGCGAGCTCGGGATCCCGGTCACGATCTACGAACCGCTCGCCGGCGGCATCCTGACCGGTCGGACGAACGAGCAAATCCTCGCGATCTGGAGCGGCGTGTGGGAGGAAGCTTCGTTCTACAAGCGTCTCCTGGGCGGCGGCAACGCCGACAGGAGTTTCGTGGTCGCCGACGGCCTGCGCCCGATTGCGGAGGAGCTGAACGCCACGGTGGCGCAGGTGGCGATCTCGTGGGTCCTGCACCAGCCCGGCGTGACGGCGGCGATCGCCGGCAGCCGCAGCGAGCAGCACACGCGCGACAACGCAGGCGCCGCTCGTCTCGAGCTCTCGGCCGAGCATCTCGCCCGGATCGAGGACCTGATCCCGCTCGGGCCGGCCGCGCCGGCACCCGCATGAAGCACGTCGTGATCCTCGGAGCCGGGTTCGGCGGGCTCGAGCTCGCCAGCCGCCTCTCCGACTCGCTCGCCGACGAGGTCCGGGTGACGCTGATCGATCAGAGCGACGCCTTCACGTTCGGGTTCGCGAAGCTCGGCATCCTCTTCCACGGCAAGGACGCCGCCGAGGTGCGCATTCCGTACAGCGAGCTGGCGAAGCCGGGCGTCGAGTTCCGGCAGGAGCGCATCACGGCGATCGATCCGGCGACCCGGCACGTGACGACCGACCAGGGCTCCTACGACGCGGACATTCTCGTCGTCGCGCTCGGCGCCGACTACGACCTCGATGCCACGTCGGGGTTCGCGGAAGGCGGGCTCGAGTACTACTCGATCGCAGGAGCCGAGCGCATGCGCGACGCCTTGCCGGCGTTCACCGGCGGGACGATCCTGATCGGCGTCCTCGGCCAGCCCTTCAAGTGCCCGCCCGCGCCGTTCGAGGGCGCGTTCCTGCTGCACGACCAGCTCGTCGCCCGAAGCATCCGGGATCAGACCGAGATCCGCATCGTCGCCCCGATGTCCGCGCCGGTCCCGATCACGCCGGAGGTCTCACAGCAGTTCCTCGACGAGCTCGCGGCGCGCGGGATCGAATACGTCGGCAAGACGCGGGTGGTCGAGCTCGACCCGGCGGCCAGGGAGGCGGTGCTCGAGAGCGGAGAGCGGCTGCCGTACGACCTGTTCGTCGGGGTCCCGATCCACCGCGCGCCGGCAGTGGTCGCGGAGTCGGGCCTGGCCGAGAACGGCTGGGTGGCCGTCGATCGCGAAACCCTCATGACGCCGTTCCCGGACGTGTACGCCGTTGGCGACGTCGTGGGCATCCCGATGGCGAAGGCCGGCGTGTTCGCGGAGAACGCAGCCGGCGTCGTGGCCGACAACGTCATCGCCCGCCTTCGTGGAGAACCAGTCGAGCACCGCTACGAGGGCGAGGGGAACTGCTACCTCGAGTTCGGCGGTGGCCGGGTGGCGAAGGTCGAGGCCAACTTCCTCGGCGGCCCTTCCCCCACCGCGCGCCTCGTCGGCCCGTCGGAGGAGCTCGCTGCGGATAAAAGAGCGTTCGCGTCAGAGCGGCGCGCGCGGTGGTTCGGCGCTTAGGGGGCCCGCAGGTTAGGGATTCGCGACGCCGGGAACTCCGCGGACCATGCTCCTTCTATTGATCTTGCTGGCCGCGCTCGTCGTTGCAGGGGTCGTCCTCGCGGTCGTGGTGATCAAGTGGCTGTTCATCCTGGCCATCGTCGCCGCGCTGATCTGGGTGATCGCCTTCTTCACGCGCGGCATCTCGCGGCGCGCCTAGCCCCGCCTACATCATCTTCAGCATCGCCCAGCCCCCACCTCGGCGGAAGTAACGCCAGGCGAGGACCACTGCGACGACGAGGAAGACGATGTTCAGGTAGGTGCTGTAGTTCCAGCTGACGTGCGCAGTCACGACCTTCGCGTTGCGCACGGTCGGTTGCAGCCCGATCCCCTGGAAGACGAACTCGACGACTAGGCCGGCCGCGACCATCGTTGCGTAGAAGGTCGCGACGATGAAGCCGGCCATTCTCCAGCCGTAGTAGCGGCGGTAGATGTCGAGGATCGGCAGGATCAGGAGGTCGGCGAAGATGAAGGCGAGCACGCCGCCGAAGCTGATTCCGCCGTTCCAGAGCACGGCCGCGAGCGGCACGTTCCCGATCGAGCAGACGAAGCTGAGGACCGCCACGGCCGGCCCGATCAGCGGGCCCCAGATCTTCGCGACCGTGCTGTGGTGCTCGAGAAAGAGGCTGCGCCAGAACGAGTCCGGCACCCAGGCGGCGAGCGCCCCTGCAATGAGAAGGCCGGCGAATATGTCGCGCCCGACGGCAGCCCAGTCCATGACGAAGTAGTCCGCCGTCGCGGTGAAGCCGGCCGGAGTGCGCAGGCGCTGCCACCAGGTGCCCTCGCCCCCGGCTGACATGTCCATCGCGGCGTGTCCCTCCATCGAGCCGAGACGTCCCTTCTCCGCCTCGACGCGTGCCTCGTCCACGAGACGGCGCTTGAGGAAGAGGCGGAAGAGCAGCGCGACGAAGACGATCATCAGCGGCCCGCCGACGAACTCCCCCACGACGAACCGCCAGCCGAGCAGCAATGCCATCACGATCCCGAGCTCGATCACGAGATTCGTCGAGGCGATCTCGAACGCCATCGCCGCCGTGAAGTCCGCGCCCTTGCGGAAGAGCGATCGCGCCAGAGCGACCGACGCGTACGAGCAGCTCGAAGAGGCGGCGCCGAGCCCGCTCGCGACGAGCAGCGTGCGGGGCGAGTCGTCGGGAAGCAGCCGCCGCATCTCCCGCTTCGACACGACCGCCTGCACGACGGCAGAGAGGCCGAAGCCGAGGATGAGCGCCCAGAGAATCTCCCAGGTCATCCCGAATGCGAACGAGAGCGCCCGCCACAGCTCGTGCGGGACGTCGACCGCGAGCACTACGACGGCGCTTCGGCGGCGTCGAGCCGCCGGCCGCCGCGCAGGAACAGCCCGCCGACGAGCAGCAGGAGCAGCTCTACGGCCGTGAGCGCGAGCCGGTTGAGCGCGACCGCGCCGAGTGCCTGTCCCGGGGTCGCGACCGCGAGGAGCAGCCCGTACATCGACGCCTCGCGGACTCCGAGCCCCGAAGGTGCGAACACGAAGACGACCGCGACGATTGCTCCGACCGCGGCCGTCCCGCCGAGGAAGACGATCGTCGACACTTCCGGGCGGGCTCCGACCGATCGCAGCAGCAGCCAGAGCGCAACGCCGCCGAGCACCCAGGTGCCGGCGTAGAAGACGAGGAGCGCGGTCAGCGTCCGCCCGCGCAGGTCCGGCAGCTCCTTCGTGTAGCCGAAGCGGCGCAGCACCTTCCCGGCGAGCGGCCGGAAGACGCGCGGCTGCACAAGGATCGCGAGCACGGCCCCGAAGATGACGAGCGGCCAGGGCGACATGTCCACATTGTCGACGAACGGCAGAGCGACCACGAAGACGATCACGCCCGCGACCGCCGAGATCCCCGCCTCGAGCAGCATCGACGAGGTGACGAGCGCCGCGTCGGTCACTCCCGCGCGCCGCGCCGCGACGACCCGGGCGGCGGGCGTCCAGATCCCTCCCGGGATGTACTTAGCGAGCATCGAGATCATCTCGGCTCGCAGCGCAGCCGGGTAGGAGAGCTGGATCCCCCACTCCGCCAGGATCCGCATCCAGCCCACGACGAACACGAGGTAGTAGCCGCCGAGCGCGGCGCAGCCGAGCCCGAAGAGCACGAGGTTGGCGTTGTTGAGGTCGCGCGCCGCCGAGTGGAGCTGGTGCCGAAGCGCCCAGCCGAGGCTGATGAAGAACGCCGCGAGCAGGACGAGCTGCACCGCGCCGAGCAGGCGGCGGTGGCGGGAAGTCCAAGCGGCGATGTCCGTGAGCCTGCTCATCACTCCACTCTTAGCACGGCGGACCCCTGGATCTCACCTCGTCGGAGGCGGTCCAGCGCCTCGTTCGCCCGCTCGAGCGGGAACTCCTCGACCTCTGTCCGCACCGGCACCTCCGGGGCGAGAGCGAGGAACTCCTGCCCGTCGCGGCGCGTGAGGTTCGCGACCGAGCGCACCGCGCGCTCCTCCCAGAGAAGCTCGTACGGGAAGCTCGGGATGTCGCTCATGTGGATGCCGGCGCAGACGACTACTCCGCCGCGGGCGACAGCGCGCAGTGCGGCGGGGACGAGCGCGCCGACGGGCGCGAAGATGATCGCCGCGTCAAGCTCCTCCGGCCCCGGCTCGTCCGACGGGCCGGCCCACTCGCAACCGAGCTCGAGCGCGAACCGCTCCGCTGCGTCGTCTCCGGGCCTCACGAAGCCGAACACCCGGCGCCCCTCGTGCCGGGCGACCTGGGCAACGATGTGTGCCGACGAGCCGAACCCGTAGAGGCCGACGAGCTCGGGATCGCCGGCGAGACGCAGCGAGCGGTAGCCGATCAGCCCCGCGCAGAGGAGCGGCGCCGCCTGGAGGTCGTCGTAGGACTCCGGAATCGGCAGGCAGTAGCGCTCGTCGGCGACGACCCACTCCGCGTAGCCGCCGTCGAGGTCGTAGCCCGTGAACCGCGCCGCCTCGCAGAGGTTCTCGCGGCCAGAGAGGCAGTAGCGACACGTGTCGTCCGTCCATCCGAGCCAGGGAACGCCGAGCCGACGGCCCTCCTCGGTCCGGCCGACGATCTGGTGGCCGGGAACGAGCGGGAGCTTCGGATACGGCAGCTCGCCGTCGACGACGTGGAGGTCGGTGCGGCAGACGCCACACGCGGACACGCGCAGCAGAACCTGTCCCGGCTCTGGCTCGGGGATCGGCACCTCCTCGGGGCGCAGCGGCTCGCCGGCCGCGTGAAGCACCATCGCGCGCACGAGTAGATTCTCTCGCGTGGAAACGACGCTGCCGTACGGGTGGTACACCGACCCGGAGATCCTGCGCCGCGAGCAGGAGCGGATCTTCCGCCCCTCGTGGCAGTACGTCGGGCACACCGGGCAGCTTGCGCAACCCGGTTACTTCGCGACCGGGGTCGGCCGGACGCCCATCGTCGTCACGCGCGACCGCGACGGCGTGCTGCGCGCTTTCGTCAACGTCTGCCGGCACCGCGGCTTCACGATCGCGGAGGGCGAGCAACGTCGCGAGACGCTGCAGTGCCCGTATCACGCCTGGACGTACGGGCTCGACGGCAGCCTCCGCGCGGCGCCCCGTAGCGAGGAAGAGCCGGAGTTCCCGTGGAACGAGCTCTGCCTCGTACCCGTGGCTGTCGATACCTGGGGGCCGTTCGTCTTCGCCAACGCCGGCCCGGTGCCGGAGCCGCTCGCGCAGTCACTCGGCTCGCTCCCGGCGCAGGTCGCGGAGCTCGGGCTCGACGTCGACTCCCTCGTTCACCACTCGCGCTGGCAGGCCGAGATCGACGCCAACTGGAAGATCGTCTGCGAGAACTTCCTCGAGTGCTACCACTGCCAGGTCGCGCATCCCGGCTTCAGCGAGGTGATCGACGTCTCGCCGGAGGCGTACGTGCTGTCCGCGGACGGACGCCTCACGACGCAGCACGGGCCGGTTCGGACCGCCAAACCCACTGACGTGCTGCCGCGATCCCAGTTCCACTTCCTGTGGCCGAACCTCGAGATCAACATCTTTCCCGGCGAGCCGAATATCTCGATCGGGCCGAGCTTCCCGCTCACGCCCGAGCGCACGTACCGCTACCTGGACTACTTCTTCGGCCCGGAGGTCGAGAAGGCCTGGATCGACGGCCTGCTCGCCTTCGACGACCAGGTCGGCCGCGAGGACGCGTTTCTCGTCGCGGGCGTCCAGCGCGGCGTCTCGTCGGGGGCGCTCGACCACGGCGTTCTGATGAGCCGCAGTGAGCAGCTGATCGGCCATTTCCAGGCGCTGACGGCCGCCGCGCTCGCGGACTAGAGAGTCGCGCCGCAGCGCGGTAAAGTCACGCTCTCTCGCCGGTTTCGAATCATAGGAGGGCAATTCTGTGAAGCGTCTACTCCCGCTGCTCGCGGTCGCAGCGCTCATTGCAGTTCCGGTCGCCATGGCCGCGAGCTCCAGCTCGCCGCCCGTCTTGCACCCGGGCAAGCTCGTCGTCGCCTTCGGCGATCCGACGCCTGGCTTCGCCGTGGGCAAGGTGCGCGGTACGAAGATCACCAATCCGAAGGGCTACGAGGTCGACCTCGCGAAGGCCGTCGCCGCACAACTCCACCTCACGCCCGTCTGGATCTACTCACCCTGGACGGGCCTCTTCGCGCCGGGGACCAAGAAGTTCGACGTCTCCTTCCAGGAGGCTACGGCGACCGCCCAGCGCAAGAAAACGGTCGACATGACGATCGGATACGCGACTGCGAACCAGGGCGTCCTGCTTTCGAAGAAGGCGTCCGTCCCGCACAGCCTCGCCGACCTGAAGAAGATGCAGACCTGCGCCCAGAGCGACACGACCAGTCTCGACTACCTCAACACGGTGCTCAAGCCGTCGAAGAAGCCGCTGGTCTACCCGACAACGACTGCCGCGTATGAGGCGGTCCACGTCGGCACGTGCCAGGCCTTCGTCCTCGACGTCGCCCTGGTCTCCCTGGAGAAGAAGGCCAGGCCTACGGCCTACGGTCCCGTCGCCGGGCAGATCATCACGCACGAGTCCTACGGCGCGGTGCTGCAGAAAAACTCGAAGCTGACCCCGATCATCAACACCGTTCTCAAGAAGCTGACGAAGAACGGGACGATCGGAAAGCTGCAGAAGAAGTGGTTCAACGTCAACTTCGCAAAGATTCCAGTCCTGAAGTAAGGAGCTAGAACGTGCACGCGCTGCACCAGGTTCTCCACGCGTTCTTCAATCTGCACAGCTTCACCGTGACGATGCCGGACGTGTGGGCGGGATTTCAGATCAACCTGAAAATGATGGTGATCGCGGAAATCCTCGTCCTGGTGCTCGCGCTCGCACTCGCACTCGTGCGCGGTCTGCCGGGGCCCGCAGCCAAGCCGCTGCGGGTCCTGGCGATCGCGTACACCGATTTCTTCCGTGGGACCCCGATCATCATCGTCGCGTTCTTCATCGGGTTCGGCCTGCCGGGACTGCAGCTTGGCTTCATCTCCGGCTTCTCGATCGAGACGTACGGAGTCATCGTCCTGACACTCGTCTACACCGCGTACGTGACCGAGGTGTACCGCGCCGGAATCGAGTCGGTGCACGCGAGCCAGCGTGCAGCGGCGCGTTCGCTCGGGCTCACGTACATGCAGGCCATGCGCTACGTGATCGTGCCCCAGGCGGTGCGGCGCGTGATTCCGCCGCTCCTGAACGACTTCGTCGGGTTGCAGAAGGACACGGCCCTCGTCTCGGTGATCGGCGTGGCGGAGGCGGCGAATATCGCGCAAGGGGACTCGACGAAGCTCGGCAACTTCGTCTCCTACCTCGTGGCAGCCTGCTTCTTCATCCTGATCACGATCCCGCTCGCCCGCTTCACCGACAATCTCGTCGCCCGACGCGAGCGGCGAGAGAGAGCTCAGGCGTTTTGAGCGAAGCGGCGGCGACGAACGGCGGAGGCAACGGCACGTCGTCCTTCGTCCACGTCCGCGGCGTCTCGAAGTGGTTCGGCGACCTGCAGGTCCTGAAGCAGATCGACCTCGACGTCTCCGAACACAACGTCGTCTGCCTCATCGGCGCCTCCGGCTCTGGGAAGTCGACCTTGCTGCGATGCCTCAACCTGCTCGAGCATGTCGAAGAGGGCGAGATCGTCGTCGACGGGCAGCCGCTCACCAAGGCGAAGGTCGACGTGAACGCCCTGCGCAAGAAGATCGGGATCGTCTTCCAGGCCTACAACCTCTTCCCGCACATGACGGTGCTGCAGAACGTCACGCTTGCGCCGCGCAAGGCGCTCGGCGCGTCCCGTAACCAGTGCGACGACCGCGCGCGGGCGCTTCTGCGGCGCATCGGCCTCGAGGACAAGGCCGACGAGTTTCCGGACCGGCTTTCAGGCGGACAGCAGCAGCGCGTCGCGATCGTCCGCGCGTTGGCCATGGAGCCGAAGCTCATGCTCCTCGACGAGATCACGAGCGCGCTCGACCCCCAGCTCGTCGCGGACGTGCTGAGCCTCGTTCGGGAGCTTGCCGAGAGCGGGATGACGATGATCGTCGCGACGCACGAGATGGGGTTCGCCCGCGAGGTAGCCGACAAGGTCTGCTTCCTCGACGCCGGCCGAATCCTCGAGGAAGGCCCGCCGTCGCAGATCTTCTCCTCCCCGCGCGAGCCGCGCACGCGCGAGTTCCTGTCACGGGTGCTCGAGGCGGAAAAGCTCTCGTGACCGAGTCGAGCGACGCCGGCTGGGATCTCGCCGAGGAGATCCAAACCCGAGGAAACTCCGCGTACACCGTCGCCCGCGCGTTTCCTCGACGTGGTTCACGCGGACGCGCGCCGCTCGGGATCGCGGGCTTCCTCGGCATTCCCCTTTTCTTCTGTTCCCTCATGGCGTCGACGCTGGCGCAGGAGAAGGCGCACAAGATCCAGTGGCAGGGCTGCAAGCACATCTGCACGATCCTGCAAGAGCCGACCGCGGGAAACGTCGCGCGGATCTGGCTCTGGGCTCTCGTGCCATCGCTTGTGCTCGTCGTGATCGGCTTCGTCGCCTGCCGGATCCCGTTGGGCTTCTACGTCTCCTGCGTCGCCGGGATCGTGATCGCGATGGGCGTCGTCCACAAGACCGCGACCTGGGAACGCCATCACGTCGCGCGCTTCCCGCTGGGCGAGGACCTGATCCCGAGTTCGAACACGTTCTCGAACCTCTTCGATCCGGGCGAATGGGAGAGGGATGCGCGAAACACCGCAGTCAGTCTTCAGCACTGGACAATCGGGATCGCGCTCGCGGCCATGCTCGTGATGGCGCTTCTCTGGGTTCGCGCCCGGTACTTCTCGCGGCGCCCCGCAGTCGCGGGCGTGTTCCCGCCGGCCGTGATCACCGGCGAGCCGGAAGCCTCTCCCGTCATCGAACTCGAAGTCGCGGATTCTGACCTCGGCCGCGGCGGCCGCGCGGGTCGGTGGCGCTCGTAAGCAGCACGCTGCGGCTCGCTCCTTTAGTTTTCCGTTAGCCGTTACGAGTGAACGCCGCTGGGGGGAGCCGTGGCAGAGGTCGTATTCGACGAGGTCACGAAGGTCTACGCCGACGGGACGAAGGCGGTCAGCGGGCTGAGCCTGGACGTCGGCGACGGTGAGTTCATGGTCCTCGTCGGGCCCTCTGGCTGCGGCAAGACCACGGCCCTGCGGATGGTCGCGGGGCTGGAGGAGATCTCGGCGGGCGTGCTTCGGATCGGCGAGCGCGTCGTCAATCACGTCCCCTCGCGCGACCGGGACATCGCCATGGTCTTCCAGAGCTATGCGCTCTACCCGCACCTCTCGGTCTACGACAACATCGCCTTCGGACTCAAGGTCAAGAAGGTGCCCAAGGACGAGATACACCGGCGCGTGCGCAACGCGGCCGAAATCCTCGGGCTCGAGGAGTTCCTGAAGCGCAAGCCCCGCGCGCTCTCGGGCGGCCAGCGGCAGCGCGTCGCAATGGGACGCGCAATCGTGCGCGAGCCGGCGGCCTTCCTGATGGACGAGCCGCTGTCGAACCTCGACGCCAAGCTGCGGGTGCAGATGCGGGCCGAGGTGAGCCGGCTGCAGCGCGACCTCGGCACGACGACGATCTACGTCACGCACGACCAGGTCGAGGCGATGACGATGGGAGACCGGATCGCCGTCATGCGCGACGGCATCCTGCAGCAGGTCGGCCCCCCGCCCGAGCTCTACCTCAGCCCCGTGAACAAGTTCGTCGCCGCATTCATCGGCTCGCCGGCGATGAACTTCGCGATGGCGCACGCCGAGGACGGAACGCTGAAGCTGGGGAACGCACGGCTCGAGCTGACCGGGCAGCGTGCGAAGGTGGCCG
>DATFHC010000031.1:0-43259 GCA_035248765.1 Gaiellaceae bacterium
TGTGCCCGGCCGCGCCGGCCGGAGAGGCGGCTACGACCGGCACCAGCGTCGCCAACAGGACGGCGAGCGAGAGGCGTCGCGTCAGGCCGGGCACGAAGGAATCAGAGCAAGCATCGATGAGCGGGGTCTAAGCGATCTGCAAGCACCGTGTAAGCGTCGTTCGCGGGATTCATCGGCAGACCTTCAGCCGCCTTGAGCGGACGAAGTAGCGTCCCCCGAAGTGGGAGGAAACGAAACGCCGCCGGAGGAGACGCCCAGGGAGCGGGCCAACCGTGAGCTGATCGAGCTCCTGAACGAGCTGCGGGTCGTCCTCCCCGGTGTCACCGTCCTCCTCGCCTTCTTGCTGGCGGTCCCGTTCGCCAAGGGTTGGTCACGCGTCACGGCGTTCCAGCGCGACGTGTTCGTGGTCGCGTTCCTCGCGACGGCAGTCTCAGTTGCTCTGCTCACCGCGCCGAGCTCGTACCACCGCCTCCGCTTCCGGCACGGCGACAAGGAGCACATGGTCCGGGTGGGGAACAGGCTCTCGATTGCCGGCATCGCAGCCTCGGCTGTCTCGCTCGAAGCGGTCGTTCTGCTCGTGATGGACTACGTGCTCTCACTCGCAGCCGCGATCGCGGCCGCCGCCTCGCTGTTCGCGGTCGTTGCGCTGCTCTGGTACGGGCTACCGCTCTGGGCGGCGATCAGAGATCGACGCGCTCAATGACGACGTCATCGCTGGGACGATCGCCGGCGCTCGTCTGCACCTGCGAGATCTCGTCCACGACATCCATGCCACTCGTGACGCGGCCGAAGACGGTGTGCTTGCCGTCGAGCCAGGGGCAGGCATCCGCGGTCACGATGAAGAACTGGCTGCCGTTCGTGTTCGGGCCGGCGTTGGCCATCGCGAGGGCGCCGCGCGCGACCGGGTGGTCGTTGAACTCGTCCTCGAACGAGTAGCCGGGGCCGCCCGTGCCGGTACCCGTCGGGTCGCCGCCCTGGATCATGAAATCGGGGATGACCCGGTGGAAGATGACGCCGTCGTAGAAGCCGTCGCCGGCGAGCTTGCGGAAGTTCTCCACGGTCTTCGGCGCATCGCCGTCATGCAGCTCGACCTCGACGGGGCCGTGGTTCGTGTGGAGCGTCGCGGAGCTCATTGCGGCGGAACGCTATCTGCGATCGGCTCGAGCGCGCCCGCCGTGGGTTCGAGCGACCCGTCCTCCAGGCCCTCGACGACCTGGCGGGCGAGCGCTCGCGCGGCATCGACGTCGTCGGCCGAGAGGACGGTGGTCACTCCGGCAAGATGCTCGCCGCGGTGGTCGTCCCACAGCTCGAGCACGACCGTGTCGAGCTCGCGCCGCGGGATGTAGGAGTCTTCGGCGATGCCGACGCGTACTGCGACGACACGTCCGTCCGGCAGCGTAACCTCCCGCTCGATCGGTTCTCCGCGAAGGGACACGCGTCGCATTCTGCCGGACTGAGCCCGGCCGAAACCCCCCACTGCCGAGGACCCGCAACCGCTGAAGATGGCCGACTGCCCTAAACCAGTGCGCCGATTCCGCCGAAAGTGATGAAGTGAGCCGGGGAAGGGCACTCTCGCTCGTCGTCGCGTTGGCCGCCGCCGTGGCGGTTGGGCTTCTCGCCTCGTCGGCGTTCGCGACCGGATCTTCGACGAAGAATCTGCGCTCGCTGAACCAGGAGATCTTCGTCGCCGTGAACCGGTTCCGCGTCGCGCACGGCCTCACGGCGCTGAAACGGTCGCCGGGTCTCGACAGGGCGGCGCACTCGCATTCTGTCGAGATGGGCCGGCGCGGTTACTTCGCGCACAACTCGGCCGACGGCGAGGCGTTCTGGCGGCGCATCGAGCGCTTTTTCCCCTACCCGAACGTAGGCGAGAACCTCCTCTGGGCAGCCCCGACCGTGACCGCCGCGCAGGCAATGAGGCTGTGGATCGCCAGCCCGCCGCATCTCGAGAATCTGGAGACCGCGAAATGGCGCGACTTCGGAGTCTCAGCCGTCAGCGTCTCGCTCGCCGGAGGCGTCTACGGCGGGCAGCGCGTCACGATCGTCACCACGGACTTCGGCGTCAAGTAGCAGGCGTTCCGCCGCGCCGTCCGGAGGCCGGCGCCGCAGTGCGTAGAGACCGGCCGCGGCGGGCCCGAGCGGTAGCCAGAGGTTGAAGACGCGATAGGCGAAGACGGCGAGGACGGCGGCCGGCAGGCCGTACCCGACCCAGGTGAGCGCGAACGGCAGGAGCGCCTCGACGGCGCCGGCTCCGGCGAGCGGCAGCGTCCGCCGCGTCAGGGCGTATCCCGTCGCGTAGCCCACGACGACCGCCTCGACCGACGGCGTGTGCCGCTCAAAGGCCGCGAGGCAGACCCAGAGGACGAACACCTCGCCGGCCCAGTAGACCGCCATCCCCGTGAAGGCGGCGGCACCGTGGCGCCGCGGTGAGGCGACGATCTGCCCGACGACCGCAATCGCTTCGAGTGGAGGCCCGAGAATTCGCTTGAGCAATCGGCCGCGGCAGATCCACTTGCGGTAACGGACTGCAAGGAGCGCTAGCGCAGTGCCGGCCGGAACGCCGATCGTCCACGAGAGCACGACGGCGCGCTGGGCGTCCGCATGCTCGACCAGGAGGAGGACCGCGCACGCACAGGCACCGACCGCCAGGACGGCGTATTCAAGGGAGCCGAGACCGAGCACGCGCACCCGGGCTTCCTGAGCCGGCACGCCGAGATCCTGGAGCGCCTCGATGTCGACCGCGAAGCCGCCGCGCGGGATGAACATCCCGAAGCCCGCTGCGACTATCGCGCCCGCCCGAAGAGCCCCCAACCGCACTCCACGACCGACGTGCGCGACCTCCCGATACGCGAACGTGTAGCCGACGTGGGCTGCGACGGCACCCACGATCGCGAACGGGAACCAGTAGGTGTGCGCGTGCCGGATACGGGAGGCGACGGCCACGTAGCCCGCCGCGCCGGCGACGAGGATCGTCGCGATCAGCGACAGCGCGGCCGCGACGATCATCAGCATCACGACGTGATGCGCCTCGTGCTCCCGGTGGTGGGCGAGTAGGACTCCGAGCGGCCCCCGGCGCGTCATCCGCGGTTTCTACCCTCAGCACACACGAGCGATGCGCCCGGGAGGATTCGAACCTCCGACCCGCGGATTAGAAGTCCGCCGCTCTGTCCACTGAGCTACGGGCGCGCGGTCACAAGAGTAGAGCGCTCGGCGGCGCGGGTAGGGTGCCGCCGATGGCGGACGCGCTGGAGCAGCTGAAGGAGCGCCTGGGCGAGGTCAACGATCTCGGCAAGGTCACGCGTCTTCTCTCCTGGGATCAGCAGACGATGATGCCGCTCGCCGGTACCGCGCATCGGGCGGATCACATGGCAACCCTGCAGCGGCTCGCCCACGAGCTCTTCACCGATCCGGCGGTCGGCAAGCTGCTCGAAGAGCTGCGGCCGCTCGAGGAGTCGCTCGACCCGGATTCCGACGACGGAGCCCTGATCCGCGTCACGCGGCGCGACTACGAGAAGGCGGTGAACGTGCCGGCGTCGCTGCGGGCGGCGATGACGCGCGCAGCCGCCGAGGCGCGGCCTGTTTGGGTGAAGGCGAAGACGGAGTCCGACTTTCCGTCGTTCCTGCCGTCGCTCGAGCGGATCGTCGAGTTGAAGCTCGAGTACGTGGACTGCGTCGCGGACGGCGCGGCCGAGCGGTACGACGTGCTGCTCGACGACTACGAGCCGCAGACGACGACCGCCGAGGTGCGGACGCTGTTCGGGGAGCTCAAGCCGCCGCTTGTCGAGCTGATCGCGGAGCTACGGGAGCGCGACGTCGACGACTCGTTCGTCCACGGCGACTTCCCGCCCGACCGTCAGCGCGCGATAGCGCACGAGGTGATGGACCTGTTCGGGCATCGGCCCGAAAGCTGGCGGCTCGATCCGACCGAGCATCCCTTCGCCTCCGGGCCGGGGCGCGACGACGTCAGGATCACGACGAACTACCACCCCGATTCTCTCGAGTCGCTCTTCTCGACGATGCACGAGTACGGCCACGGCCTCTACAGCCACCAGCAGCCGCAGCATCTCGAGCGGCTGCCGACAGGACAGGCGTGCTCGCTCGGCATCCACGAGTCCCAGAGCAGGCTCTGGGAGAACCTCGTCGGTCGCAGCCTCCCGTTCTGGCGGCTCTTCTATCCCCGCCTGCAGGAGACGTACCCCGAGCAACTCGGCGGCGTCGATCTCGATCGCTTCCATGCCGGCATCCACGCCGTCAAGCCCGGTCTGATCCGGATCCAGGCCGACGAGGTGACCTACGGCATGCACGTCATGCTCCGCTTCGAGCTCGAGCAGGACATCGTCGAGGGCCGCCTCGCGCTGCGAGACCTGCCGCAGCGCTGGAACGAGAAGATGTGGGAGTACCTGGGGGTCGAGGTGCCCGACGACGGCCACGGCGTCCTCCAGGACGTCCATTGGTCGAGTGGATCGATCGGCTACTTCTCGACGTACCTCATCGGGACAGTCGCCTCGGTGCAGATCTGGGAGGCCGCGGGCCGCGACCTCCCCGAGCTTAAGGAGCAGGTCGGCCGCGGGGAGTTCGCACCGCTCCGCGACTGGCTCGGCGAGCACATCCACGCGCTGGGGCGCAAGTTCACGCCGCAGGAGACGTTGCGCCGGGCAACGGGGTCGTCACTTTCCGCACAGCCGTACCTCGACTACCTCCGCCGCACCTACGCATAGGTCCTGCCGCGCCGGGTAGGCGCCGGGCTGAGCAAAACAAAGGAGGGGTCTGTATGGCAGACGTCCTGAAGAACAAGAAGGTCGCGATCCTCGCTGCGGACATGTTCGAGCGGGTCGAGCTCGAGGAGCCGCGGAAGGCGCTCGAAGACGCGGGCGCCGACGTCGAGATCGTCTCGATTCACGACGGTGAGATCCAAGGCTTCGACCATTTCGATCCCGCAAACACGGTGAAGGTCGACCGAACCGTCGAGGAGGCGTCACCCGAGGATTACGACGCACTCCTGGTTCCCGGCGGCGTCGGAAATCCCGATCAGCTGCGTGGGGACGAGAACGCCGTGTCGTTCGTACGCGCGTTTCACGACGCGAGCAAGCCGATGGCGGTGATCTGTCACGGCCCGTGGGTGCTCGTCGAGTCGGGCGTCGTCCGCGGGAAGCGGCTCACCTCGTGGCCGACGCTCGAGACCGACATCCGCAACGCGGGCGGCGAATGGGCGGACGAGGAGGTCGTCGTCGACGGCAACCTCGTGACGAGCCGAAAGCCGGACGACATCCCCGCTTTCAACCGGGAGATGTTGCGGATCTTCTCCGGGGAGCGAGTCCCGGTCTGAGCGAGAACGCGAACGGGGCCGCACACGCGGCCCCGTTTGTCACTCCACGGAGGGTGGCGGACGGGACTCGAACCCGCGGCCACCGGGACCACAACCCGGAGCTCTACCAACTGAGCTACCGCCACCGAGCGCGGAAAGCGTAGCGGGATACGCTTCCGGGCTCAGGCCCCGTAGCTCAGCGGATAGAGCGGCAGCCTTCGAAGCTGCGTGCGGAGGTTCGACTCCTCCCGGGGCCATAAATCTACCTATTTGCAGGGTTTTTTTGTTGTAGAGCGGCTCTGAAGCACCGCATGGCTATGGGAGAGGTCGCGCGGGTCGCACAGCGTGGGTACCCCGGTGGGTACCTCCACCGACGCCAGAACCCGCGAACACGTGTCCAGGCGTTCTTTCGGTTGGAGTCCGGGCCTTTTTGAGGGACTTGAACCTTCGAGTTTCTCCGTACAAGATGTCTGCCGAGTCGGTCGCGCGCTGTGTCCTCGTCCGTGGAGGAGTGGGTATCCCGGTGGGGTAACTCGAGGCTTGGCGACCTCCGGCGTGACAGGCCGATCAAGCCTCGGCGACGCTCAGCGACAAGCATCTCCAAATGGCCACATTTGCAGGGCTTTTCTCCTCTGGGGAGGCGTCCGCCCCGCGTGGTTGCACTCATTTCCTGAGTGGCTGTTTGGGCCACGAGCGGGCCACGAAATGTTGACAGTTCCGACTACACAGGCGTCGCGATCGACGTACCGTCGTGAGACCAAGTGCCCGGTGCCGGTCAGTGGTCGACACTGACCTTGTGTTGACGAGCCGGCGCCGTTGCGCTCGATGCACGACGTGATCGGCGCAATACCCCCTCAGGCGTAAGGACTGTGCCCGCCCAGCCGAGTGCCTCCCTTTGCCCGCCAGCACTTACATCCGAGATGAAGTCGCGCCTCACGCACGCGTGGCGATTTCGCAGAAAACGCGCTCTGGGTGGCGGCGACCCCGAGAAGGGAGGGCGGCCGCGAGCGCGCAGCCGCGCGTTCGTCCTGCGAGGAGACCCTTTATGGGCCGTATTGGATCGTCCCGGAGAGCTTCACGGTGCTCGTTCCCGACGGGTATCCGTTGCTTCCCTCCAGCTTGACCGTGCCCGTCAGCGTGCCGGTTGCGCCTTCATAGATTCCGGTGCCGCCGACGAAGACATCCGTGAAGGTGCCGCGGCCGAGTTCGAGCGGTCCCGGTCGGCAAACATCTCCGGCGGGACACGTCGCGCCGCCTCCCGTCTCCTCAAGAATGAGCGACCCGCCCGCAAGCGTGATTGTGCGGAGGTCGCACGTCCCACCGCAACCAGCGCCGAAGACGATGATCTCGCTCGCCTGCCCGAGCGGAATGACTTCACCCGATCCGCAAGCCACGTCCGGAAAGCCGGGGCAGGTGGTACTGGGATGGATGGGCTCTGCAAAGGTCATGCTCACGAACTGCCGTGTGTTCGCTGACGCCTGCGAGGCGGTGAACGCCGAGGCGATCACGACAAACAGCAACACGATGAACCGACGCATCTCGATCCTCCTATCCGATTTGAGAAGCCTGGCCTGGAGCCGTCTCCGTTGGCCTCTGAACGAGCCGCTGGCCCGTGCTGTCCGGGTTGATCACGTGCACCTGCGTATCCCCAAGCAGCCGCCCGCGTCTGTCCTTCGACGCTGCTGGCGCTATGGGAGCCAGGCGAGAGTCCCGCCTGTTCCGTAGCTCGCTGGCTGGTGAGTGACCTGGTAGAGGTGCGAGCCGTCCAGGTTGATCGACCAGATGTTCGCATCGCCAGCGTTGTCTGTCCCTCGCAGGAACACGAGCTGATTGCTGTCAGGGGACCAGGTCGGGTGCAGTGAGGACAGGCCGTCGCTGCCCGACGTGAGCTGCCGGATCCCTGAGCCGTCCGGATGCATCAGGTAGAGCTGGAACAGGCCGCTCGTTGCCTTGGTGGCCATCGAGAACGCGATCCATTTCCCGTTTGGTGACCAGACTGCATCCCAGATGTTTCCCTGCGGGCCGATGCGCTGGAAGCTCGACCCGGACGCCGTCGCGATGTACACGGAGTGGACAGAGGTCGACAAGAAGGGACCGTTCGCGGCGGCCACTGCCACCTTGGTGCCGTGGGGAGACCAGCTGACCGAGTCGTAGGAGAAGACCACCGCTGTCGTCACGCCGGGTGGTGTGAGTCGGGTGAGTCCGCTGCCGTCCGCCCCGACGACAAACAAGTCCTGCGGTGCGCTGTCACTCGTCTCGTTCCTCGCGTCGGGACGGAAGAACAGGAGCTTGGAACCAGCCGGCGAGGACATCACCGGGGCGTCGAAACGCGTCCCGGCGTCGGTCAGTCTGATCAATCCTCCGCCGTCGGACGAGCGCCGGGAGTACAGACCCGCGCGGGTCGGGTCGGTGGGGTCGCCTCCTCCGGAAACGATCCTGGACTCGCCCGCCGACCACGACCCGCCCGCAAGCTCGAGAGTCGGATCGGGGATAGGCAAGACTCGGTATCCGGACCCGTCCACGTTGAAAATCGAGGCGCTGCCTCGACCGTCCGCCGTCGGGCTGAAATCGGTGAACTGCGTACCGTCGGGCGACAGGGCGGCGAAGTCGAGCACCCCCGATCGGATCAAATGCTCAACGGTCTTACCGGCATCAATCCTGTAGACGCTCCCCGTATCGGCGCCAGGGAGGAAGCGGGTAAAGACAAGCGCGTGGCCAAGCGGCGACGCGCTCCGCTGAACGCGATCGGCTCCAGAGCCGGTCGCCACCTGAAGCCAGAGTGGTACCGCCGCTGCGAGTGCGACAGCGACTGCAGGTAGAAGGAGCCGTCTCATCTGTGTCGCTCCTTTCAGGCCTCGTTTGGCGAGATTCCTGGTCATTTCGACTGCCTCCCTGAAATGGGGTTTCGACATGCCGGTGACGCTAGGAGCGATTGCCGCGCCGCCACAACGGCGCCAGCAGGGAAGTTGTTCAGCGGCTAGCGTCCGTATCGGTTGCCCGGATGGCTTGGTTGCCTTCGGCGCGGCCGCGGTTCAGAGCCGTGTTGTGTCGGCTGCGCCGGAAGTGTTGAGGACCGTTCGTCTCCGCAGACGTTCGAGTCGGAGGGGGCGCCCGTGCGGGCGCTGCGCGGCGTCGGTCTCAGGCGAGCGCGCTCGCCTGAGACCGACGATCAGCGTTAGGACGCTTCCTCATCCGACCTTCCGTATCTCAGCTCCCACCGGCCGATGGGCGGATGTTCCCCTTCGCGTCGAGCTGGCCGCCCGGACCGGTGAGCGGCAGCTCCACGAACTTCGTCCGGCGCTTGAGGCCGAAACGGAAGTTCCAGTCCACCGGGTCCCGGCGCCCGAGGAGAACCGTTCCGCTCATTGCGTGGGTGAGCTCCGGCCCCAGAAGAGTCGAACCGGGCTGCAGGTAGTCGGCGACCGCCGACTTCGTGACCGGGTCGAGATTGTCGCCAACTTTGACCTGATAGCCCGCGCTCACGAGCTGCTTCTTGAGGTCGCGCACGGTGGCCACCTGCCATGGAGCTTCCATCCATGGCAACGCAACCAGCGCCGATGCCGATGCCGGCGCCGGCGCTGCGGCGGCCGAGGTGGGTGAGCTTTGGCCCGCCGACCCGGCGAGCACGAGCGATAGTGCGGCAGCTGCGCAGGCAACTGCTGGGACTAGAAGGGGGAGCGCCAGTTTGCGCCTCGTCCAGCGCAGACGCGACGCCCGTCCTGCGGTCTGGGCCTGAATCGCGGTGGTGGTCATTTCGAGTCCTCCTGAGACGAGATGAACCCCATGCGAGGAGGCTAGGAGCGGTGCAACGCGGCCACAACGACGCTAGCGCGCGTGTTCTCCACGGCAAGCATCCGGATGCATCACCCAGGTGGCTTGGTTGCGCTCGGGGCGGCGGCGGTTCACAGTCGGTCGTGTGGAAGCGGCGCCGGAAGTGTTGAGGACCGTTCGTCTCCGCAAGACGTTCGAGTCGGAGGGCGCTCCCGTCCGGGCGTTGCGCGGCGTCGATCTGGTCGTTGCCGCAGGCGAGTTCGTCGCGGTCACCGGTCCCTCTGGCTGCGGCAAGTCGACGCTGCTCAACCTCATCGCCGGGCTCGATACGCCGAGCGACGGTGAGATCGTTCTCGCGGGCGAGCCGTTCGTCGGCAAGGACGAGAGCGAGCTGGCCCACCTGCGACGCCGGCACGTCGGCTTTGTGTTCCAGTTCTTCAATCTGCTCGAGGACACCTCGGCGCTGGAGAACGTCGCGCTCGCGGCCGTCATCGCCGGTATGTCACGTCGTCGGGCCGAGGTGCGGGCGTACGAGCTGCTCGACCTGCTCGGGCTCCCGGACAAAGCTGGCCTGCTGCCCGACGTGCTCTCGGGAGGTCAGCGACAGCGGCTCGCGATCGCGCGCGCACTCGCCAACAAGCCGACGATGCTGCTCGCGGACGAACCGACCGGGGCGCTCGACAGCGCAGGCGGCGTCGAGGTGCTCGAGCTCTTCCGGCGCCTCCACGCCGGCGGGCAGACGATCCTGCTCGTCACGCACGACACGCAGGTCGCCGACGCAGCGGAGCGCGTGGTGCGGATGCAGGACGGCCGCGTCGTCGGCGCCACGATCGCCGCGCCGGCGGCGACAGCGCTGGGGGCCTGAGTGGCCGCCGTCTGGGTGCGGTTCCGGCGCGAGCTCCGCTCGCGCTGGCGCGGCTGGCTCGTGGTGGCGCTGCTCGCCGGGGTCGCGGGCGGGGCCGTGCTCACGGCAGCGGCAGGGGCGCGCCGTACCCACTCTGCATTCGAGCGCCACCTCGTCGCGTACCGCTTCCCGAACGCGTGGCTCCACCTGAGCAATTCCGGCGACAACACGAGCTACCAACGGGCGATCCAGAAGATCCGATCCAATCCGGCGGTCGAGGCCTCGGCCGTCACCGGCCTCCTCTCCTACTGCGCCCGGGACGCGCAGAACCGGCCAGTGAGCTTCCTCGGGCCGCAGGCCGTCGAGTTCCTGGTGAACATCGACGGCCGGGACGGAGTTGCCCTCCACCGGCCGAAGGTGCTCGCGGGCCGGGTCCCCGATCCCGCCCGGCCGCGCGAGGTGCTGCTCGACACGCGCGCCGCCCAGCGCTTCGGCGTCAGCCCGGGCGGCGTGATCCCGATCCGCGTCTTCTCGAGCTGGGGATCCAGCGACCTACCGGTCTTCCACTGCGATCCCCGCAACCAGAACCCGGCACAACCAGGGCTTCCGGAGCGGCGCGAGGTCCGGCAGATCTGGCTCTCGTGCAGGGGCGCGGCCGCTTGTCGCCGGGCGAAGCTGGCGATCGACCGGCTCTACGTTCGTCTGCGCAAGGGCGCAAGCTTCAGCCGCCTCGCGAAGCGCTATTCAGACGATCTCGACTCCAAGCAGGCCGGCGGAAAGCTGTGGGTCGAGCGGGACCAGACCGACCGGTTGGCGTTCCGCCTGCGCACGCGCGAGATTTCCCGGCCGTTCCCGACGGGGTTCGGCTGGGACATCGTCGAGCCGCTCTCGAACCCAGTCCCGGTTGGCCCGCTGATCCGACTTCGGGTCGTCGGGATCAAGGCGGCGACGGATCCCTATCCGATCGGGACGGTCACGCTGACGCGGGCGTTCGACCGGGCCTACCGCTTGGACATCCGTTACTCGGACTTCTACTTCCCGGTCAGGCTGCGGCAGGGCGCCGCCGGCATTTCCGCCCTCGCGCGGGCCACTGGAACGGATGGTCGCCCGGAGAGCGACGACGCAGCGAAGATCCAGCGCTCGCTCGACCACGAGGCGGAAGCGCTTTGGCTCGCGGCCGGTTTCGGAGCGCTGCTCGCGCTTCTCCTGCTCGCTCCGGCGCTCCTCCGGCTGGCCGCGACCGCAGCCGCGACGCATCCGACGTTACGAGCGCTGGGGATGACACGTCGCCAGCTCCTGGCCGTTGACGTGGCCCGCGCCGCCGCGATCGGCGTCGTGGCCGCGTGCGTCGCGGCCGCTCTCGCCTTCGCGTTCTCCCCGTTGACGCCGATCGGCCTCGCCCGCGAGCTCGAGCCGAAGCCTGGCTTTGCGCTCGACGTGCCTGTGCTCGCGCTGGGAGGCGCGGGAGTCATGATCCTCATGGTGCTTGCCGGTGCCGTCGCGTCGCTTCAGGCGAGGACAGGGCATCGTGATCTGGAACCGCGAGCAGGTTGTCCGCCGGCGGAGGCGCTCGCACGCTGGGGCCTGCCGCCCACCGCGGTCAGCGGCGTCCACATGGCCCTCGCGCGGGGCAGGGGAACGACCACGGTGCCGATCAGCGGGACGCTGCTGGGAGCGATCGCGTCCGTGGCGGTGGTCGCCGTCGCACTCACCTTCACGGCCAGCATGGATCACCTGCTCTCGACGCCGCGCCTCTACGGACAGAACTGGGACTACGCCACGAACTTCGTCACTCCGTCGCCGGCGCGGGTCCGGGCCGACCCCGGGATCAGCGATGCCGCCGAGGGCGATAATGGGACGGTCCGCCTGGACGGCCGGACGGCCGACGTCGTCGCGATGGACGACATCAAGGGCAGGATCGGACCGGTCGTCACCGACGGCCGCGCGCCGCAGGGGCTGGACGAGATTCTGCTCTCGTCGAGGCTGATGAACCGCCTCGGCGTCCACATCGGCGACAGCGTCGAGGCGCGAGATCGCCGTTCGGTGCGGCTGCATGTCGTCGGCCGCGGCGTCCTACCCGAGAATGTCGCCATCGGGCCACGGCCGGATGCGGCGATGACGTTCCAGGCGTCCAAGCGTCTGAATCCACAGGCGCACGTGGGCATCTTCGAGGCCCGCATCGCGCCCGGTCCGAACAAGCAGGCGACACTCGCCCGGCTGGAGCGCCAGTACGCACATCCGGCGCCGGGGCCGCCGCAGACCGTCGCCGACTTCGGCGGCGTGCGAAACCTGCCGGTGGTCGTGTCGGCGCTGCTCGCGGCGATCGCAGCCGCCGCACTCGCGCACACCCTCGTCGCGGCAATTCGCCGGCGCCGCCGCCAGCTCGCCGTCCTGAAGACGCTGGGCTTCGACCGTCGCCAGCTGCTCGCCACCGTGGCCTGGCAGGCAACGACGTTCGCCGCGATCGGGCTCGTCGTCGGGCTGCCTCTCGGGGTCGCGGCCGGCCGCTGGACGTGGTACCTGTTCGCGCAGCAGATCGAGGTCGTCCCGGAGCCGGTGACGCCGATCGCGCTCGTCCTGCTCGTCGTCCCGGCCGCGGTCCTTCTGGCCAACCTGGTGGCCGCTCTGCCGGCGTGGAGCGCGGCGCGCACGCGCGCCGCCGTCGTCCTGAGGGCCGAGTAATGGCCGCGAACGTCGAACGGTTTGCCTCCATGCTCCGAATCCGGCGGGCAGCCGCACGCCGCGGAAGCGAACGCGCGCGGTCGCACTCCTTCGCGCTCGGGCTCGCGATCGCCGTCGAGGTTGTCGTCCTGGCGGCGACGCTCCATCTCCTCGTCGGCTGGCCCCCGAGGCTGCTCGAGATCGCCGCCGCCGCGACGCTCGCAGTCTTCGTTGCAGCGGTCGTGCGGGTTCCTAGGCGCCTCGAGGCTCGCGTCACGCGCCTCGTTTCCCCTGTGATCTCCGTCGTCGGCCTGACGGCGCTCGTGGCGGCCGTCTATGTCGTCGTCGTCCTTGGGCTTGGCCGGCCTCCCACGCACGAGGAGCGAACTGTGCTCGCCCTCTCGATCGCGGCTGCCGGCGTCAGCGCGCTGCTCTACGTACCGGCGCGTCGGCGGCTCGCCGCTTTCTCGAGTCGGCTCGTACACGGAGGGCGTGGCGCGCCTGACGAGCTCCTCCGGACATTCGGAGCGCGACTCTCCCGCGCCGTCCCACTCGACGAGCTCCTGCTCCAGCTTGCGGAGTCGCTGCGGAGCGGGCTCGCGCTCGATTCGGCCGAGATCTGGACCTGCTCCGCCGGCGTGCTCGCGCGCGTCGTGGCCGAGCCGGAGAGAGGTCCGGCGGCGCTCCGGATGACAGCCTCGGAGGAATCGATCCTCGCGCGTGGCGGCATCTCGGGGTCAGCCCGAGTCGGCGTCTGGCTGCCGCAGCTGCTCGGCGACCGGGGCGACGCGCACGTGCGCGTCGCTTCCATGGCGCACGCTGGAGAGCTCTTCGGCCTGATCGTCGTGGACCGCTCGGCAGACTCCGAGCCGTTCGACGAACAGGCCGACAGCGTCCTCGCCGAATTGGCACGTCAGGTCGCACTTGCGCTCCGCAACGCCCGGCTCGACTCGGACCTGCAGGCATCGCTCGAGGAGCTTCGCCGACGGGCGCACGAGCTCCGCCTGTCGCGAGCCCGCGTGGTCGCCGCGGCCGACGCCGAACGACGACGGATCGAGCGCGACCTCCACGACGGCGCCCAACAGCACCTCGTCGCACTGGAAGCAAACCTCGGAGCCGTGAGCGCGCTCATCGACACGGACGCCGAGAAGGCGAAAGCCATTCTCGGCGAGCTTCGCACCGCAATTCACGAGGCGATGCAGGACTTCCGCGACCTCGCCCACGGAATCTACCCGCCCCTGCTCCAAGATCGCGGTCTATCGGAGGCGGTCGCCAACGCCGCCCGGCGCGCGACAATCCCTGCCCGCCTCGACCCAGCAATCGACCGTCGGTACGGGCCCGAGGTCGAGGCGACGGTCTACTTCTGCTGCACCGAGGCGCTGCAGAATGCGGCGAAGTACGCGGGCGAGGATGCGCACGCGACTATCGACCTGCACGAGAAAGAGGGCGCGCTGATCTTCGAGGTGGCCGACGACGGTTCAGGCTTGGACCCCGCCCGAACAGGGCTCGGTGCCGGACTAACGAACATGCGCGACCGCCTCGAGGCGATCGGCGGCGGACTTCGAATCGAGTCGACCCTCGGCCGAGGCACGAGAGTCGTCGGAACAATCCCGCTCGAACGCTAGCCCTCCCGCTCAGCGAGGTAGAGAAGCACCGCCTTCACGCGTCGATTGACGTCCGGCTGCCAAGCAACCCCGAGCTTCCGAAAGATGGAATGGATCACCTTCTCGACCGATTGCTCGGTGATCACGAGCGAGGCTGCGATAGCGGCGTTGTTCTTGCCCTGTGCCATCTCCTCGAGCGTCTCCCGCTCCCGCGGCGTGAGCTCGTCGAGCGGCGACTCTCCGCGCGCACGAGCCGCGACGAGGGTTTCCACGATCTTCGAGTCGATCACAGAGCCGCCGCGTGCAACCTCGCGGATCGCCCCCGCCAGCTGCGCAGCGTCTCCCACCCGGTCCTTGAGCAGATACGCGCGGCGGTCAGCGCCCTTCTCGAGCAGCGCAAGCGCGTACTCCGGAGCGGCAAACTGGCTGAGCACGACCACGCCCGTCTCCGGGCTGGTTTCTCGGAGGCGATCGGCGACCTGAATCCCCTCGTCGCTACCGGTGGGCGGCATACGGATGTCGGTAAGGACGACGTCCGGCTTCTCTGTCTCGATGGCCTCGAGCAGCGAGGGCAAGTCCGCGCACGCCGCGGCCAGCTCGATGTCCGCCTCGGGCTCGAGCAGGCGCTGGATCCCTTCGCGCACGAGGTAGGTGTCCTCCGCGAGGACAACACGGATCATCGTGCCCCGTCTATACGGCGCGTTCAGTGCTCAACGACCCGATTAATGTGCGACCGGACGTACGGCCAGCGCGGGATCAACCGCCGCGGGCCGTGGCACCGAGGTGCATCGTCCATCCGGTCGCTCGTCCGATAGAAAGGCGGTCACACTCCGAGCATTGCAGGGGGTGGCCGGCGATGGCGCGCGTCTGGGCGATTTGTCGTCGAAGCCGTTCGGGGGCTCTTTCAGGCCGGCTGCGCCGCTTCGGACATCTCTCGGGCCGTGGGCTCGTCCCGCGCCGCTACCTGCTGCCGCTCAGCCTCGATCTCGGCACGAATTACCAGTTCGTGCTCGAAGCAGTAGGTACTGAGTGTGAACGTCTCGCAGCCTTGGTAGGCGCATCCGTGCAGCATCGGCATGAGGCCGGCGTTATAACACTTTCCGAACATAATGGCAGTGCGATCGCGTCCCGCTCACTCACCGGCGCGACTCCGCAACGCCGCGCGCGAGAGCCAGCGCTCCAGGTGAGCTTCTACCGCGCTACCGTCAAGCGCGGTGAAGAAGAACCGGGGCGACAGCGAGGATGACCGGCCGCCGATCTGCCCGGCTTGCGGCGTGACGATGGGCATCCGCGAGGACCGGACGTCGACCCGTTTCGTCTGCCTCGAATGCGGATTCTCCGACGAGGCGGGAGCCGGGAGTTGAGCCGACTCCTGATCGAGTTCCCTGCGGACGACCTCGACCGCGCCCGCCGCTTCTGGCAGGGCCTCCTCGACATCACGCTCGCCGAACGGCAGGCGGAACAGGGCGAGGGCTGGCAGACAGAGCACGCCGGCGCGACCGTCGGGCTCCACCAGCGCGGCAGCGGCCCCGGCGACCGTTTCTCTCTGCCCTACCTGCCGGTCGCCGACCTGCAGGCCGCACTCCAGCAGGTCGTCGCACTAGGCGGAGAGGTCGTGCACCCCGGGGAGCGCTGGGCGATCTGCCGCGACTCCGAAGGCACGCCCTTCGGGCTGGCCGGGCCGCTGGTGTCCGGTCAACCCGGCTGACGGCGCGATCATTCCGCAAGCGCCCCGGAGCCGCCGTTGCCCGCCGCGGTGCAGTCGGCTGGGCCAGTGGTCCGGAATGACCCCTGGACGCCTAGGAGGGTTTGGCGAGATGCGTGCTCAAACGCTCGATCTCACCCTTCGTGGAAGGTCAGCGGCCTAGCCGTGTGCGTCTGCGGATGCCGAGACGTTTCTGGAAGGCGCGATCTTCCTCGCCGTCCTTCTTGGCCGCCCAGATGAAGGCCCACGCGACGACGGTGAACGTGAACACGCTACTCGCGGCAATGACGATCCCCAGGAAGGTGCTCATTCGCGGCAGCGACGGGCTGCTCGGCCTGGCCCGGCTACTTCTTCGCCTTCTTAGCCTGCCGCTTCTCTTTCAGTGTCTTTTGAGCCGGCTTCTTTTCCATGCTCTTCTTCGTGTTCTTGTCCTTAGTCGCCATGTCGACCTCCCTGTGGGTGCGGGTCAGTCAGCTTCATGTGCGTCGCGGCTCTGCCGGACGCATCGTCGCCCTTCCGTGTTCGTCGACTTCAACCACAAAGCGTCCGGGGTCTGCGCCGCTCGTGAAGCGTTTGAGACCTTTCGGGCGTCGCGAAATGATCGCGTGGGTGTCCGTGCGGGTCTCGATCATGTAACCCTCTTCGACCTTTTGGTCGAGGAACGCGTCGAGCGCGTCCCTGCGCGTGCCTAGCGGATCGACCTCACCCACGAGCGCGAGTATCGCAAGTCAGGCTTCGCCGCCGACACGGAGAAGCGGCGACTGAGCTGCAGCGACAGACGGCAGGGTGGTCTTTACCGAAGCGCCGAGCCTTCGCCTGGGCCAGCGTTCCGGAATGAAGCTCCTGAGCGGAGCATCTTCACGAGGCGGTCGGCGCTAGCTGCGACGAAAGCGGAAGAGCACGGCCGGGATGCCGATAGCCGCACCGACAGGCTCCGGTCCGCTCCGGTGGCAGGCTGACGGGGTGTCTCTCGCTGTCGGTGCTTTAGCGGCCTGCCTCGCGTCGGCGTTCTACAACACCGGCCTGCTGTTGCAGGCGGAGGCGTCGCGACGCGAACCAGTCAGCGTTGCATTTGCGGCAGGTTTGCTCGTACGGCTCGTCCAGCGTCGGCGCTGGCTCACAGGAAGTGCGATCGCCATCCTCGGTTGGCCGTTGCAGGCGTTTGCGCTCACCCGCGCGCCCTTGACGGTTGTGCAGCCACTGCTCGCGGTCGGCCTGATCATCCCGCTCGCGTTCGGCAAGCGAATGCTCGGCGACCACCTCCACTGGCGAGACGTCCTCAACATCGGCGTCCTGGTTACTGGGGCGTCACTGCTAGTCGCCCTCGCGCCGCCTCGATCGAACGTGACCGGAATCAGCTTCCAACTCGCGATCGCGCTAGCCCTCTTGGCCACGGCTGTGGTCTGCGCATCGCTACTCGCTGCCCTTGTGGGGCACCGGCGCGGGCTGATGCTGATACTCGCGGCCGGCGTCGGCTTCGCACTCGCGAGCGTCACGACCAAGCTGCTCGCCGACGCCTTCTCGCGCCAGGAATGGGCCGCATTCGCAATCTGGCTCGCAGGCACGGCAGCCGCGGGCGGCGTCGCTTTGATCGGCGAGATGAACGCGCTACAGATCTCGGCCGCCAGCACCGTCGCTGCTCTCGTGCTGGCACTCGAAACGATCGTCCCAGTCACGCTCGCACCCTTCCTATTCGGCGAGACAGCCGGCGGCTCCGCCTCATCCATCGTGCTCAGAACCGGAGCACTCGCCATGACGATCTGCGCGGCAATCGTTTTAACGCGAACACGACCAGTGGTCGAAGCGCTCGCGGACTGAGCAAGCGCCTTCAGAACGGGCGCTCGTCCTCACGGCTGAAAGCCGCGATTGTGTTTTCCTAGCCTTGTCTAGGGCTCACGCGGTGGGTACCTCGGTGGGCGTCTCGCCGGGTCAAAGGGCGCGATTTGCAGGCGGCTTGGCTTCCTCCCGGGGCCATCTCAGCCGGCCGGCGTCGAGCACCGGTGTGGCGAGCCGGTCAGCGTGTCGAGCGCGCCCTCGGCGCTGACGACGAAGCTCAGCCTGACGAGTTCCGATCGCAGCGTCGTCAGCCGGAGCATCCCGTCCTTTCCTTGCGAGAGGCAGCCGTGCGATGCGCGCCAGTACGGCGACCAGCGGACTGCAACGCGGTACGAGCCGCCGCGCGTGACGGAGACGGTCATCTTCGCGTCGGTCATGCTCATGACGTCGGGCGCGCCCGGCCCGGTGACGATCGGTCGCGCGTGAGGCACTTTGTAGATGGTCAGCCTCGAGGTGTGAAAGACCGGCACGAGTCCGGAGCGGCCGCTGCGCACGAGCTTCGCCTCTGCCGCGGAGCTGTAATCTGGCGGCGCCTTCGAGAGGACGACGTACCCGACGCCGAGTGAATGGAGCCAGCGCAGGTAAGCGCCCGGTCCGAACTTGCTGTACAGGACGGAGTTCTGCGGAAAGTCGTCCTGCCGGAACCAGCCGCGCGCGAGCGAGATGTCCGCATCGGCAAGGTAGAAGGCGGGCCAGTGGCCCGCAGTGTCGACCGCCTCGACGCGGTACTGCGGCGCCGCGTGCTCGTCGAGGTACGCGATGGCGGCGGGCCACGTCGACGCGCTCGCCGTCACATCCGACCGGTCTTGCACGTAGTTGGCCGCGAGAGGCGACACGTTCCACGACACCGCGAGCAGCATCGCGCCGACTGCGATCGGCAGTGGTCGCCAGCTGCGCAACGCGAGCACGAGCGCGGCAAGCGGAATGGCCATGAAGCGCAGGCGATCGATGTTGCCGCCGAGCTCCGACGGCACGATGTAGGCGCCGATCATCGCGACGAAGTAGAGAGCGAAGAAGAAGCGCAGCAGGCGGGCGCGCTCGACCCGCCAGGTGAGCGCGAGTCCCAGGAGGCAGAAGACGGAGCCCGCGAGGATGTCGCCGGTGTGGAACGGGTAGCGGCCGTTGTCGGGGAACAGCCGCCACAGAATCATCTCGCCGAGAGCGGCGATCGCAACGACGGCGAGCGGCAGCCATGACCTCTTGAGCGAGACGCGGCGGCTGAGTGCGATCGCGGCGAGGACGATCGCCAGGAGGAGGAACGCGAGCGGGCTGGCGGCGAGCGAGAGCAGGGCGAGCCCCGCGAAGCGCCAGCGCGCACGCGCCTGCAGCGCCCACAGCGCCAGCAGCGCAAACGCGAAACCGAGCGCGAACGGGAAGGCCGCGATGAGCACGATCCCCGCCCACACGACCGCGAACGTCCGGCTCGACCAGCGCGTCGGCGGTCCCCACTCGTGCCAGACGACGGCGGCGAAGGCGAGGGCGCCGAGCGCGATGGTCGCGACGGCGAGCAGCTTGATCCCGACGAGCGCGGCGAGCGGGTAGTAGATCAGGCTGTACGTGATGAAGCTGTAGCGGCCCGCGTACCAGAAGTTGTTCCAGAGCGTGAAGCCGTGCTGGACGTACAGCGCCCGCTGATACGCGTGCGCGGCGAGGTCGGTGCCCGGTGGCCCGAGCCACACCAGGAGCGCGGCGACGGCGCCGGCGGCACACGCCGATAGCAGTGCCTCACCGAACGGCGCGTGGCGCTCCAGCATGCCTCCTTGACGTTACCGCCACCGGCGTGTCTTACCCGTTAAGAAAGGACGTCTCGGCGCCGATAAGTCCACTTTGTGCGACTTCACCCGAACTCTGGAGGGGTCCAGAAAATGTGGAAACGCAAAACTGCGGAGAATGAAGCGCGGTCGTCGCGTAGGCGCCGCTTCGTGGCCGCTCTGATCGGAGCGGCGCTCGTTTTGCGGGGTCGCGTTCGGGACGAACTGGATCGTCGGTCTCAACGGCGGCTCGAGCGGCGAGGGGCACTCGGGGACCGTCTCGAACATCTCGATCACGGCGGTGGCGAGCCCCGCCGCGGGGAACTTGCTCTACCCGGGCGGTAGCGGCGACGTCGTCGTTTCGATATCGAACCCGAATCCGTTCCCGGTGACGATCACGGCGGTGCAGCTGCCGACCAACACGACCTATGCCACCGGTTACACGACGAGCGGTTTGACCACAACGCAGACCGGTTGCCTCGCCGCGACTCCGAGCGGGGTCACCTGGAGCTACGCCACCGGGTCCAGTGGCAGCTCGCACACCCTGACGACGCCGTTGACGGTGGCGGCCAGCGGCCAGTCGGACAACCCGCTGGCAGTCACGTTGACGAACGACGCGAGCATGGCAATGTCGTCGCCCGCGGCCTGCGAGGACACGTATTTCTCGATGCCGTCGCTCACCGGCGTGACCGCCTCGGCAGGCGGAACGGCGACCAGTAGCCCGGCGACCGACAGCTGGACGTCGTAACGCGCCTTCTCGTGCTCGCGCTCGCGCTGCTTCTGGGCGGCGCGGGCGCGGCGCGGGCAAATTGGGGGATCGGCCTGACGGGACCGAGCTCCGCCGAGGCGTCTGCTGGATCGGCGCCCGCTGCCCCGACAGGCGCTGCGTCTGCCTGTACGAGCCCTTTCGCGACCACAGTCGTTGTCAGCTGGAATCCGGTTGCCCGCGCGACCAGCTACACGATCTGGAAGTCGACGACCTCCGCGACCAGCGGCTATACGGTCGCCGCCACGGCGGTCGCGGGTAGCTCTTGGACAAGTGGCAGCCTCGCGAGCGGCACGTACTGGTTCGAGGTGTCCGCGGCCATCGGCGCCAGCTGGACGAGCCCGAGATCCGGCGCAACCGCCCAGCGGACCATCCTCATCGCGGCTTGTAGCTGACCCCTAGCCGGGCCTGCGGGGTGCTGCGCTCTCACCGGGCCGGCGCCACACTCGCAGGAATGGCTGACGGACCAGCGGGAAATATGCGGATCGTGCAGCCCGGAGATGAGGTCGCCGGCCGCTACCGGCTCGAAGAGCTTCAGGGCCATGGACCGATGTCGGAGGTCTGGCGAGCACACGACAAGACGCTGGATCGCACGGTCGCTCTGAAGATTCTGTCGCCGACGGCCGACCTCGAGCGCTTCCGGCGCGAAGGCCGTTCGCTCGCAGGGCTCGCGCACGAGAACGTGATGCGCGTCTTCGATTACGGGGAAGACGCCGCCGGGCCGTTCATGGCGCTCGAATGGCTGCCGGGCGGCACTCTCGAAGACCGGCTCACCGCGGGCCCACTCCCAGCCGCCGAGACCATGCGAATCGCGGGCGGGTTGGCTGCCGGGCTGGCACACCTTCACTCGCGGGGCCTCGTCCACCGCGACCTAAAGCCTGCGAACGTCCTCTTCGACGTAGAGGACCGGCCGAAGCTCGGAGACTTCGGCCTTGCGCGCCATGCTCTCGGCTCGGGCACGCTGACCGAGGCAGGAACGCTGCTCGGTACCGCCGCCTACATCTCGCCCGAACAGGCCTCGGGAGAGCCCGCCGTGCCGGCGAGCGACGTCTATTCGTTCGGGGTGATCCTCTTCCGGATGCTCACCGGCTCCCTGCCCTTCGTCGCCGACGACGCGCTCCGGTTCATCGAGCTTCACCGCCACGAGCCGCCACCTGCGGTCGAGCAGCTGAATCCCGAGGCGCCGCAGTCGCTGGCGGCGCTCACGGCGGCCACGCTGCGCAAGGATCCGGCTGCGCGGCCGACTGACGGCACCGCGCTCCTCACCGCATTGAATCTGGGGCCGACTCCGACCGAACTCGTGCCGGAGGCCGAGCAGACTCGCGTCATCGCTCACCCCGAGATGCGCGCGGAGCGGTCGGCTCGGCTCACCACGGGTGTAGTGCTCGGCCTTGTCTTTCTGGCCGCGGTAGGCGGCCTGGTCGCGTGGGCTGTCGCCCGGCCGGCCTCGACAGCGCCTGGAGAGGCTCCTACGGGCTCGGTCGACGGAACTCGGAAGAGCAGGAGTGTCGGCTCCACTCAATTCTCGCTGCCGACCACGAGCTCAACGAGGACGCAGCAGACGCAGACGGGAACAACCGGGACGACGAGCAGCCGGCGCACGACGACCGCGGCGACCACGGCCCCCGCCACGACCACCGTGCAGACGACCGCGCCAACGACGACGGCTCAGACCACGACGCCCGGCTCGACCACTGCGCCGACGACCACTGCGCCGACGACCTCGACCACCGCTCCCGCAACGACCACCACCGCGGGAACGACGCCGACTCAGGCAACCACCACCAGCTCCGCCGGCTGAGAAAGGCAGCGGCCGCGCCTGCCGGCGCGGCCGCTCGAGCTCCGCAGCAAAGGGATCGCTGGACTCAGCCGGTCTTGGCGTTCGACTGCTGCGCGACGCACTTGCCGAACGCGTTCTTGGTCGTGCCGTACGTGGCCTGGAACGTCGCCAGGTTGCTCGACTTCAACGTCTTGCAGGTCTTGGCTGCGGCGACGCTGTCGGAGACATCGCTCTTTGCCTTCTGCTTCGCGATCGTCGAAACGCACTTGCCGAAGGCGTTCGCTCCTGCGCCGCTCGTGTTGCCGGCGTTCGTGCCGTACTTCGCCCTGAACGCGGCCGGATCAGTCGACCTCTCGGCCTTGCAGCTCTTCGCCGCGTTGCTGATGTCCTGGGCCGAATTCGGCTTCTGCTGCTTGAGGCAGCCGCCAAAGTTGTGGTACGCCTGCCTGAACGTTGCCAGGCCGTCCGTGGCACGGATCTGGCGGCAGCTCTGCGTAGCCAGCTTCGCCGCAGTCGGCGGAGCGGCCAGTGAGACGGCCGGTACGCACAGAATCGCCGTTCCGACCAGGAGGAAGATCAACTTGCGCATCGATGCTCACCTCTCGAGGGGTAGCAACTGACGGGACACTCGCCCTACCCCCTGAATGTTGGGGCTCGTGGCGGATATGGCAAGACCAGGCCCCGCCGATTTACGCCCCGTTTACGAGGCCGAGAACGCGTCAGGGCTGCCGGCCGCGGGTGCGCCACGCCGTCACGACAGCCGCAATCACCGCGCCTGCGAGGACGGCGACGAGCGTCTGCCCGTCGATCTTCCCGAGCTGGCCGACGGCGGCGAGCAGAACCGCGAGCGCGAGAACGAACATGCCCGCGCCCGTCGCCAGCGCGCGCATCAGTTCCGGCCGGGATCGAGGTAGCGGCCGAACCATTCGAGGATCGCTTCGAAGCGCAGCACGCGGTGCACCGGCGAGCCCGACCGCGAGAGCTCGTGGCTCTCGCTCGGGAAGCGGAGCATCTCGACCTCCTTGCCGAGCACGCGAAGCAGCGTGAACAGGTGCTCGCCCTGCTCGACGTTGCAGCGGAGGTCGTTCTCGGAATGGACGATGAGGACGGGTGTCTCGATCTCATGCGCATACGTCGCCGGCGACATCCGCAGGTACTCGTCCATGTTGTCCCACATGTCCCCGCCGAACTGCCGCTCGAAGACCCAGCCGATGTCGCTCGAGCCGAACATCGAGACGAGGCTGTTCACGGCGCGCTCCGAGAGCGCGGCCTTGAAGCGGTTCGTGTGCCCGATGATCCACGACGTCATGTAGCCGCCGTACGAGCCGCCGAGCACACCGAGCCGCTCGGGGTCGAGGAAGTCGAAGCGCTCGAGAGCCGTGTCGACGACGCCCATCAGATCCTCGTAGTCGACGCCTCCCCAGCCGCTGCCGCTGCCATCGATCGGGCCGCGGATTGCACGGCCCCACGCCTCGGAGTAGCCAGAGCCGCCGCGCGGGTTCGAGAAGAGGACGCAGTAGCCAGCCCCTGCGTAGACCTGAACCTCGTCGAAGAACCCCGTCCCGTACTGCCCGAACGGGCCGCCGTGGATGTCGAGGAGCACCGGGTACCGCTTGCCCTCGTCGAAGCCGGGTGGCCGAACAAGCCACGCGTCGACTTCCGTCCCATCGGACGAGACGGCGGTGAACCGCTCGACCTCGGCGAGTTCGCATTTCGCGACGAAGCCGTCGCAGACCGATGTCAGTTGCGTGCCGTCTCTGTCGAAGAGCTCGGCTGGACGCGTGTGCGTCGTCGAGGTGTAGAGGAGCCGGTCGCCGTGCAGGTCGTAGAGGCCGATCGTCTGCTCCCCTCCGACGACGAGCTCCGGTTCGGCCGAACCGTCGGCGGCGACGGCGTAGAGGTGGACGTTGCCGCCGTCCTCGATCTGGAACGTGATCCGCTCGCCGTCCCAGACGGGCTCGCGGCCGACCGGGTACGGGCCGCACTGGCGGTCGAGGGAGGCGGTGAGGACGCGGCGGTTGCTCCCGTCGGGCCGCATCACCGCGATCTGGCTGTGATGCGGACTGGTGCCGTCCTCGGGCATATGCACGTAGGCGATGAGCGCGCCGTCAGGCGAGAACGACGCGAGCCCGGCCGACTCGTCGGGTTGCGTGAGCCGTCTCGGCTCGGCACCGTCCGCGTCGACCTCGAGCTCGTACAGCGCCTCGACGAGCTCGACGTCCCATCGGTCGCCGCGCAACGAGGTGAAGACGAGTCGCGCTCCGTCGGGAGACCAGGCAGGTTCGCCGTCCTCGCAGTCGCCGTTTGTGAGCTGTCGCTCGCTTCCCTCGAGATCGGCGACGAAGATGTGCTTGCGGCGGTCGCCCGTCCAGCCGACGCTGTCGAGCTTGTAGAAGACGCGAGTGAACCTCCGGGGCGCCCGCCTTCGGTCGTCCTCCTCCTCGTACGCCTCGTCGCGCACGCGGCGGGCAAACGCGATCTGGCTCGAGTCCGGCGACCAGGCGATCGACTCGACTCCCTCCTTGCCGTCGGTCAGCCGCCGCGGCTCCCCGCCGTCCGCCGGGAGGACGTAGAGCTCGGCATGCGCGGTCTCGTCCTTCCCGTCGCGGTTGGAGACGAACGCGAGCCAGCGTCCGTCCGGAGACCAGCGTGGCGAGCTGTCGCTCCGCGTGCCGGACGTCAGCTGTCGCGGTTCCTCCGAGCCGTCGAGCGGGGCGACCCAGATCGCGGCGCGGTAGCCGTTCTCCTCGCGGTCGATCCAGTTGAGGACGTAGGCGACGCGACGGCCGTCGGGAGAGAGCCGCAGATCGCCGACGCTCGTGAGCGCGTAGAGGTCCTCGGGCCGCATTCCCCCCACCGAACCGCGACTCTAGACTGTTCGCGCCACTCGCGCGGGCGTGGCGGAACTGGCAGACGCGGCGGGTTTAGGTCCCGTTGGGCCGCGAGGCCCTTGGAGGTTCGAGTCCTCTCGCCCGCATCACGGCTACCCTTTCGGCACCGCGATAGGTCGAGCTGTCCGACTCCGGCCGTCCGGTTCTCGCCGACGATCACCGGCTGAGCCAGGTCGAACGGGCGCGCCGGCTACACGAAGAGGCCGAAGCTCTGCGCCGCCAGGCCGAGCAGCAGGTCAGGCGCGCGAAGAAAATCCGCGGGGGCTCCTAGCCGCGACACCCTCAGGCGCGGACACGAACCGCGTAGACCATCGCCGACAGCATCGCGATCCAGATCGCTCCGGCGAGGGACAGCATGCTCAGGATCCACGCGCTCACGCGCCAGGAACGTTCGACCTCGCCAGGCTGCTCCCTGCTTGAATGGATCCGTGGACACCCAGGTCGAGGAGATCGCGGAGAACCGGGTGCGGCTGACGGTGCAGGTGCCGTCGCACGACGTCCATCACGCCGTCGAGCACGCCGCCGAAGACCTCGCGCAGAGCGTCAAGGTGCCGGGCTTCCGCAAGGGGAAGGTGCCGCGCCAGGTACTCCTGCAGCGGGTCGGCCGCGAGCGCCTCATGACCGAGGCGGTCGAGAGCCACATCGGCGGCTGGTTCTGGAACGCCGCCGCGCGCACCCGGGTCCGGCCGATCGAGCAGCCGCAGTACGACTTCGAGCTGCCCGCGTCGGATGACAAGGACTGGAAGTTCACCGCAACGGTGGCTGTGCAGGCAAAGCCCGAGCTCCCCGACTGGAAGGAGCTCGAGGTCGGGATCGCGGAGGTCGAGGTGCCCGAGGAGCTCGTCCAGGCAGAGCTCGACGCGCTGCGCACGACGATCGCCGAGCTCGTTCCGGTCGAGGGCCGGCCGGTGGCTCCCGACGACACCGTGATCCTCGATCTCGTGTCCGAGGAGGAGACGCGGCGCGACTACGTCGTCGAGCTGGGCGGCGGTAGCGTCGTCGAGGAGATCGAGCAAGGCCTCGTGGGGATGAGCGCCGGCGAGACGAAGGAGCTGTCGTTCGAGCTCTCCGACGGATCGAGCCAGTCGCTCTCCGCCACGGTCAAGGAGATCAAGGAAAAGGTGCTGCCGCCGCTCGACGACGACCTCGCGCGCGCCGCGAGCGAGTTCGAGACATTCGCCGAGCTGCGCGAAGACATCGAGTCGAGACTGCGGGAGCAGATCGAGGACGAAGTCGAGACACGCTTCCGCGCCGACGCGGCCGACGCTCTCGTCGCGGCCTCGAAGGTGGACGCCGCCGGCCCGCTCGTCGAATCGCGCACCCGTGAGCTCCTGCGCGGGGTCGCCCGCCAGGTGGAGGCGAGAGGCGTCCAGCTCGAGACCTTCCTCGCCATGACGGGCCAGCAACCCGAGGAGCTCGTGGCGCGGTTGCAGGAGGAGGCACAGCGCTCGGTCGCCCGCGAGCTCGTGCTCGAGGCGGCGGCGGAGCAGCTCGCGCTCGACGTTCCGGACGCCGAGGTCGAGGAGCTCGTGCGCGAGCAGGCAGAGGCGGTCGGCGACGACCCCGACGAGATGCTCGTGGCGCTGCGCGAGAGCGGCCGCTTCGAGTCACTCCGCGACGACCTCAGGCTTCGCAAGGCGCTCGACCGCGTCGCCGCCGAGGTGAAGCGAATCCCACTCGCGCAGGCCGAGGCCCGCGACGCAATCTGGACGCCCGACAAGGAGAAACCCCCGACCGAGACGAAACTCTGGACCCCCGACCAGCCGCAGAGGCCTGAAGGAGCCCGATCATGAACCCCTCGAATCTCGTCATCCCGTCCGTCATCGAGCAGACCTCCCGTGGGGAGCGCTTCTTCGACATCTACTCGCGGCTGCTCAACGAGCGCATCATCTTCCTCGGCACGCCGATCGACGACCAGGTCGCGAACCTCGTCGTCGCTCAGATGATCCACCTCGAGTCCGAGGATCCGGACAAGGACATCAACATCTACATCAACTCGCCCGGCGGCTCCGTCTACGCGGGTCTCGCGATCTACGACACGATGCAGTTCATCAAGCCGGACGTCGCGACGACGTGCGTCGGGATCGCGATGTCGATGGGCGCGCTGCTTCTTGCGGCGGGCACGGAGGGAAAGCGCACCGCCCTGCCGAATGCCAAGATCCTGATTCACCAGGTCTCGGGCGGCTTCCAGGGCCAGGGCACCGATATCGAGATCCAGGCGCGCGAGACGATCAATCTCAAGCGGCGCCTGGAGGAGATCATCGCCCAGCACACGAACCAGCCCTACGACAAGGTCTCGAAGGACATGGAGCGCGACTACTACATGACTGCGGAAGAAGCGGACGCCTACGGAATCGTCGACCAGGTGATCGCCCACCGTTAGGGCGTAGACGAGACGGCGATTTCGAGGTAGAAGAGGACAGATGGCGCGCGCAACCGACGGCAACGAGCAACTTCTCTGCAGCTTCTGCGGCAAGAGCCAGCGGCAGGTGAAGAAGCTCATCGCCGGGCCCGGGGTCTACATCTGCGACGAGTGCATCGATCTCTGCAACGAGATCATCGACGAGGAGCTGACGACTCCGACCCAGCTCGACCTCGACAATCTGCCGCGTCCGCGGGACATCTACGACGTCCTCAACGACTACGTCGTCTCGCAGGAAGAGGCGAAGCGCACGCTCTCGGTGGCTGTCTACAACCACTACAAGCGCGTGCAGATGGGGACGGAGGACGACGAGGTCGAGCTCCAGAAGTCGAACATCCTCCTCCTCGGCCCGACCGGCTGCGGCAAGACGCTCCTCGCGCAGACGCTGGCGCGGATCCTCAACGTCCCGTTCGCGATCGCCGACGCGACGGCGCTGACCGAGGCCGGCTACGTCGGCGAGGACGTCGAGAACATTCTCCTCAAGCTGATCCAGGCCGCGGACTTCGACATCAAGAAGGCCGAGACCGGGATCATCTACATCGACGAGGTCGACAAGATCGCGCGCAAGGCGGACAACCCGTCGATCACGCGCGACGTGTCCGGCGAGGGCGTGCAGCAGGCGCTGCTCAAGATCCTCGAGGGAACGGTGGCGTCGGTGCCGCCGCAGGGCGGGCGCAAGCACCCGCACCAGGAGTTCCTCTCGATCGACACCACCAACATCCTCTTCATCTGCGGCGGCGCGTTCGCCGGGCTCGACAAGATCATCGCGCGTCGCATCGGCAAAAACGCCGTCGGCTTCGGCGCCGACATCCGCTCGAAGCACGATGTCGAAGGCGCCGAGCTGCTCGTGGACGTCATGCCTGAGGATCTCCTCAACTTCGGGCTGATCCCGGAGTTCATCGGCCGGCTTCCGGTCGTCTCCGCAGTGCACCAGCTGCGGCGGGAGGATCTCGTCCAGATCCTCGAAGAGCCGAAGAACGCGCTCGTCAAGCAGTACCAGCGCTTCTTCGGGTACGACGGCATCGAGCTCGTCTTCACCGAGGACGCGATGTGGGAGATCGCCGACCGCGCCCTCGAGCGTGAGACGGGCGCCCGCGGCTTGCGCTCCATCATCGAAGGCGCCCTGCTCGACGTGATGTTCGAGCTGCCGTCGCGCCGAGACGTGACGAAGTGCGTGATCACGAAGGAATGCATCTCGCAGGGCATCCGGCCGACGCTCGTCACGAGCGCCGAGGCCGCCGGCGACGAGCCGGACGAACCCGTCGAGCAGACCGCCTGAGCTCGCGAAGCTGCGCTTCCCTAGCGGATCCGCTTCGCGCGCTGGACGGCCGGTAGCAGCTACCGCTACGAAACCGTCACGAGCTCAACGCAGCTTCGTCGCGGGGCAAGTAGTCGAGCCGGCTCGTCTCGGCACACGTTCGTGACGGTGGCTGCTACCGGCCTGCGCCTTAGTGGCGTAGCGTTCGCCGCGTGAGCGCGATCGAGATGGGAGCGGAGTTCGGGCCGTCGTCGTGGATCGACGTGCCGCAGGAGAAGATCCAGGCCTTCGCTGACGCGACCGGCGATCACAACTTCATCCACGTCGACCAAGAGATGGCCGCGCAAACGCCCTTCGGCGGAACGGTCGCGCACGGCTACCTGACGCTCTCGCTGCTGCCCGCGATGTCGTACGAGGTGATCCCGCACGACGACTCCGGAGCGGGCATGGCGCTCAATTACGGTCTCAACCGCGTGCGGTTCCCGGCACCGGTGCCGTCGGGCTCGCGCGTTCGCGGCACGTTCCGTGTCGAGTCCCTGAGGGAAGAGGACTGGGGTCGCGAGGCGACGATGACGGCGACGATCGAACGCGACGGCGGCGACAAGCCGGTCTGTGTTGCGGAGGTCGTGTACCGGTACTACCACCTCTAGTCTGGATCCCAGATAGCAGTTCTCAGCGCCTCCAAAGGTGTAATCGCCGTGAACCGTGGTACGTTCTGGATCCGAAATCGGCGACCGCGGAGGAGGCGAGATGATCGAGGAGGCAGCCCGGCAGCTCGAGGACAGGTGGAGCGGCGACAGCCGCTGGAACGGGATCGAGCGGACGTACACCGCGGAGGACGTCGTCCGCCTGCGCGGCACGGTCGTCGAGGAGCACACGCTCGCGAAGCTCGGCGCTGAGCGCCTCTGGCAGCTGGTCCAGGCCGACGAGCCGGTCCGCGCGCTAGGAGCGCTCACCGGGGGCCAGGCCGTCCAGATGGTCCGGGCCGGGCTCGAGGCGATCTACCTCTCCGGCTGGCAGGTCGCCGCCGACGCCAACCTCGCCGGCGCGACGTATCCGGATCAGAGCCTCTACCCGATGAACAGCGCACCCGCTCTCGTCCGTCGCCTCAACAACGCGCTCCTCCGCGCCGACCAGATCGACTGGGCAGAAGGACGGAACGGGACGCACTGGCTCGCACCGATCCTCGCCGACGCCGAGGCCGGCTTCGGCGGGCCGCTCAACGCCTACGAGCTGATGCGGACGATGATCGAGGCCGGCGCAGCCGGGGTCCACTACGAGGATCAGCTCGCCTCCGAGAAGAAGTGCGGCCACCTCGGCGGCAAGGTGCTCGTGCCGACGCAGCAGTTCATCCGCACGCTCAATGCCGCTCGCCTCGCAGCCGACGTCTGCGGCGTCCCGACCGTCCTCGTGGCACGGACAGACGCGCTCTCGGCAGCGCTCCTCACGAGCGACGTCGACGAGTACGACCGCGAGTTCGTGACGGGCGAGCGCACCGCGGAAGGCTTCTATCGCGTCCGTGACGGGATCGACGCCGCGATCTCGCGCGGACTCGCCTACGCGCCGTATGCCGATCTCGTCTGGTTCGAGACCTCGACGCCGGATCTCGGCGAGGCGAGGGAGTTCGCCGAGGCGATCCACGAGAAGTTCCCGGGCAAGCCTCTCGCCTACAACTGCTCGCCGTCCTTCAACTGGCGCAAGCACCTCGACGACGATCAGATCGCGTCGTTCCAGGACACGCTCGGCGAGTGGGGCTACCGGTTCCTCTTCATCACGCTCGCCGGCTTCCACTCGATCAACGCGTCGATGTTCGAGCTCGCCCGCGACTACGCCGAGGAGCAGATGCCCGCCTACGTCCGGCTGCAGGAGCGCGAGTTCGAGCTCGAGGAGTTCGGCTACACCGCGACCAGGCACCAGCGCGAGGTCGGAGCCGGCTACTTCGACCTGGTCACACAGGCTGTTGCGCCCGACAGCGAGACGCTCGCGCTCAAGGGGTCGACGGAGGAGGCGCAGTTCACGAAGGAGACGGTGTGAGCGCAGTGGCCGACGTCGAGATCCTTGCTCCGGCCGACCAATCCGTTCTCACCCGCGACGCTCTCGACCTCGTCGCCCGACTCCATCGCGAGCTGAATCCTCGGCGGCGCGAGCTGCTCGAGGCTCGGCGCGAGCGGCAGGCAGCGCTCGACGCGGGCACGAACCCGCGCTTCCTCGCAGAGACGCAGGATGTCCGCGAGACCCACTGGCGCGTCGCCGACGCGCCCGCCGATCTCCGCGACCGCCGCTGCCAGATCACGGGCCCGGTCGACCGGAAGATGATGATCAACGCGCTCAACTCGGGCGCGCGGGTCTTCATGGCCGACTACGAGGATGCGTGCTCGCCGAAGTGGGAGAACGTCGTCGAGGGGCAGCGGAACGTCACCGACGCAGTGCGCCGGGAGATCTCGCTCGAGACGCCGGACAAGACCTACCGGCTGAACGACGAGATCGCGACGCTCCTGATCCGGCCTCGCGGCTGGCACCTGCCCGAGCGTCACGCGCTCGTCGACGGGGATCCAGTCTCGGCCTCTCTCTTCGACTTCGGTCTGCACATGGCGCGCAATGCGCGGGAGCAGCTCGAGCGCGGGAGCGGGCCGTACTTCTACCTCCCGAAGCTCGAGTCGCACCTCGAGGCGCGGCTCTGGGCCGACGCATTCGCGCTCGCCGAGGAGGAGCTCGGCCTCCCGTCGGGGACGATCCGCTGCACCGTCCTGATCGAGACGATCCTCGCTGCGTTCGAGATGGAGGAGATCCTCTACGAGCTGCGTGACTGGGGCTGCGCGCTCAACGCAGGCCGCTGGGACTACATCTTCAGCGCGATCAAGAAGTTCCGGACGCGCGACTGGGTGCTGCCCGACCGCATCCAGGTGACGATGACCGTGCCCTTCATGCGCTCGTACACGGAGCTGCTCGTCCGCTCCTGCCATCGCCGCGGTGCGCACGCGGTCGGCGGCATGGCAGCCTTCATCCCGTCGCGCAAGGACGCCGAGGCGAACGAGATCGCACTCGCGAAGGTGCGCGAGGACAAGGAGCGCGAGTCGGGCGACGGCTTCGACGGCTCGTGGGTCGCGCATCCGGATCTCGTGCCCGTCTGCACCGAGGTCTTCGACGGCGCTCTCGGCGAGCGACCGAATCAGGTCGAGCGGCTCCGTGACGAGGTCGTGCCCGACGAGGCTGCGCTGCTTTCGATCCCGGACACGCCTGGCGAGATCACCGACGCCGGCGTACGGACGAACGTCTCCGTCGGCGTCCGCTACCTCGACGCCTGGCTGCACGGCGTCGGCGCGGCGGCGATCGACAACCTGATGGAGGACGCGGCAACCGCGGAGATCTCGCGCTCGCAGATCTGGCAATGGGTGCGCCACGGTCGCATCGACGAGAAGCTCGTCCGTCACGAGATCGAGCTCGTCGGCGCGGGGGACGAGGCGAAGGAGCTCTTCGCCGCGGTCGCGCTTTCCGAGGAGCTCGAGGACTTCCTGACCCTGCCCGCCTACGAACGACTCGACTGAGGAGGCATCGAGATGAGCGAGACGTTGATCACGATCGAGGAAGAGCGAACCGAGCTGCTCGAAGCCGACGCGCCGTGCACGGCCGAGCTCGCAGAGTGCACGTGCCCCGACTTCTGCGAACGGGATCACGACAACGAGTAGCCGTGACAGGGCGGCGTACACTCGTCGCATGAGCCTCGACAGCACTAAGGCCGACGACATCGCGCTCGTGATCGAGGAGGCGATCGTCGCCGGCGAGCTCGAGCCGGGAACCGTCCTCCGCCAGGAGCAGCTCTCGGAGCAATTCAACGTCTCGCGCACGCCGATCCGGGAGGCGCTTCGCAGGCTCGCAGCGCTCGGGCTCGTCTCCTTCGTCCCGAACCGCGGCGTCCGCGTCCGCACGATCTCGCGCGAGGAGCTGCACGAGGCGTTCACGGTGCGCGCCGAGCTCGAGGCGCTCGCGACCGAGGTCGCCGCGCGAAAGATGTCGCAAGAGGACCTAACGGAGCTCGAGGAAGCCGAGCAGCACTTCGCCAGGATCTCGAAGGAGCTGCGCGCGCGCGAGCCCGGCGAGGCGCGGCGCTCGATCATGGGAGAGTGGGTGCGCGCGAACCACGCCTTCCACGACGTCATCTACCGCGTCGCCGGGCTGCCCCTCGTGGAGCAGCTCGCGAAGAGCGCGCGCCGCTCCTTCTCGGGCCCGGCGGTCTGGGCCCCGGGCGACCACTCGATCGACGGCCTCTACGCGAGGAACGCCGAGCAGCACCGCGCGATCCGGCAGGCGCTCGCTGCCGGGAGCCCCGAGGGAGCGCGGGCGCTCGCGCGCGACCACGTCCTCGGCTCGTTCGCCCTCCTCGAGGCGATCCTCGAGCAGGTCGGCGGCACCTGGCCGCACCCGAAACGCTTCCCGGCTAAGCTCTCGTCATAGTCGCTGCCTGACCACATCCGCCCGATGGACACGCTGTACAAGCCGCAGGGCGTCGAGGAACGCTGGCAGAAGACCTGGGAGGAGGAGGGTCTCTACGCGGCGGATCCGGATCCGGCACGCGAGAGCTGGGTCTATGCCTTCCCGCCTCCGAACGTCACGGGGAACCTCCACCTCGGCCACGCGCTCCAGCTCTCGCTCGGCGACGCACTGGCGCGCTGGAAGCGGATGCAGGGCCTGAACGTCCTCGTCCAGGCGGGCTACGACCACGCCGGAATCGCGACCCAGACCACGGTCGAGAAGTTCCTCGAGAGCCAGGGCACGAGCCGCCGCGAGCTCGGTCGCGACGCGTTCGTCGAGCGCACCTGGGAGTGGCTGCACGAGTACGGGGGCAACATCGTCCACCAGTTCCGGCGGATGGGCGCCTCGATGGACTACCGGCGAATCCGGTTCACGATGGACGACGCGTATGTCCGCGCGGTGATGCGCTGGTTCGTCCACCTCTACGAGCGCGGCTGGATCTACCGCGCGAACCGGATCATCAACTGGTGCCCCCACCACGAGACGTCGCTCTCCGACCTCGAGCTCGAGGACGTCGACGTAAACGACACGCTGACGACGATTCGCTACCCGCTCGCCGACGGCTCGGGGCACATCGCGATCGCGACGGTGCGGCCTGCGACGATCCTCGCCGACGTCGCCGTCGCCGTGAATCCCGACGACGACCGCTATCGCGAACTCGTCGGCAAGGAGGTCGTCGTTCCGTTCGTCGAGAGGCGCGTGCCCGTGATCACAGACGAGCGCGTCGACGTCGCCTTCGGGACAGGGGCGCTCAAGGTGACTCCCGGGCACGATCCGCTCGACTTCGACATCGGCCGGGATCATGGCCTTCCGGAGCTCACGGTCATCGGGCCGGACGGGCTGATGAACGACGCCGCGGGCGAGCTCGCCGGACTGACGCAGGACGAGGCGGCGCAGCGAATTCTCGACTGGGCGCGCGAGCGCGATCTGCTCGAGAAGCGCGAGCACTACCGGCACGCGGTTCCCACCTGCGAACGCTGCCACAGCCGGATCGAGCCGATGATCTCGCTCCAGTGGTGGTGCAGCATGGAGGAGATAAAGCAGCCGGCGCTGGCGGCGCTGCGCGAGCGGCGCGTGGTCTTCCATCCGGAATCGCAGCACCGCTTCGCCATCTCGTCGCTCGAGGGCGCGCCCGACTGGAACATCTCCCGCCAGCTCTGGTGGGGGCACCAGCTTCCGCTCTGGTACTGCCCCGACGGTCACGTGACGGTGGCCGAAACGGATCCGGAGGCGTGCGCGGAGTGCGGCTCAACCGAGCTGCGGCGCGACCCCGACGTGCTCGACACCTGGTTCTCCTCGGCCCTCTGGCCCTTCGCGACGCTCGGCTGGCCCGACGAGACGCCGGACCTTGCCGCGTTCTACCCGGGCGATTTGCAGACGACTGCCCGCGAGATAATCCGCCTCTGGGAGAACCGGATGATCTTCTCCGGTTTGGAGCTGCTCGGCGAGATCCCGTTCCGCGACGTGATCATCCACTCGACGCTGCTCGCCCCGGACAGGAGACGGATGTCGAAGTCGCTCGGCACGGGCATCGACCCGCTCGACCTCATCGCCGACCACGGCGCCGATGCCACGCGCTACGGGTTGCTGAAGATGTCCTCGACCCAGGACGTGCGCTTCAACTCGCAGCAGATCGAGGAGGGACGGAAGCTCGCGAACAAGCTCTGGAACGCGAGCCGGCTACTCCTCTTGGCGGGGCCGGTCGAGCCGGAGGCGCGGCCCTCTTCGGTCGAGGAGAGCTGGATCCTCGCGCGCATCGACGCGACGCGCGCCGAGCTCGAGGCCGATTTCGGCGCGTACGACTTCTCGCACGCCGTCGATCGTCTCTACCACCTCATCTTCGACGACTTCTGCGACTGGTTCCTCGAGTCGATCAAGCCGCGGCTCGACGACGAGGACGTGCGCGCAACGGCGCTCGCGGCGCTCGAGCGGCTCCTCAAGCTGCTCCATCCTGTGATGCCGCACGTGACCGAGGAGATCTGGACGAGCCTGCCCGCACGGGAGACTCGGCTCATCGTCGCGCCGTGGCCCCAGCCTGAGACGTGGGAGGGCGAGTTCGGGACGCTCGAAGGTGCGCAGACCGCTGCTCGCATCTACCGGCGCAGCGGAGTCCGCATCAAGCTCGACGGGGACTCGGCTCGCATCTTCGAGGCGGTCGTGCGGCCGACCGACGACGGGGGCGGAGATCTCGAGGCCGAGCGCGCCCGCGTTGCGAAGGAGATCGAGCGCGCCGAGCGGATGCTCGCGAACGAGAAGTTCGTCGCGAACGCCGCACCCGAAGCAGTGGCCGCCGAGCGAGAGAAGCTTGCGCAATACGTTGCCGAACGCGACGCGCTGGGTTGAGTCCCTCTCGCCGTGGCCGGCCGACGGCTTCGGCACGGAACGGATGCGCGCGCTGCTGCGCGCGCTCGGCGACCCTCAAGAGCGGTTCCCGGCGATTCACGTCGTCGGTACGAACGGCAAGTCGACGACGACGCGGCTGACCGAGGCGCTCCTGATCCACGCCGGCCTGAGGGTCGGCGCGTATCTCTCGCCGCACGTTCGCGACTGGAGCGAGCGGATCCGGGTCGGCGGGGAGGAGGCGGACTTCGACGCCGCCGTGGAGTCGGTTCGCGCTGCCGCCGAATCGTTCGGAGCCACGCAGTTCGAGGTGCTCACCGCGGCCGCACTCGCCGCGTTCGCGGACGCGGAGGTCGACGTCGCCGTCGTCGAGGCCGGGCTCGGCGGCCGCCACGACGCGACGAACGTTTTAAACGCGCGCGTCGTCGTCCTCACGAGCGTCGCGCTCGACCACATGGACGTGCTCGGTGAGACGCGCGAGGCGATCGCCGCCGAGAAACTCGCGGTCGTCCAACCGGGCTGCACGGTCGTGCTCGGCGAGCCGGAGTGGGGGGAGCTCGCGGAGGACAACGGCGCCGCCGCGGTCGTGGTCACCGGCCGCAGCAACCTCGCCCTCGCGGTCGCGGCGGCGGAGTCGTTCCTCGGCCGCGCCATCGACCCGCATGCCGCCGACGAGGTCTCGCTCGCCGGCCGTCTCGAGCGCCGCGGCGACCAACCGCTCGAGATCTGGGACGGAGCCCACAACCTCGCCGGCATCGGCTGGCTGCTGCCGCGGCTCCCCTCAGTTCCGCCAGGCGGGTGGACGGTCGTCTGCTCGATCCTGCGCGACAAGCGGCCGGGGATGATGCTCGAAGCGCTGTCCGTCCTCGGCCCGACACTCGTCGCGACGGAGAGCCGAAACGGCCGAGCGCTTCCCGCCGCCGAGCTCGCCGCACTCGCCTCCGCGCACTTCGAGAATGTCCTCGCCGACCCCGATCCGGCGGCGGCTCACACGCGCGCGCTCGACCTCGCCGGCCCGGAAGGCGCCGTGTTGGTCACCGGGTCCCTGTACCTTCTGGCGGATCTCTCGTGACGATCGCCAGCTTCATCAGCTCCGGGACCTCGCACGCCATCCTCAATGGCCTGCTCTTCTTCGCCTTCGTCCTCTGGCTCTGCCTCGGCTTCTGGACGTACAAGGACGCGAAGCGCCGGATGGAGGACCCGCTGTTCATCGGCCTCTCGGTGCTCGTCGCGCTCGTGATTCCGTACATCGGGCCGTTCATCTACATGCTCTTCCGGCCGCCCGAGTACCTCGAGGACGTGCGCGAGCGCGAGCTCGAGATCAAGGCGATCGAGGATCGCATCAACGCGGCCGACCATCGCTGCCCGGTCTGCCACGCGCAGGTCGACGAGGGCTACCTCGTCTGCCCCGTCTGCACGACGAAGCTCAAGCAGGCGTGCGTGAGCTGCGGCGCGCCGCTCGAGCCGATCTGGCAGGTCTGTCCGTACTGCGAGACGCCGATCGAGCCCGCGGAGCCCGGAGCGCCGCCGGCGCTCGGCACACGGCGCCCGCGGCGTGCGGGCACCAGGCGCTGACCGTGGCCCTCGAGCGCAGCCTCATCCTCATCAAGCCCGATGCCGTGCAGCGCCGGCTCGCCGGCGAGATCCTCGGGCGCATCGAGGCGCGCGGGTTCGAGATTCGCGAGGCCAGGCTCGTCACCGCGAGCCGAGAGCTGGGGGAGGAGCACTACGCGGAGCACCGCGAGAAGCCGTTCTTCGGCGAGCTGGTCGAGTTCATCACATCGGGCCCGACCTGGGCGCTCGTCGTCGAGGGCGAGGGCGCGATCGCGACGTTGCGGGCGACGATCGGCGCGACCGATCCGGCGAACGCCGCACCGGGAACGATCCGGGGCGACCTCGCCTCCTCGATGCCCGACAACCTCGTGCACGGCTCCGACTCCTCCGAGTCGGCGCAGCGCGAGATTGCGCTCTGGTTCGGTGACTGACCCGACCATCGAGGCGTGGACTCGGGCGAACGCCGAGTACACGGACGCACGCGCCGAGCAAGCGTGGGCGAAGGACGAGATCGACTGGGGCATCTGGCACATCCTCGAATCGGAGCTTCGCGCGCTGCCCGACGTGAGCGGCAAGGACGTGATCGAGCTCGGCTGCGGCACCGCCTACTTCGGCGCGTGGCTCAAGAAGGCGGGCGCGGCGCGCGTCGTCGGAGTCGACCCGACCCCGGCACAGCTCGAGACGGCACGCCGCTGCAACGAGAGCTTCGGCCTCGGGCTCGAGCTGATCGAGGCATTCGGCGAGGACGTGCCGCTGCCCGACGCATCGTTCGATCTCGTCGTCTCGGAGTACGGCGCGTCGATCTGGGCCGACCCCTACCGCTGGATTCCGGAAGCCGCACGTCTGCTCCGGAACGGCGGCGAGCTCGTCTTCCTCCGCAACTCGACCCTCGTCATCCTCTGCTCGCCGGAGGAGGACGTTCCCGCGGAGGAGCGGCTCCACCGGCCGCAGTTCGGCATGCACCGTTTTCAGTGGCCGGGCGAGGGAGTCGAGTACCACCTCTCGCACGGCGACTGGATCCGGCTGCTGCGAGCGAACGGCTTCGAGATCCTCGACCTGATCGAGCTCCAGGCGCCCGCCGACGCCGAGACCCACCAGCGCTACGACTACGTCAGTGCGGACTGGTCGCGGAAGTGGCCCGCGGAAGAGATATGGCGAGCGCGCCTGCACCGCCCCTCCTCCTAGCCTCCACCTCGCCGCGGCGGCGCGAGATCCTCGAGCAGCTCCGGATCCCGTTCGACATCGTCGCTCCCCAGTACGAGGAGACCGAGGACGATCCCGTCGCCCACGCGCTCGGCAAGGCGCGATCGGTGCTCGGCGAGGCGGACGGTCGGCCGGTTCTCGGCTGCGACACCGAGGTCATCCTCGACGGAAGGATCTACGGCAAGCCGGCCGGCCCCGAAGAAGCAGAGGAGATGCTCGAGAGCCTCGCCGGCCGCACGCACGAAGTCGTCTCCGGGCTCGCGCTCATCACGCCCGCGTGGGAAGACGTGCGCCACGAGGTTACGCGGGTCTCGTTCCGCGGGCTGACCCCGCGCGACATCGCGTGGTACGTCGCGAGCGGCGAGTGGGAGGGACGCGCCGGCGGTTACGCGATCCAGGGCCGGGGCGCCGCGCTCGTCGGGCGCGTCGAGGGCGACTATCTCAACGTCGTCGGCCTTCCGGTTGCGCTGCTCGTCCGTGTCTTGACCGAGCGCTTTCCGGGGACGTACGGGTTCGGATGAGCGAGAGCGCGGTGCAGGCAGCCGTCGCGGTGGCGGCGGAGCACGGGCTCGTCAGCGACGACCCGATCGTGCTGCGCGACGCGTGGCACGTGCTCGTCCATCTTCGGCCGCTGCCGCTCGTCGCGCGCGTGTCGAATGGGCGGCCGTATCCGGAAGGCCCCCCGGAGGACGACGTGATCCGGGAGCTCGCGGTTGCGGCGCACGCTGCGCGAGCAGGAGCGCCGGTCGTGCCCCCTTCCGATCTGCTCGACCCGGGCCCGCACCGGCACGGCGGCCATGTCGTGGCGTTCTGGCAGTACGTGCGACCGCGCCGCGAGGTCGAGCCGGTGGCGGCCGGCGAGGGCCTTCGCGCCATTCACGACGCGCTGGCCGACTACGAGGGCGAGCTGCCGTCGCTGCACACCGACGACCTCGTCGCGATTACCGATCGCCTCGAGCCCTCCGACGACGTCGAGTTCCTTCGTGAGCTCGGCACCCGCCGGCCCGGCGGCATAGTGCAGGCGATCCATGGCGACGCTCACCTCGCCAACTGCCTGCCGGGGCCGCTCTGGCACGACTTCGAGACGGCGTGCCGCGGGCCACGCGAGTTCGACCTTGCCGCGCTTACCCTTTCCGACGCGGTGCGCGCCGACGACGCGTCCCGGATCGCGCTCGAGGCATACGGCGATCATGACGCGGACGTGCTCGAGGAGTGCCTTCCCATCTATGCCGCGTGGATCTACGCGTCGTTCATGGTGGCGCTACCGCGCCGGCCGGAGCTCGGGCCGGTGCTTGCCGAGCGCCTGCGCTGGCTGCGCGAGAACTTCGGCTGAGCAGGGCTAGTCGAACCCGAGGGCGCTCGCCGCAGCCACGACGCACTCCTCGTCCTCGGCCGCGGTCCCACCGCTGGCCCCGATCGCGCCGACCAGCTCGCCGTCGACGAGCACCGGGATCCCGCCTGCGTAGACGACGATCCGTGGGTCGGTCGTGTTCCAGCCCCAGTCGTCGCCGCCGGGCTGGGTGCTCCGCGAGAACTCACCGCTGGCCGTCGTCCACGAGGCGGCCGTGTACGCCTTGCCGACCGCCAGCTGCATCGCGCCGAGAGCCGTGCCGTCCATCCGCTGGTTCGCGAGCATGTGGCCGGCCGCGTCGACCACTGCGGCTGCGAGCGAGAGTTCCCGCCGGGAGACGAGCCCGTCCACGCGCCGATCCTAGACGCCCGAAGGCGACCGGTTTATCGTCGGCCGATCGTCCGTCCAATCGTGCTAACCACTGTCATGGCTGCGGCGTTTCTCGCCGTTGCGCTCGGCGCCATGGCTGCGGACAGCAGCCGGCAGCTACGGGTCGGCCTCGTCCTCGAGCAGCCGGTCGTCACCCGTGCCGGCGACCCGTTCCAGTACGGCGCGTACCAGGGGCTCTTGCGGGCAGCGCGAGACCTGCACATCCAGGCGAAGACGGCCGAGCCGAAGCCGACCGGCGGCGGCGACCAGTACCTCGCGGCCATGACCTACCTCGCGCGGCAGCACTACGACTTGGTGATCGCGCTGGGAACGTTCGAGGTCAGCGCAGTCGCGCGTGCGGCGCGCCTCTTCCCGCACGAGAAGTTCGTGCTGCTCGACGGCGCGCGCCAGCTCATCCACAAGGCGCCGGCCAACCTCGAGGGAACCGACTTTCATGTTGAGCAAGCGGCGTTTCTGGCGGGGTTTCTCGCGGCGCGCATGGTCGACCGGTTGCCGCGGCCGCACGTTGTCAGCTCGGTCGCCGGTGTCCCGATCGGGACGGTGCAGGCCTATGTTGCGGGCTTCCAGGCCGGGGCCAAGCGCGCCGACCCCAAGATCCGGCTGCTCAACGCCTACACGTACGACTTCGTCAACCAGGCGAGGTGCCGACACGCCGCGCTGAGCCAGATCGCCCACGGCTCGCAGGTCGTGTTCGACGTCGCCGGTGCCTGCGGGCTCGGGGCGCTCGAGGTCGCGAAACGGAAGGGGGTCTTCGGCATCGGGGTGGACATCGACCAGCACTACCTCGGCAAGTTCATTCTCACCAGCGTCGTCAAGAACCTGAACGCGGCCGTCTACGACCTCGCCAAGCGCCTCGTGGCCGGCCGGTTGCGCACCGGCGGCAACCTGAGCTTCGACCTGCGTGACCGCGGGGTGGGGCTCGGAGCGTTCAGCCCACAGGTGCCACGCACCCTGCGCCGTGAGCTGATCCCTCTCGCGGCGCAGATCCGGCAGGAGAAGATCGTAGTGCCGACGACGCTCAGCCGGTAGCGGTGACCGCGACCCAGGTCGCGCCTCCGCCGGCGGCCACCGTCGACGAGCCCTTGCCGACGTGGAGCGACGCGGTGACGCTGCCGTCGGGGGTGAAGCGCGTCAGGTTGCCGCGGGAGTCGAGCGCCCAGAGCGCGCCGTTGCCCGCAGCGAGCGACACCGGATAACCGGACGGCACGCTTGCCGTGCCGTCGACGCCGAGGGTGGTCGGGTCGATCTTCTGAAGCTGTCCCTGGTTCAAGAGCCACAGGGCGCCGCGCGTGTAGACCGGACTGGCCAACCCGGACGAGAACGCCTGCGAGTCGGTCTCCTTCGCCGTTCGGGCATCGATTCGCAGCAGCCGCGCGGCCAGCGTGGTCACCCAGACGGAGCCACCGCCGGTCGTCAGGCCGGTCGGAGTCCCCACGGTCACCCGCCCGCTTACCGCGCTCGTCTTCGGGTCGATCCTCAGCAGCTCGTCTCCGCGCGTCGCCCAGACGTACCGTGAGTCGACGGCGATGTAGAAGACGGGGTTCGGAGCGGGGCTCGCGCCGCCGAGCTGGATCGGGGCCCCGCGCGCGCCGAGGCGCGGGTCGATCTGGGTCACGCTCCCGTCGTTTCCGCCGGCGACCCAGACCGAGCCGAAGCCGGTCGTGATGTCGTTCACGTCCGCGCCGGTGCCGATGTTCGCGACGAGCTTGCCCGCGGCCGGATCGAGTCGGTCGACGGTGCCGTCCTCGGCGTTCGCGACCCAGACGCCGCCGGCGCCGACAGCAACCGCGACCGGGCCCCTCCCGACGTTCACGAAGCTCTCCACCTTCGTTCCGGCCTCGTCGATCCTCGCCACCGAGTTCTGCGGCACGACGATCGCCGCCGAACCGCCCCGCGTGAGGAGGACTGCGGCTAGCGCGGCTCCGAGCAGCGCCAGGCCGACGACCACGGCCGCGAGCGGGCGATTGAAGCGCAGGTCGGCTCGAGTCGCACCGGGCGGTCCGACCCGTGCGGGAGCGGCGAGTGATTCGTCGTGAGCGAGGATCTTCCGTTGCAGCGCCTGTAACTCCTCGCTTGGCTCGAGCCCGAGCCCGTCGAGCAGGGCCGACCGCGCATCGCTGTAGACGTCGAGCGCTTCGGCCTGCCTGCCCGATCGATAGAGCGCAATCATCAGATGGCCCCGCAGCCGCTCGTGGAGTGGGTGCGTGCGGACGAGCGCCTCGAGCTCCGGCACGAGGTCGACGTGGTGGCCGAGCGCGAGCTCGAGGTCGATGCGCCTCTCGGTGCACGTCAGACGAAGGTCTTCGAGGCGCTCGGTCTCACTCTGCGCGAAGTCGTCGTACGCGAAGTCGGCCAGTGCGGGGCCGCGCCAGAGCGCGAGCGCCTCGCGCAGCTTCGAAGCGGCGGCAGCGCGCTCGAGCGGCCTCGCATCGGCGAGGAGGGCCTCGAATCGACGCGCGTCGACGTCCTCGGCGGCCACCTCCATGCGGTAGCCGGCACCGACCGTGTCCACCGTCTCAGGGCCGAGCTGCTTGCGCAGGCTCGAGACGTAGCCCTGCAACGCCTTGGCCGCGGTGACGGGCGGGTTTCCGTCCCAAAGCTCTTCGATCAGCCGGTCGCTCGAGACGGCCTCTCCGTGGTGGAGGAGGAGGATCGCGAGGAGCTTCCGCTGCTGCCCGCCTCGGAGCGGCACGGCTGCCCCGCCGTCGCGAACCTCGAGCGGCCCCAGAATCAGGTACCTCAACCGTCCCAACAGGGCCGACCGTACTCCTCGCAGACCCGTGTTGAAAGGCCGCGTCTTACCGAGCCTTTACCGCATTTCACCGTCTTCTTGGCGCCTCTCTCGATGCTCCGGCCACGGAACCGCAACGGGCGGTTCGGAGGCAAGAGGAGGGCACGATGAGCTCGACCAAGAGGATCCAGACGGTGGCAGGGACGCTGGTGGTCGGCTTCCTGCTCGCAGCCGCCTTCGCGGCGACCGGTCTCGCCGGCAACAAGGTGCCGAGCGGAGTGGTCGCACGCGCTCAGGCGACAAACGGCTACTACCAGCTGAATACGGTGGATTTGACGGCAGTGCAGGCGCGCGCACAGGCGACGAATCGCTTCTACGGACTCGGCACTGACGGCGCGATCCAGGCGGAGAAGCGCCGCGGCGAGGCGATGAACCGCTTCTACGGCGTCGGCGCCGCAGGCCAGGAGGCGCGACAGGCGGAGAAGCGGCGCAGCCAGGCGATCAACCAGGCCTACCACCTCGGGCAGTACGCAGTGATCGAAGGGTCGAGCTCGTTCGACTGGACT
>DATFHC010000032.1:0-48412 GCA_035248765.1 Gaiellaceae bacterium
GCCGAGCAACCGGGGCGGGTCTTCACGCGCCGCGAGATCATGCAGCACCTCTGGCAGAGCACCTACGTCGGTGACCAGCGCGCCTGCGACGCCCACGTGTCGAGTCTGCGGAGAAAGATCGAGCCTGATCGCTCGCACCCGGAGCGCATCCTCACCGTGCCCGGCTTCGGCTACAAGCTGGTCGCGGCGTAGCGGGCACGGCCGCACGGGGGAGGGGGAAATCCGCGTACGGCCGTACCCACAGCTGGTGTCCTCGACGAGCTCGACACCATGGACTCAGTCGTCGTCGCTCGCGTGCCCCCGCAGGCGCAGAGGGGAGTCGTAGCGGCTCGCCAGTCGCCCGAGCGCGAGGGCAGCGACCATCAGCATGGAATCGCGCACGGCGATGTCGTAGAAGCCTGGGTAGCTGAACAGATTGATCACGATGCCGGCCAGCCAGCCGGCGACCACGTAGGCGGCGTAGCGCGGCTTGAGCGCGATCAGAATGCCGGCCAGGATCTCGACGCCGCCCACGGCGTACATCACCTCCTGCGGCGTGCCCGGCAGGATGTTGTGGATCCACCCCGCCAGATAGGTCGGCCAGTCGACCATCGCGTTGAAGTACTTGTCGATCCCCATGGCCAGCGGCAGCACCGTGAAGGCGGTGCGCAGCAGCAGGTAGGCCTGGTAGGCCGGCTCGCGCCGGTGCGCCCGGACGCTCGCCGTGGCGCCGTCGAAGCCGGCGACCGGCCTGTGGAGTGTGATGCTCGACATGGACTCATCCTCCTCGTGGAAGTCGACGTTGGTTCCTCTCTAGGTCTACTCGGCCGGGTGTGCGCACGTAACGCGTCCGTGTCCGAGTTCGCGCGCGAGTCGGTGAGGAAACGCTCACGACACCGCCATCGAACGGACGGAGCCGCGGCTGGCTCCGGCATCACCGTCCCCCTACCGTGGAAAGCGCTGCCACTTGCAAATGCGATCGGTCGGATCGCGAACCGAGGAGATGAGAGATGCAGACATTCGGGCCGTACACGTCCGTCCTCGTGGTGGTGAGTATCGGACTCTTGCTCGTCCTCTCCGGACTCGACAAGAAGCAGCTCACCTGGAAGCGGCCGAAGCCGCTCCCGGTGCGAAGTCGCCGGCGAGGCCGGTAGCAGGAAGGCCGGAGCCCTCGCGGTGACCGTTTTCCTTGCAGGCGCCACAGGTGTCCTCGGCCGGGCGCTCATCCCGCGCCTTGTCGTCCGGGGACACCGCGTCCGCGCAATCGCGCGCCGTCGGCCACCTACCAGGCTCCCGGAAGGGGTCGAGTTCAGCGAAGCCGACCTGCTCACGGCGGACCTCCGCCGCCTGGTCGACGGATGCGACGCCGTCATCCACATCGCGACCGCGATCCCATCCGATCCATCGGTCCCAGGCGCGTGGGACGACAACACGCGGCTTCGCACCTCCGGAACGCGACGGCTGCTGGCTGCGGCCCTCGCCTCCGGTGCCTCGCGCTACGTCCAGCAGAGCATCGTCACGGCCTATCGTGCCGGCGGCGACGCATGGCTGGACGAGCAGGCGCCACTCGACGACTCGCCCGCGCGGGCGACGGTCTGCGGGCCGGTCATCGAGATGGAGACTATGATCCGCGAGGTCGAGCCGCAAGCGCTTGCCTGGACGATCCTCCGGGGCGGTTCGTTCGTGGGCGAAGGCACCCGCCAGTTCGCGCTCCTCGATCAACTGCGGGACGGAACCGTCGTCGCCGCCGGCGACGGATCGAATTACGTCTCGCTCGTCGACGTGGCCGACATGGCCGCCGCCGTCACGACGGCGGTCGAGGCCGCGCCGGCCGGGTCGACGTTCAACGTCGTCGACGATCCCCTCCGCTACGGCGACTACGTCGACGCCCTCGCCGACCTGATCGGCGTCTCGCGGCCTGCGCGGGCGCCGAAGTTGCCGCTGCCGCCGTCCTGGCGCTGCACGAACCGCGCCGCGCGGACCGCTCTCGGCTGGATGCCGCACGGACGCATCTGGCCGTATCCGAACGCGGCCTGACGTACACGCAGCGAGGCCGACCCGGCGAGCGCCGACAGCACGGACGCGCATGCGCACCGTCTCCGGAGGCGTGTGAACGGACCCTCACAGCATCTCCATCACATCGACCGAGTCGCGGCTGGTTCGGTCATCGGCCTCCTCCGTACGGTGAAACGCATGCCGTGAAAAACGACCGAGGAGGTCTGCGAACAGTGACTACTTCCGACATTCAACAGCGGGCGAGGCGGTGGATCGTCCGCCTGGCGGCCGCCGCAGCCGTGGCCGTCGCCAGCATGGCGGTGGCGGCTTGCGGTTCATCATCGTCGAGCGACTCGACGGGCGCGGCCGACAGCTCGCACGCGCCGATCAAGATCAGCCTGATCCTGAAGGATCTGTCCAACCCCTACTGGATCTACATGCGGAACGCCGCCAAGGCCGAAGCGGCGAAGCTCGGCGTCTCCCTGAAGGTGTTCGCCGGTCAGACCGACAGCGACACGACGACGCAGATCAACGCGATCGAAGACGCCATCTCCGCAGGTGACAGCGGGATCATCGTCGTGTCCAACGGCAACGCCGTCAATTCGGCGATCCAGAAGGCGCGTTCCGCAGGCATCGCGGTCTACGCACTCGACACCGTCCCGATCCCCGCCAGCTCGGTCGACATGACCTTCGCGACCGACAACACCGAAGCGGGGCGGCTGATCGGCCAGTGGGCCGCGGCGAAGCTGCACGGCGCCAAGGCCGACATCGCCCTCCTCGACGACGTGACGACCGAGGTGGTCGAGGTCGACGTCGACCGCAACCACGGCTTCCTGGAAGGGATGGGCATCGACCCCGGCAAGCCGGACGTCAACGGCACCGAGGCCAAGAGCGGCCACTACACGGGCGGCCAGGGCGGCAGCTACACGATCGCCTGCCAGCTGCCCACGGGCGGCTCGCAGTCGGGCGGCCAGTCGGCGATGGAGACGTGCCTGTCGAAGGACCCGAACATCAACGTCGTCTACGCGATCAACGAGCCTGCAGCCGAGGGAGCAGTACGCGCGCTCAAGGCGGCTGACAAGCACGGGGTGACGGTCGTGGCGATCGACGGAGCGTGCAGCACCCTGCCGTTCATCAAGTCCGGGGAGATCGGGGCCACTGCAGGCCAGTTCCCGGGCAACATGGCCAAGCTCGGAATCGCGGCGGTGGTCAAGGACATCCACACCGGAGTCAAGCCGAAGCCGAGCCACGGCCTCGACTTCTTCGACACCGGCACGAAGCTCTACACGAACAGCCCGCAGCACGGAGTGCAGAGCGTTTCCGCGGCACACGCCCAGACCCTCTGCTGGGGGTAACGAAGCATGAGCCAATCGGCCGTAGTCGAGGACGCCCGGGAAGAGCCATTCCAGGGCCGGCGAAACCTGGTGCGGGAGCTGCTGCACGCCCATCCGACGTTGGGCTCGCTGATCGTGCTCGTGGCTGCCGGGGCGATCTTCGGCCTCGTCAACCACCGGTTCCTCGTCCCCGTCAACGTGTCGATCATGCTCCAGCAGGTTGCGGTGATCGGATCGCTGGCCCTGGGCCAGACGGTGATCATCCTCACTGCCGGAATCGATCTGTCGGTCGGCGCCGCCATGATCCTCGCCCAGCTGATCATGGCGGAGCTGGCCGTGGCGTCGGGGGTCCCGGCGCCGGCCGCGATCGTGGTGGGCGTTGCCGCCGGGGCGGCAACCGGCATCCTCAACGGGGCCCTCGTGACCCGGGCGAACCTACCGCCGTTCATCGTCACGCTCGGCACGCTGAGCATCTTCACCGCCTTGGGGATCCTCTACTCGGGCGGCCAGACGTACAACGCGTCGCCGGGTAGCTTGCTCGCCTGGACCGGCACGATCGTCTCGATCGGCTCGTTCCAGATCACGACCGGCGTGCTGATGATGCTGGCGATGTACCTCGTCGTCGGCTACATGCTCGGCCGGACCGCCTGGGGCCGCCATGTGTACGCCGTCGGAGACGACCTCGAGGCATCGCGGCTGGCGGGCGTGCGCACGGAGCGGGTTCTCTTCAGCGTCTACATCCTCGCCGGAGTGATCTTCGGTCTCGCCGGCTGGATTCAGGTGGGGCGAGTCGGAAGCGCCAGCACCAACATCTCGACCACGCTCAACCTCGACAGCATCACGGCCGTGGTGATCGGTGGCACCAGTCTCTTCGGCGGCCGGGGAGTGGTGCTGGGAACCCTCTTCGGGGCTCTCATCGTCGAGGTGTTCCAGAACGGGCTCTCCCTGGCCGGAGTGGAAGACCTCTATCAACTGATGGCGGAAGGAATCCTGGTGCTGGCCGCGGTCGGGGTCGACCAGTGGATCAGGAGGGTCCGCCGGTGATCGCCGACCAACGGCCCGTTCTCCAGGCCGTGCGGGTCTCCAAGGCCTATGGGCGGGTGGTGGCGCTCCGTGACGTCGACGTCGAGCTCTACCCGGGCGAGATCCTGGCATTGATCGGCGACAACGGCGCGGGTAAGTCCACGCTGATCAAGTGCCTGTCCGGTGCAGCGTCCCCGGACAGCGGCGAGATCTACGTCGACGGAAAACACGTGAGCTTCAAGGAACCGCTCGACGCCCGCAATGCCGGAATCGAGACGGTCTACCAGACCCTTGCCGTCGCGCCCGCGCTGGACATCGCGAGCAACCTCTACCTGGGCCGGGAGATACGGCGCAAGGACGTTCTGGGAAAGGTGTTTCGCCTGCTCGACACCCCTGTCATGCGCCGCCAGGCGGCGGACGAGATCAAGAGCCTCGGGATCCAGACGCTCCAGGACATCACCCAGGCGGTCGAGACCCTCTCCGGCGGGCAGCGGCAAGCCGTTGCCGTCGCTCGCGCTGCGGCGTTCGGGACCAAGGTCGTCATCCTCGACGAGCCCACCGCCGCCCTCGGGGTACGAGAGACGAGGCAGGTGGTCGAGCTGATCAAGCGCCTCCGCGACCACGGGCTTCCGATCATCCTGATCGCCCACGACATTCCGATGATCTTCGAGCTGGCCGACCGGATCCAGATCCAGCGGCTCGCCCGACGAATAGCGGTGATCAAGCCCGAGACGCACTCGATGGAGGATGCGGTGGCGATCATGACCGGGGCGCGCGCTGCCTGAGGGCGAAGATCGTCCGAGGCCTGCCGGCGGGTTGGCTTCTCGCTGGACGATCGAAGCTCTCGCAGAGGAGGCCCGCCGCCTGGCGGACGGACGAGACCGGTGCCTTCTCGGCATCGCCGGCGCTCCAGGTGCGGGAAAGAGCACGCTCGCATCGGAGCTGCTCGAACTGCTCGAATCCGATGTGGTCGTCGTCGGCATGGACGGCTTCCACCTCGCCAACCGGGTCCTCGCCGAACAGGGCCTGCTGGAGCGCAAGGGCGCGCCCGAAACCTTCGACGCCGCCGGATTCAGAATCCTGCTCGCCCGGCTTCGCACCAACGAAGACGAGGTGGTCTACGCCCCCGAGTTCCACCGCGAGATCGAGGAGCCGATCGCGGGAGCGGTGGCCGTGCCCCGCCGAGTCCCGATCGTGGTCGTCGAAGGCAACTACCTGCTCCTCGACGAGGGGCCCTGGCGAGGCGTGCGTGACCTCTTCGATGCGGTCTGGTACGTGGATCTGGACGGTCCGACGCGGCGCGCCCGGCTCCTGCGACGGCACGTCGCCTTCGGCAAGTCATCCGAAGACGCGCAGCGCTGGGTCCGCGACAGCGACGAACGCAACGCAGCGCTCGTGGAGGCCACCGCGGGGCGGGCCGACAAGGTGGTCCGAGTCCCGAGGCCTGTGAACGGACGCTCACAGGATCGCCATCGCATCGCCTAACTCGCGGCTGGTGCGCCCATCTGCCTCGCCATACCGTGGAAGTGGCACGTGTGAAGCCACTCGCTGAAAGGAGGCCCGCGATGAAAGGAGGGAGCACATCGAGCTTGCAGGCGACGGTGAGCACGATCCGCGCGCGGCCCGCAACCCCGACTCTGCAGATGTCCCTCGGATGGAAGCTGCGCCGCGAGCAGGGCGACCGTGTCGAGATTCGGTGCGCCCGCTGCGGCTACGGCGCAATCGTCCCAGCCCCTCCCCGGCGCTGCCCGATGTGCGGCGGTGACGGCTGGCAGCTCGCGAAGCGCGTAGGCGCACTTTCGACGCTGAGCGAATAGGCGGTGAGCGAGACGGCGGACACTGCAACGAAGATGGTCGAGATCCGAGGCGGGTGGGAGCAGGTCTTGCCGCGGCGGATCGACGACGCCGATTGGCGGCGCTTCGAGGGCTATGTGGGCGAGATCCTCACAACGTTCGGAATGGAGTCCGGTATGCCTGGTACCGAACGCACACCGGAGCGTTTCCTGAAAGCGCTGTACGACGCGACGGCCGGCTACGAGGGTGATCCGAAGCTGTTGACGGCGTTCCCGACCGAGTGCCGCTGCGATGAGGACTGCCGCGTCAGCCAGATCATCGAGGGCCCGATCTCCTTCTACGCGCTCTGCGAGCACCATGCACTGCCTTTCCACGGGTTCGCCCACGTCGGCTACGTCTCGCACGAACGAATCATCGGGATCTCGAAGCTGACTCGGCTGGTGCGCATGTTCGCGCGCCGCTTCACGGTGCAGGAGCGCCTGGGCGAGCAGATCGCGGACGCACTCACCGAGCTGATCGAGCCCCACGGCGCTGCCGTCCACCTGGAGGCGGTCCACCTGTGCACGCAGATGCGCGGTGTCAGGGAGGAGCACTCGAAGACCGTGACGAGCGTCTGGCGACGCGGCTACACCGACAACCCGGAGCTGCGGCGCGAGTTCCTCGCCGAGGCGCACTACCGCGACCCCTGGACTTGACGGGCAGAAAGCGAGGCATGCGATGAAGCGCACCCGGTATCTGATCGTCGGCGGAGGCCTGACCGCCGACAGCGCCTGCCGGGGTATCCGCAAGTTCGACCCCAACGGGCGGATCCTGATCGTGGGGGAGGAGCCGCATCTGCCCTACCTGCGGCCGCCGCTTTCGAAGGCGCTCTGGAAGGGCGGCGAGGAGAGCGCGATCTGGCGCGGGACGGCGAAGCTCGGCGTCGACTTGCGGCTCGGCCGGCGCATCGTCGCGCTCGACCTCGACGCGCATTCGACGACCGACGACCGCGGCGAGAGCTACGGCTACGAGAAGCTGCTGCTGGCGACGGGTGGCCGGCCGCGCCGGCTCCCGTTCGGCGGCGAAGACGTCGTGTACTTCCGCACCCTCGACGACTATCGCCGGCTGCGCGCCCTCGCCGACGGTGGCGCCCGTTTCTGCGTGATCGGCGGCGGCTTCATCGGCTCCGAGCTCGCGGCCGCGCTCGCACTCAACGGTTGCCCGGTGACGATGGTCTTCCCCGGACCAGGGATCGGCGCCCGCATCTTTCCCGAGGAGCTGTCGTCGGGGCTGGGCGAGTACTACCGGGGCCACGACGTCGAGGTGCTGGCGGGGGCGGTGGTGACGGCGGTCGAGCGCCACGGCGAGACCTTGCGGGTCAAGCTCCGCGACGGTCGAACCATCGAGGCGGATGCGGTCGTCGCCGGGATCGGGATCGAGCCGAACACCGATCTCGCGGCCGCAGTGGGCCTGCCGGTCGCGAACGGCATCGTCGTCGACGCCTACGGGCGCGCTGGCCGCGACGACGTGTTCGCCGCCGGCGACGTCGCCCGCTTCCCGGCCGCCGCGCTTGCCACCGACCTGCGGGTCGAGCACGAGGACCACGCGAAGAGCCACGGCCGCCGGGTCGGAGCGAACATGGCCGGCGCCGGCGAACGCTACGACCACCTTCCCTTCTTCTACTCCGACCTGTTCGACGTCGGCTACGAGGCGGTCGGCGAGCTCGACGCCCGGCTCGACACGCTGGTCGACTGGACCAGGGTCGAGGGGGAGGGAACGATCACCTACCTCGACCAGGAGCGGCGTCCACGCGGGCTCCTGCTCTGGAACCGCTTCGGCCACCTCGACGCGGCGCGAGAGCTCATCCGGGCCGGCGAACCCGTCGGGGTAGGGGTGCAGGTGGGATGAGCACCGCTCCCGACTCCACGTTACGAGCTCCCTAGGAGGTAACCCATGGCGGCCAAGACAACACCACCTCTGCAGCGGCTGGCCGAGTTCGGCCAGTCGGTCTGGATCGATTACCTCTCACGCGACCTGCTCGACACCGGCGGGCTCGCCCGCCTGGTCGCCGAGGACGCCGTCGTCGGCGTCACCTCGAACCCGACCATCTTCGAGCAGGCGCTCTCGCACGGCGAGGCCTACGACGCGCAGCTGCGCGAGCTGCTGTCGCTCGGACTGAGCGGCAAGGAGCTCTTCCTCGAGCTCGCCTGCGCCGATGTGGCCGCCGGCTGCGACCTCCTGCGGCCGGTGTGGGACCAGACCCGCGGTCGTGACGGTTACGTTTCGATCGAGGTCGATCCGAACCTCGCCTACGACACGCGCGCCCAGTACGAGGAGGCGCAGCGGCTGCACGAGCGGATCGACCGCCCGAACCTGTTCGTCAAGATTCCGGCGACGATGCCCGGGCTCGCAGCGATCGAAGACTCGATCGCTGCCGGCCGCTCCATCAACATCACGCTCATCTTCTCGCTCGAGCGGTACGCGGCGGTCGCGAGTGCCTACCTCGAAGGCCTGACGCGCTTCCGGGAGGTCGGCGGCGACGTCTCGCGCGTGCACTCGGTGGCGAGCTTCTTCGTCTCCCGCGTCGACACCGAGACGGACCGCAGGCTCGACGAGCTCGGCGCGGCCGAGGAGCTGCAGGGGAAGCTTGGGATCGCGAACGCGAAGCTCGCCTACGCCCACTACCGGGAGGTGTTCTCGCCGCGCAACAAGCTCTGGGCGGGGCTGGCTGCGGCGGGTGCGCATCCGCAGCGCTGTCTCTGGGCGTCCACGTCGACCAAGAACCCGGCGTACCGGGACGTGCTCTACGTCGAGCAGTTGATCGGTCCGCAGACGGTGAACACGATGCCGGAGCAGACCCTGCTCGCCTTCCAGGACCACGGCCAGGTCGTCGAGACGCTCACCCGGAAAGTCGACGACGCGAAGCGCCTGCTCGAGCGGCTCGCTGAGGTCGGGATCGACTACGACGATGTCGTCGAGACACTCGAGGCCGAGGGGATCGAGAAGTTTCGCGGCGCATTCGCCAAGCTGCTCGCCGGGCTCGAGGAAAAGCGCGCGACGCTCACAGCGACGAAGGCGCGACGGTGACCTCGATGTCGCCCGCCGAGAACGCTTTGTCGCGCGTCCAGCTCGTGGAGTTCCTCTCGCAGATGCTGTTGATCCGCCGGTTCGAGGAGAAGGTCAGCGAGCGCTTCCGCGCCGGCGAGCTGGCGGGCTTCCTTCACGCGTGCATCGGCCAGGAGGCGGTCGCAGTCGGCGTCTGCCGCGCGCTCGGGGACGACGACGTGATCGCCTCGACACACCGGGCGCACGGTCATGTGCTCGCGAAGGGCACGCCGCCGAACGAGGTGATGGCGGAGCTGTACGGCAAGGTGGAGGGCTGCTCGCACGGCTACGGCGGATCGATGCATCTCTACGACGTCGCTCGCGGCAACATGGGCGCAAACGCGGTCGTCGGCGGCGGGCTGCCCGCCATGGTCGGTGCCGCGCTCGCGTTCAAGCAGCGCCGCCAGCCGCGGGTTGCGGTCGCCTTCTTCGGCGACGGTGCCACGAACATCGGCACCTTCCACGAGTCGTTCAACCTCGCCCAGCTCTGGCGGGTTCCGGTGGTCTTCGTCTGCGAGAACAACCGCTGGTCGGAATCGACACCGCAGTCGCAACACCAGCCGATCCGCGACCTGACCCAGCGTGCCGTCGCCTACGGCATGCACACCTTGCACGTCGACGGGCAGGACGTCGAAGCGGTCCACCTGGCCGCCAGGGAAGCGCTCGCGCACGCACGCGCCGGCCGCGGTCCGGTGTTTCTGCTCTGCGAGACGGAGCGGCTCACCGGCCACTACATCGGCGATGCGCAGGTCTACCGCGACAAGGAGGAGCTGCGCCGGCTGCGCGAGACGCGCGACCCCGTCCAGAACCTGCGCGAGCGGCTCGAGTTGAGCGACGAGGACTGGAATCGGCTCGACGCCGAAGCGCAGCAGGTGGTCGACGCAGCGGTCGAATTCGCGAAGGCCGGCACCGACCCCGCGCCTGCGGACGCACTCAAACATGTCTACACAGAAAAGGGGATGAGCTGAGATGGCTCTGATCACGGTCGGCGTCGACAACTCCGAGGGAGCAAAGGAGGCGCTGCGCTTCGCGCTCGAGGAGGCAAAGCTCCGCCGGGCGAGGCTGCGCGTCGTCCACGCGTGGCAGTACGGCTACATCGGCGCGACCGGCCTCGAGGGCGCCCACCCCGCGCTCGGCGGCGACATCAAGGAGCTCCGCGACGGCGCCGAGACCGCCTTGGAGGAGGCGCTGCGCGACCTGATACCCGAGACGAACACGGTGGAGATCGAGCGGCGCGTGGTCGAGGGACGGCCCGCGGCCGTTCTGGTCGACGAATCCCGGGACGCCGACCTGCTCGTCGTCGGCTCGCGCGGCCACGGCGGCTTCACCGGACTGCTGCTCGGCTCGGTCAGCCAGCAGTGCGCCCATCACGCCGCCTGCCCGGTGGTGATCGTGCATCGAAAGCCCGAGCGCTAACACGATGGACGTGCGCCTCAAGCGCGCCTACGAGCAGCCCGCGCGGTCGGACGGCTACCGCGTCCTGATCGACCGGCTCTGGCCGCGCGGCGTCTCGAAACACGAGGCGCGACTGGACGAGTGGGCGCGCGAGCTCGCGCCAAGCAGCGAGCTGCGCCGCTGGTTCGGACACGATCGGGCGAAGTTCGACGAGTTCCGCCGCCGCTACCGCGAGGAGCTGGCGGCGCAGGAGGGCAAGCTACAGGAGCTGCGCCGGCGGGCTCGCGAGGGGACGCTGACGCTCGTCTACGGCGCGCGCGACAGCGAGCACAACGACGCGGTCGTGCTCGCTGAGCTGCTGCGCAAGGGGAAGCGGTCGCGATGACCGAGGTCGAGAGGCTCGCCCGCTTCGTAGTCACCCGCTCGTGGGACGACCTCACCGAGGCGGCGCGGACAGAGCTGAAGATCCGCGTGCTCGACTCTCTCGGCTGCGCGCTCGGCGCGCTCGAGGCCGAGCCGGTCCGTGCGATCCGCGACGTCGTCGACGACTTCGGCGGCCGGCCACTCTGCACCCTCATCGGCGGCGGTGCGAGCGCACCCGATCGGGCGGCGTTCTACAACGGGGCGCTCGTCCGCTACCTCGACTTCAACGACTCCTACTTTGCGCCCGGCGAGACCTGCCACCCGAGCGACAACCTCGCGCCCGTGCTGGCGGCGGCCGAGTACGCGGATGCCTCCGGCCGCCAGCTGCTGACGGCGCTCGCCGTCGCCTACCAGGTGCAGTGCCGCCTCTCCGACGAGGCGCCCGTGCGCGCCCGCGGCTTCGACCACACGACCCAAGGCGCCTACGCTGCGGCCGCCGGCGCAGCGAAGGCGCTCCGCCTCGACGAGGCCGCTACCGCGAACGCGATCGCCGTCGCGGGCACGGCGCTCAACGCACTGCGGGTCACCCGTACCGGCGCGCTCTCACAGTGGAAGGGGCTCGCCTACCCGTTCGCCGCCGGGACTGCGGCCGAAGCCGTCTTCCTCGCCGCCCGCGGGGTCACCGGACCGGCGGAGGTGTTCGAGGGCAACAAGGGCTTCATGGACACGATCGCCGGCCGCTTCGCAATCGACTGGGAACGCGAAGACCTGGAGCGCGTCCGTCGCACTTTCCTCAAGCGCTACAACGCCGAGATCCACTCGCAGTCGGCGCTCGAGGCGCTGCTGGAGCTGCGCGAGACGCACAACATCGACGCGGCCGAGGTCGAACGGATCGAGCTCGAGACCTTCCAGGTCGCCTACGACATCATCGGCGGCGGCGAGGAAGGCGCGAAGACCGACATCCAAACCAAGGAGCAGGCAGACCACTCCTTGCCCTACTTGCTTGCGGTCGCGCTGCTCGACGGGCAGGTGTTGCCCGAGCAGTTCGCGCCCGAGCGGATCACAGCGCCCGACGTACAGGAGCTGCTGCGCCGCGTCGAGGTGCGACCTGCCGACGACCTGAGCGCCCGCTTCCCCGCCGAGCACGCTTGCCGCCTGCAGCTCGTGCTCGAGAACGGGAAGGTGCTCGCGGCGGAAAGGCGCGATTACGAGGGCTTTCTCACCCGGCCGATGAGCTGGCAGCGCGTGCGGGAGAAGTTCGAGCGGCTCGCAGATGCGACGGTCGAGCCGGAGCTTGCGGGGGCCGCCGACGCGGTCGCCGTGCTCGACGAGCTCGACACACGGCAGCTGACCCGGATCCTCGCGTCGATGCCGCCGCTCTTCGAAAGGGAGTCCGCCGACAAGGAGTCGCCATGACAGAGAAGTTGACGATCGCCTACCTCGAGGGCGTCGAATCCGACCTCCACCTCAGCGAAGGGAGCAAGCAATGACACTTGAGACAGCGGAGCGCGCGTTCGCCTTCCTGCCGCTCAACGAGCGGGCGCACAAGCCGCGTAGTCGCGGCATCACCGAGATCCGCGGCCCCTACTACACCCCCGTCGGGCGCCGTTATCTCGAAGACCTGCTCGAGACGACGGGGGAGTACGTCGACACGGTCAAGTACGCCGGCGGCTCGTTCACGCTGATGCCGCGCGAGGCAGTCCAGGCGTTGAACGAGCTCTGCCACGAGCACGAGGTCGAGGTCTCGACCGGCGGCTTCCTCGAGTACGTGCTCGCCCAGCGCGGCGACTACGTCGCCCGCTACCTGGAGGAGTGCCGCAACCTCGGCTTCGACATCGTCGAGATCTCGTCCGGCTTCGTCACGCTGCCGGCCGACGACCTGGTCGCACTCACGAAGACGGTGCAAGCCGCCGGGCTGAAGGCGAAACCGGAGGTCGGGATCCAGTTCGGCGCAGGCGGCGCCTCTGCCGTCGAGGCGCTCGAGGCGGAAGGAACACGCGACGTCGGCCAGGCGATCGAGCTCGCCAAGCGCCACCTCGACGCCGGCGCGCACCTGGTCATGATCGAGTCGGAGGGAATCACCGAACAGGTACGCGAATGGCGCACCGACGTCGTCGCCCGCATCGTCTCCGAGCTCGGGGTCGAGCAGGTCATGTTCGAAGCCGCCGATCCCGCCGTCTTCACCTGGTACATCAAAAACTACGGAATCGACGTCAACCTGTTCGTCGACCACAGCCAGATCGTTCAGCTCGAGTGCCTCAGAGCCGGCATCTGGGGCACCGACGACACGTGGGGCCGCATCCTCACCTATCGCGGCTCACACGGGGACGAGGAGTCATGACGATGGCGGCCGCGCGCCGAAGCGACCTGGCCCAGCGTGTCGCCCACCGCCGCGGCGAGCTCGGCCTCAGCCGCGAAGAGGTCGCCCACCGCGCCGGCATGGCTTCTGGCTACCTCGATTACCTCGAGCACAGCACGGCGGTGGCGATTCCGCGCGGCTCGCTGATCAGGCTCGCAGACGCGCTCGAGACCACTGTCGAGGACCTGCGAGGCGGCAGGGTCGATCGGCCGCCCGGGCCGGGACGCGCCGGCCCACATCCCCGGCTCGACGTGCTCACACGCGAGGAGTGCCAGGCGCACCTGGCCGGCGGCGGTGTCGGCCGCCTCGTGTTCGTCAGTACCGGCGTCCCGCTTGCGCTGCCGGTCAACTTCCGCTACCTCGACGGTGACATCGTCTTCCGCACCCGCGCGGGCGGTGCGCTCGCCGCTGCCGTCGGCACGATCGTCAGCTTCGAGGTCGACCAGGTCGACGAGGCAATGAGCGAAGGCTGGAGCGTCCTAGTCAGCGGTCGCGCCCACCGTGTCGACGATCCCGACGAGCTCGGGCAGATCGCCGCCCTCGGCATCGAGCCCTGGCCCGGCGGCCGTCGCAAAACCGTCATCCGGATCAGGACCGCCCAACTGACCGGCCGCCGCATCCACCAGAGCGAATCGGCGTGACCTGCGACCGACGATCCAGGTAGGAGGGAGACGGCTTGTTCGAAGCCCTTGGTGTGGCGGGAATCGCGATCTCGATGCTCGCTTACCTTCCCCAGGTCGTCCACCTGGCGAAGGAGCACTGCTCCGCGGGAGTCAGCAGCCGCGCCTGGACGATGTGGTTGGTGAGCAGCGTGCTCATCGGAGCGCTCGCAGTACATCGCCACGATGCCGTCTTTATCCTGCTCCAGATCAGCAGCCTGGCTTCGGCCGCTGCGATTCTCTTCCTCGGCCGCAGGTACCGCGGTCTGGTCTGTGAGGCGCACCTGCGCTCGATCCCGAAACGATGGATTGGAACAGAACCCGAGTAGATCGGAACAGGCAGCTGCGTCCCGACGTATCCTGCGGGTCATGACCGACGGGCTCGACGAGCTGCGGGTCGAGGAAGGCAACGCTCCGCGAGATCCCGAGGAAGTCGAAGCCACCGCGGGGGCCGCCTCGGCCGACATCTCGCCGCAGACCAGGGTCGGGTCCGTTCATCTCACGGTCGCGGATCTCGAGCGCTCGATCGGGTACTACCGACAGGCGATCGGTCTTCGGGTGCTCGAACAAAGTCGCGGACGTGCACGGCTCGGGGTCGAGGGACGAGAGCTACTCGTGCTCGTCGAAGAAGCGGCCGCCAAGCCATCGCACGGCTACACGGGCCTCTACCACTTCGCGTTGCTCCTACCGGAGCGCAGAGACCTCGCGCGCTGGCTCGACCACGCCGCGCGCGATCGCGTTCCGCTCGTCGGTGCATCCGACCACTTCGTCAGCGAGGCGCTCTATCTGAGCGACCCGGACGAGCATGGCATCGAGATCTACTGGGACCGCCCCCGTGAGGTCTGGGAAGGACAGGTCGCCGCGAGGATGACGACCCTCCCGCTCGACATCGACCGATTACTCGGCGAACTCGACTCTGCGCCGGAACCCTTCCGCGAGTTACCACCGGGAACCGTCATGGGACACGTTCACCTGAAGGTCAGAGCGGTCCCGGAGACGATCGCGTTCTACCGAGACAGACTCGGCCTCGCATTGATGGCCGAGCTCGGGGCCCAGGCGGCATTCTTCGCGGCGGGCGGCTACCACCACCACCTCGGCACGAATACGTGGGAGAGCGCCGGCGCCGCGCCAGCGCCTCCCGGCAGCGCTGCGCTCCGCCATGCGACTCTGGTGCTACCCGACACCCAGGAGCGCGACCGTCTTCTCGCGCGGCTCGCGGAGTCCGGCGACGCCACCGAGGAGAGTGTCGACGGTGTCTTTGTGCGAGATCCATCCGGGATCACGCTCGAGCTGAGCGTCGCGTAGACGTCAACTCATGCGGTTCCCTCGAGCACGAGGGTGGCGACGAGCATGAAGACGATTACGACGACGACCAGCCAGACGAGGCCGCGACGGAGCCGATTCATGCGACCCGCCTCAGGTCCGGTGTCTGGCCGAAGCGGATGATCCCGCCGCGGACGTCGGGGTCGGAGCGCCCGACCTCCGCTTGCGCGATTGCTCCGATAGTGGGCGGCACGACGACGACCGGGCAGGACGCACGTCGCGACACGTCCGCGGAGATGCTTCCGAGCAGAGGCGCGCGGGGGCCGTGGTTGCCGAGAACGAGAAAGGACGCGCCCCTGGCGCGTGCGAGTTCGACGAGGCTGTCCGCTGGATGGCCGGTCACGACCGCGAACTCGCCATTTCCCGGTGCGGTCGTCTCACGCAAGAGTCGCACGGCCTCTTCATGCCCGTCAGCGCCGTCGAGGACGTGCACGAACGACAGCGGCAGGTCGTAGCGATCCGCCAGCTCGCGGGCGATCCCGGCGACGCCGTCGTCGCTTGCGTCCTCGATGCCACAAATCACCGGTCCGTTCACGTTCTCGACCTCCTGAATCGCTTTCCATCAGCTTCGCCTTGGCAGGGCGAGATGGCCATGGAGCGAGACCCCCATCGTGAGCTGGGCGCGGCCCCAAGCTGGGCCGACGTACGCGCTGTCTACGCCTGGATCAGGCCGCGGCGGATCGCGTAGCGCGTGAGCTCGACCCGGTCGCTCATGCCGAGCTTGTCGAGGATGTTCTGCCGGTGCCGCTCGACTGTCTTGATGCTGATCACCAGCTCCTGGGCGATCTCCTTGGAAGTGTGCGCCTCGGCGATCAGCTTCAGCACCTGGAGCTCACGCGGCGTGAGGATGTCGAACTGCTCTTCGTCCGGGCGGCCCCGGTCGACGAAGTCCTTGACGAGCGTGGAGATCGCGGAGGGATAGAGGAACGACTGCCCGCGCATCGTCCGCCGCACGGCCTCGACGATGTCCTGGTCGGCGTTCGACTTGAGCACGTAGCCGGACGCGCCGGCCTTGAGCGACTCGAACAGGAACTGCTCGCTGTCGTACATCGACAGCATCAGGACCTTCAGCTCCGGCTTGCGCTTGTGCAGCTCCTCGGCCGCCTGGATGCCGGTCGTCTTCGGCATCGACACGTCGAGGATCGCCAGGTGGACGTCTTCGTTCAGCGCCTTCTTGACGGCCTCGGCGCCGTCCTCGGCCTCGGCGACCACCTGGAGGTCGGCCTCCGCATCGAGGACCTTCTTCAGCCCGGAGCGGACGATCGGGTGGTCGTCGGCGACGAGGATGCGCGTGACGAGTGGGATCGGCATCAGCCTTCTCCCGCCGGTACCTCGAGCCTCACCTCGACGCCTCCTTGGCTGCTGCGCTTGATCGCGAGCGCCCCTCCGACGAGCAGGGCGCGCTCGCGCATTCCGCGAAGCCCAGTATGGCCGTTCACACTCACCGGTGCCTGGGGCAGCCCGCGTCCATCGTCGACGACGCGGAGGACCACGCTGTTCACCCCGGGCTGGAGCGCGACCTCGACGTGGGAGGCTTCAGCATGTCGCGCGACGTTGGTCAGGCTCTCCTGCGCGACCCGGTAGACGGCGATCTCGGCTTCCTCCGAAAGAGGCGGCAAATCTTCTGCGAAGCGGCGCGAGACGAGGATGCCGCTTTGATCCGCGAACTTGCGCGAGAGCTCGGTAAGCGCACTCACGAGCCCGAGGTGCTCGAGCATCTCGGGCCGGAGCTCCCGGGCGATCCGACGCACCTCCTCCAATGCCTGTCGTACCGAGCGCTTGGTCTCCTCGATCTCCTCCCCGAGCGCAGCTTCGTCGGTCCGCTCGAGCGAGTCGAGCTGCAACAGCACTCCGGTCAGTACCTGTCCAACCTCGTCGTGCAACCCGCGCGCAACCCTCAGGCGCTCGGCCTCCTGGGCCCGCAGCGCGCGCTGCCCGCTTTCCCGCCGCTCGGCCTCGAGCCGCTCGAGCATCTCGTTGAATGTCTGCGTCAGCTGAGCGACTTCGATCCCGCCGCGCTCGACGAACCGCTGTCCGGGCCGGAGCAGATCGACCGTGCGCATGCGCTCCACAAGCCGATCGACCGGCCCGAGCGTGCGGCGGAGCAAGAGCAGGTTGGCGGTAAGCATCACCGCCAGGGCGACCACAAGGTCCACCACCTCGACAACCGCAATCGAGGCGTGAATCGTGACCGGCGTGAGCGCGAGCAGGAGCGTCGCGATCGCGAGCAACGTCGCATTGATCGCGAAGACCCGCCAGAGCAGCGGGAGTCGCGAAAGGCGCATGGGGAACCGAATCGTGCCTGGGTTCTAGCGCGTGGTGCCCTCGGCTGCCAGTGAAAGCCGGTGGTCGCTTCGCTTCCGCGTCGACGGCGGCGCAACCAGCACGGGCACGGGCGTGGCAGCCTCGAGGTCACGGGCGAGGGTGCAGCGGAGCTTGCGGGTTCCGAGCCCCGCCGGGCGCGAGCCGAGGACGATCAGGTCTGCGCCTTCCTCGGCCGCGACCTGCGCGAGCGCCTCGGCACGGTTCCCGAGGACAATCCGCTTCTCGGTTCCGTTGCCGATCTCCCGCGAGATCACGTTGAGCATCTGCTCGGCACCGGTCTGTCGCTGTCGGGCCGTAAGGCTCTCGTGGGTGCCCGCCGGCACGCCGTCGATCACATGAACGAGCACGAGCCGCAGGCCGAGCCGTGCGCCGACCGCCCGCGCGAGGTCGGCCGCTGTCCGCCCGTCCGGCGTGTCTGCCACGCCGCAGACGATGGTTCCACCCATCACCGTTCCTCCTCCTGTTCCGCTGTCACTCAAGTCACAGGGTGGCCGCGCCGAGCTCGAAGCGCGATGGGGCGTGGACACCATTTCGACGGTCCGCGCTCTTCATTCGGTGACCACCAGCTGCGTTGGTGCCGCGGTCAGCCGCGCTGTGTGTCAGCTCTGCGGCAGTGGACTCGCGCTGCGGGCGTCGAGTGGCACACCCGCAGCCTCGTACGCGTCGTGCTGGTCGAGGGTCTCGTGCTCGAGGAGAGCCGAGGCAAGCGCATCGAGCTGGTCACGGTGCTCGGCTACCAGGTCGGAGACCTGGTTCTGGGCGTCAATGGCGATGCGGCGCGCCTCTTCGTCCACGAGTCGCTGGGTGTCGGCAGAGGCGATCTGGGTGCCGGGGACGAATGCGTCTTCGCCGGCCGGGAAGGCGACGAGGGGGCCGATGGCATCGCTCATTCCCCAGCGGCCGACCATCTGACGGGTGATCGCGGTTACCTGCTCGAGGTCGGACTCGGCACCGGTGGTGTGGTTTCCGAAGACGAGCTCCTCGGCGGCGCGGCCGGCGAGGGCGACGCGGATGCGGGCGAGGAGTGCCTCCTCGTCGTAATTGAGGCGGTCGGCGTCCGGTGCGGAGAAGGTCACGCCGAGAGCGCGCCCACGCGGGATGATCGAGACCTTGCGGACGGGGTCCGCGTGCGGGGTGAGCATTCCGACGAGCGCGTGCCCGGCTTCGTGGTAGGCAGTCCGGCGGCGGTCATCCTCGCTCATCAGTAGCTTGCGAGCCGCGCCGAGGACGATCCGCTCGAGCGAATCCGTGAAGTCGCGCATCTCTATCTGGTCGTGGTCGCGTCGTGCGGCTGTGAGAGCGGCTTCGTTGGCCAGGTTCGCGAGGTCCGCACCCACCATGCCCGGGGTGGTGGCCGCGAGTCGCTCGAGGTCGACGTCGTCGGCGAGGGGGAGGGAGCGCGTGTGGACCTTGAGGATCTCGCGGCGTCCGTTCTTGTCCGGCGGCGCGACATGCACACGGCGATCGAAGCGGCCGGGGCGTAGGAGTGCCGCATCGAGCACATCGGGCCGGTTCGTTGCGCCGAGGACGACGATCCCGGTTGTGCTGTCGAAGCCGTCCATCTCGGTCAGGATCTGATTGAGGGTTTGCTCACGTTCCTCGTGGCCGCCGCCCGCAATTCCCGGCCCCCCGCGGCGACGTCCGATTGCGTCGAGCTCGTCGATGAAGATGATTGCCGGCGCGGCCGCCTTGGCCTGCTCGAACAGGTCGCGCACGCGGGAGGCGCCGACGCCGACGATCATCTCGATGAACTCCGAGGCCGACATGGTGAAGAACGGCACCTTCGCCTGACCTGCGACGGCACGTGCCAGGAGTGTTTTCCCTGTTCCGGGCGGGCCGGTCAGCAGGACGCCGCGAGGGAGCCGGCCGCCGAGGCGCCGGTAGCGGTCGGGGTTCCGCAGGAAGTCGACGATCTCCGCAAGCTCGGCCTTCGCCTCGTCGATGCCTGCGACGTCGTCGAAGGTGACCTGCACCTGCCCGGGCTCGGTGCGGCGGGCCTTGGCGCGCCCCATCCCGAACACGCCGCCCGAACCGCCGGCCGCTCGGGCGCTGCGGCGCAGGAACCAGACGAGAAGGCCGACGAGGAGCAGCGTGGGGAGGAGCCCGACCACCAGCTTCTCCCACAGTGGCGCTCCGGTATCGATCGGCTCGGCATCGACCGTGACGCCATGCTTCGCAAGCAATTGTGTGAGTGCGCTCGTGTCGGCAAACGTCGGGACGTGCGTTGAGAAGTGCGTCGAGCGCTTGGCGTCTTTATCGGGCTTTGGCGGATACGTGACCTGCCGCTTGAATTCGCCCTGGATCGAGTCGCCGCGCGATGAGATCGACTTCACGTTGCCGGCATCGACTTGCTTGACGAACGTGGGGAGGTAGGGCACGCGGATTCGCGACTCCGGACCGAGGGAGCTCGAGGCGCCGAAGTAGTTGATCGCGAACAGCCCTACGACGATTGCGACAAACCACCACCACCCCCGCCCGCGAGGAGTCTTGGCAGGGGCGCCGCGACCGTCGGGGGCCGGTGTGACGCGCCATTCGGGCCCTTCATTGCGCTTCTCGGCTCGCGGCGAGTTCGTCCGGCCGTTGCTCCTCGTCGCGGCGGCTTTGTCAGGCCGCGACTGATCGGCCGGCGACTCGTCCTGCGTTGGAGCGTTCGCCTGTCGCTCGATCGGGGCAGTCTATCTCGCTGGCGCCCGCGGACCTCGAGCGCGGGTTGAGCAGGCGCTGCGCAGGGGATACCGTCGCATCGACGTGTTCCCGCGAAGCCTGTCTCGGGCTCTGAGCGTGGCGGCGGCGCTCTCACTGCTCGTTGCCGTGGCTGCTTGCGGCGGGAGCAAGCATCGGAGCTCGACGGCCACGCCGACGACCGCCGCGAATCAGGCTCCTGATGCCGCGCAGCCTCCCGACGTCTTCTCGCGGATCCCGGCCATCGTGCGGAACGTCCAGCCCGAGGTTGTCACGGTGCTGACTGGAGGCGGCGTGGGCAGCGGCGTGATCTACCGCCCGAATGGCGTGATCCTCACGAACGATCACGTTGTCCACGGCGCGTCCGCCGTCGACATCGCATTCGCAGACGGACATCGCGTGCGCGGGAAGGTCATGGCGTCCGATCCGGACACCGACCTGGCGCTCGTCAAGGTCGACCGAGAGGGCCTCCCCGCGGCGACCTTTCAGCAGAGGCTGCCCGCCGTGGGATCGCTGGCCGTCGTGTTGGGGAGCCCGCTCGGGTTCGACAAGTCCGTCAGCGCAGGCATCGTCTCCGGACTTCACCGCTCGATTCCGGGCTCCGCTGCCGAGACGAGTGCTCTCGTGGACCTCTTGCAGACCGACGCTCCGATCTCGCCGGGCAACTCCGGCGGCGCCGTGGTCGACAGCCGGGGACGCGTGATCGGCATCTCGGAGGCGTACATTCCGCCGCAGCAGGGTGCGGTCGCGATCGGATTCGCCATCCCGGCCGCGACCGCCGTGGCCGTCGCGGACGAACTGCTACGGCACGGCAAGGTCGAGCACGCGTTCATCGGAATTCAGCCGGCGGAACTCACGCCCGAGGTCGCGCAACAGCTTCACGTCGGCCGGTCGACCGGAGTCCTGGTCTATGCGGTCGAACCGAACGGCCCCGCGGATCGCGCAGGCATTGAGCCGGGGGACGTGCTCATCGAGCTGGCAGGCGAGCCGCTCGACAGCGTCGAGGATCTGTTCGCGGCGCTGCGCCGCCACCGCCCCGGCCAAGAGGTCGCGATCGAGCTCCTGCGAAGCGGCGGCCGCAAGGCCGTCAAGGTTCAACTGTCCGCGAAGCCGGGCTAGCGGTCTCGAACGATCGTCACGGCGCACGACGCGTGCGTGGCGACCGCCGAGGAGACGCTGCCGAGCGCTGCTGACGCCAGGGCGCCCCGCCCGCGGGAGCCGATGACGATCATCCCTACCCCGTGAGAGGTCGCCGCCTCGACTATCGCCTCGGCCGCCTCTCCTTGCACCAAAGTCCTCTCCACCGAGTCTCCGAGGCCGTTATCGGCGACGACGCGTGCGAGGAGCTCCTCGCCATGATCGGCAGGAGCATTCTCGGGTGCGACATGCGCGAGTATGAGCCTCGCGTTCAGCCGCTCGCTCAACCTTGCGGCGGTGGCAACTGCCGTCCGGGCCCCCTCGGTGTCGTCGACCGCACAGAGGATCGGCCCGTCGCCGATCGTCTCGCCGGACTCCGGAACGATCACCGTTGGGCACGGAGCGTCGACGGCAAGCCGCCGCGACACGCTCCCGAGAATGAGCGCGCCCACGGAGCCCAGCCCCCGCGATCCGACGACGAGTAGATCGGCTCGGTACCGCTCCGCTGCCGCGGCGACGACGCTGCTTGCGTCCCCGATCTTGAGCTCGGTCACGACCTCCCGGTCGGCTCCGAGCTCCTGGGCCATCTCCTCGAGCAGCTTGGCTCCGGCCCGGCGGAGCTGATCGATGGCATCCCAGTTGGTTGTCTCCAACGCCCCGGCTCCCGGTGCGATGCCCGGCTGCGGGAGCGGCGGCTGGACGGCATGCACGAGAACAAGACGCAGTGCCAGACGATCCGCAAGGTCTGCCGCGAACGGTGCCGCGACTCTGGCCCCTGCTGAATGATCCACGCCACAGACGAGGCTTGCCGTGGGCTCCACGCCGCGAACGATACGACGGCTGCGGGCCGAGCGTGGCTAGCTGGTCGGCGCCGCGTCGTGACTGGCGACCGCGGCCCTCAGGTCGGCCAGGGCGTCCTCGGTGAGCGCGGCCACGACGTGTGGACGCTCGACGAGCCTCGCTCGCTCCTCGGCGGTCGACCAGGCCAGAACGTACGGATCGTCGAGGATCTCCGCGAAGGACCTCCCCTTCTTGTGCTCGCGCAGCACGAATCGCTCGACGTACTGCTCGCGCCTGGTCGTCGCGAAGAGGAACTTGAACGGGTTGGTGAGCTTGACTCGCATCGCCGGGCGTCGGGTTACGGGCGGAAGAGGATCCTATCCTTGAGCGGCCATGAAGGCTTCGCGCCGTACCCGGGTGAGGACAGTCCATCTTTGCTGAGCCAGATCCTTCACGCCCTCGACGCCTTCGGTGACCATCTTCGCTCGATCGGTTGGAGCTCGGTCGCGGCCGCCGTGGCCTTCCAGCTCTGCAAGTTCGTGGCACGAACGCGTGCCTGGCGGAACATTCTCGCGGCCGCGTATCCCGATGCCGTGGTCCGCTGGAGAAGCGTGTTCGGTGCCTACGCGGCCGGGGCCGCCGCGAACGTCGTCTTGCCAGCGCGTGGCGGCTATGTCCTGAGGCTCTTCCTCGTGAAACAGCGGATCACGGGCTCTCGGTATCCGACACTCGTCGCGACGCTCGCCGTCGAGACGCTCTTCGACGTCGTTGCGTCCGCCGCCCTTTTCGCCTGGGCGCTCTATCTCGGAGTGCTTCCAGGACTGGATGCTCTCGGGCGGCTCCGCTCCATCGACTGGTCCTGGGCAGAGCGGGATCCTCGGCTAGCGCTGCTCGTCGCGGGGCTGGTCGGTGCTGCCGTGCTCGTCGGGTGGCTCTGGGGGCGAGGCCGCGTCGAGGGCTTCATACAGCTGCTGCGCAGCGGAGGGGCGATTCTCCGCCGGCCCGGCCTGTACCTGCACTCGGTTGCGAGTTGGCAAGCACTCGACTGGGGCTGTCGGCTCGCGACGATCTACTTCTTCCTGCGTGCATTCCATCTGCCGGCGACGCGGCACACGGCGCTGCTCGTTCAGGTCACGCAGAGCCTCTCCACTCTGATGCCGCTGACTCCCGGAGGCATCGGAACCGAGCAAGGCCTCGTCGTCTACATCCTCTCGGGTAAAGCGGCGAAAGCGGCTGTGCTCAGCTTCAGCGTCGGGATGAAGGTGGTGCTGATGAGTCTCAACATCGTCGTCGGCTTCGCTGCGATCGCCCTCATGCTTCGGACCTTGAACTGGCGGCAGGCGCTGGCGAAGCGAGCGCCAGATCTCGCCGATCCCTGATCCGGCGCATGGGGGTGTGCCGTCGCGGAAGTGGCGCGCTCGCCCCATTGCTCCTGTCCCCGCGCGCCGCAACTCTGAGTGGCGTGGCGCGCGGACGGCGCGCCGTTCATCCGATCGAGGGAGGAGTGAAGCCGGTGATGGACACGGTGTTGACGGCGAAGGGGCTCGAGAAGCTCGAAGCCGACCGTGCTCGGCTACGCGCCGAGCGCGAGACCAACGTGCAGCGTCTGCGTTCGGCGCTGGAGTTCGGCGGCGCGTTCGCAGAGAACGGCGAGTACCTGCACGCGCGACACGAACTGGACCTGGTCGACCAGCGCCTCGCGCTGCTCGAGCGCCGCCTGGTCGATGCAGAGATCGTCGTTCCTCAGCCCGACGGCGAGGTCGACCTCGGAGAACGCGTGACCGTCCTCGATCTGGAGAGCGGCGAGTCGATCGACTATCGAGTCGTCGGCGCGGGCGAGAGCGATCCGACGGCGGGCGAGATCTCGAGCGAGTCGCCGATCGGGACGGCGCTGCTCGGACGCCGCGTGGGTGACGTCATCGAGGCGGACGCGCCCGGTGGGCTGCGGCGGCTCGAGATCGTCGAGCTCGACGGCTGACTCTTCTGCTCCTCACGGGCGGGTGGCTCGTCCATCCGCCCGCTCGCTTGGTCGCGCCTCTCGTCATCGGTGGGGCTCGCGGCGACCACGATGGCGCCGCCTTCCCATTCCCAGCGCTCGATTGGATCGTGCGACATCGAAGCTCCTCCTCACTCGTACTCGCGCAGGAAGCTCTCGAATACTCGCCGGTGCGCCTCCTCGTCGGCGAGGATCGAGATCGCGAGTTCCTGCGTCACCCAGTCGACGCCGTCTGACTCTTCGATCAGCGCCCGGTAGTGAGCGATCGCGCCTTCCTCCGCCTCGAGCACACCCCGGACAACTCCCTCCACGTCTGCAGAGTCGGCCTGCGGCTGGAGCGAGTCCTGCTCCTGTAAGAGCCCGTGCGATCCAGGAACGACCGCGCCGAGCTCGTTCAGGCGCGTGGCAAGGCGGCGCGCGTGGCCCAGCTCCTCCTCGACGTCGCCGGCGAGTGCCCGCACCACTTCCTGAGCCCGGATGCCTTCGAGATTCGTCGAAGCGGCCAGATAGTTCGCGACCGTCTCCATCTCCATCAGGTAGGCGCGCGTCAATAGCTCGACCCCGGTCGTCCCGGCCTTCGCCGACTCGCGCTGCATTGAGGCTGCCATCTCCACTCCCTTCGACGAGATTCTCCTTTCAGGATCCCACTCCGCAGGGCTCGGAAACAATGGAGCTTGTACCCCATTCGGGCTCGCAGCCTTCGGCCGTCCCGGCCGCAAAGGGGCTCCGCTTCCGTTGTCCTGGGAATGGGGGCCGAAGCACGCTTCGACGGAGCGAGGTGCCCTCTTCGCTGTGGGGGTTCGCATGCCTGAGCACTGGCTTGCGACTCGGTTGGCTCGGTCGGCCGAGGGGATGCGCCACTTGCGCATCGCGCACGGTGGCGAGGTAGATGCCCGCTGCCCAGTTCCGCAGATCGTCGGCTGCACGCTGATAGGCGTCGCGTCTGCTGGGGTCTGCATCCGCTCGGTCCTTGAGGTCGAGGACGTGGGCTGTCCGCCTGCGCGCCTCCGCTGCAGCGGCGATGGCAAGCGTGTCGGCGAGAACGGTGGCCGACTCCGTCACGATCGCTCGCTCGGCAGCGCGGACGGCCGGCTCGGCGGCGAGCGCTGTCCATGCATCGATGCGGCGTTCATGGCGGTTGGACACGGCTTCTCCTCTCTTTGACTTCCTTCTCCATCAAGTGTCGGCCGCCCGCGCGAGAACCGCCATCGGCTACCGGGGCCAAAGTGTTCGAAGCGCGGCCCCATCCACGCGGCTGCTCGCGGCTACCGAAGGAGTGATCCGACCACGCCCGCCACGAGCGGCAGCCAGAACGATCCAAGCCCGATCGCTGCGGGCCAGGATCGCCCGTACTTCTGCCACGACGCGGCCGCAGCAGCACCGCCCACGGCCCCGCTCGCGGCGAGGCCCGGACCCCAGGCGATCCCGGTGCCGAGCGCGAGCGCGACGAATGTCGCGACGTACCCTCCGAGACCGAGCACAGCACCTGCTGCTCCCGCGAGCCGCCATGCTCGCGCCTTCGTCGGCCACGCCTCTCGCGGACGCGGTACCGGCCTGGCACCCACCGGCGCCCCGGACACGAAGAGTCTACCCCGGCGCGGAAGAACGGCTGAGACCGTCTCGATCGGGACGCGCAGCTGCGGGCCGTCCGGATCAGCTTCCACGATCAGCTCGTCCGGCCAGTATGCGAAGGGTGCGATCCGCACCTCGGTCACGAAGCCGATCTCGCCCTCGGGTGCCTCGACTACGTAGGCGATCGCGTCCCTCAATGCGTGGCGCTCCCTGAGCGAGAGGCGGATCGATTCACGCTGCAGCAGTTCGGCTAGTGCTGGGAGGTCACGATCCTTGCTGCCGGCAACGGGTGCGGCAGCGCCGTTTTCAGGCTCGTCCAGCCGCTGCCCGCGTGTCCGTGGCACTCGCCGGAACGTCAGGTTCTCAGCAATCTGGGTCATGGCCAAAGCGTCACACGGATGCCTTCGTCACGCGATAGGTCTTGCACCCCATTCCTACGTAGCCGTGGCCGTATCGCCGCGATGTGTGCGAACCGCGATGATGAATCGCCGAGATGGGGACTCAATCCACCAGCCACGAACGTCGCCGAAGGCCTCGGGTTCCGGCCGGGATCCGCGCCTGTCTGTTCGACCTCGACGGCGTTCTCGTGCAGACCGCCAAGATCCATGCGGCGGCCTGGAAGCAGCTGTTCGACGCCTTCCTGCGTGACCAAGCAGGGCGGGAGGATCGGCCGTTCCGGCCATTCGAGGTGCCACGGGACTACGTGGAGTACGTGGACGGGCGACTCCGCGAGGACGGTGTCCGGGGTTTCCTCGCCTCGCGCGGCATCGACGTTCCGGAGGGGAAGTCGACCGATCCGGCCTCCGCGTGCACCGTTCACGGCCTTGCAACACGAAAGAATGAGCTCGTGCTCGAGCTCATCGCGCAGCGTGGAGTCGATACCTATCCCGGATCGGTCAAGTTCGTCGAGGCTGCACGGGCGATGGGTCTGCCGTGCGCTGTCGTCTCGGCAAGCAAGAACACACGCGCTGTGCTCGCCGCTACGGGGATCTCAGATCACTTCGACACCGTCGTCGATGGAGTGGTCGCCGCGCGGGAAGGGCTGGCGGGCAAGCCGCACCCCGACACCTACCTCGCCGGAGCGGCTGCGCTCGGCGTCGAGCCCGGCGAGGCGGCCGTCTTCGAGGACGCGCTGGCGGGCGTCGAGGCCGGCCGTGCGGGCTCGTTCGCTTGGATTGTCGGCGTCGACCGCGGAGCAGGCGCCGAGGCCTTGCTGAGACAAGGAGCCGACGTGGTCGTCGCCGACCTCGCCGAGTTGCTGGAGTAGGAATGCTGCCGCCCGACTTCTTTCCGGTCGAGCCGTGGGCAGTGACCGAGACCGAGCTGCGGCTCGACTTGCTCCCCCAGACCGAGTCGATCTTCGCGCTCTCGAACGGACACATCGGGCTGCGGGGGAATCTCGACGAAGGGGAGCCACACGGTGTTCCCGGCAGCTATCTCAACGGCTTCTTCGAGAGTCTGCCGCTTCCGCATGCCGAGACCGCCTACGGCTATCCCGAGGAGGGTCAATCGCTGATCGACGTACCGAACGGGAAGCTCATGCGACTACTCGTCGACGATTGGGCACTCGACGTCCGCTACGGCGTCCTCAGGCGACATCAGCGCAGGCTCGACCTGCGCTCCGGACTGCTGCTGCGCGAGGTCGAGTGGACGACACCGGCCGGCAAGACGGTCGCCATCCGCTCGACGCGGCTCGTTTCCTTCGTCCACCGCGCCGTCGCCGCGGTCAGATACGAGGTAGAGGCGCTCGGCGACCCTGCTCGAATCGTCGTTCAGTCGAGCCTGGTGGCGAATGAGCCGATACCGGAACGGCGGGACGATCCTCGCGCCGCGGCCGCGCTGCGTGCTCCGCTCGAGAGCGAGTACCACGCGAACGACGGTGTCCAGGTTGCGCTCGGTCATCGCACGCGCGTGAGTGGACTTCGTGTCGCGGCGGCGCTCCACCACGTCGTCGAAGGGCCGGTGGAGACGATGACCGAGTCCGAGAGCGATCCCGACCTCGCACGCGTGACGGTCACCACCGAGCTCCAGCCCGGTGAGACCCTGACGGTGGTGAAGCTCCTCGGCTACGGCTGGTCGAGCAGGCGCTCCGCGCCGGCCCTCCGCGATCAGGTCGATGCCGCCCTCTCATCGGCACGACGCGCAGGCTGGGACGGGCTCGTCAAGGCGCAAAGCGCGTACCTCGACGAGGTCTGGGACGTAGCCGACGTCGAGATCGAAGGCGACCCCCAGCTCCAGCAGGCGCTCCGGTTCGCCGTGTTCCAGCTCGTTCAGGCGGCTGCCCGCGCCGAGCAGCGTGCCATCCCGGCCAAGGGCCTCACGGGTCGCGGCTACGACGGGCACACGTTCTGGGACATGGAGACGTACACGCTCCCCATGCTCACCTACACGCTGCCTGCCGCCGCCCGGGATGCGCTGCTCTGGCGGCACTCGACGCTCCCGCTGGCCTGCAGCCGAGCGCGCGAGTTGCTGTTGCGCGGCGCCGCGTTTCCCTGGCGGACGATCCGCGGTGAAGAGTGCTCTGGCTACTGGCCGGCCGCGACTGCCGCGTTTCACATCAACGCCGACATTGCGGATGCGACACGCCGCTACGTCGCCGCGACGGAAGACGTCCAGTTCGAGCAGGGGCCGGCGCTCGAGCTTCTCGTCGAGACGGCGCGTCTCTGGTGTTCGCTCGGACATCACGAGGTGGACGGGGGATTTCACATCGACGGGGTCACCGGACCCGACGAGTATTCGGCGCTCGCCGACAACAACGTGTTCACGAACCTGATGGCGGCACGAAACCTGCGCGCCGCAGCCGACGTTGCCGAGCGATGGCCGGAACAGGCCGCCGAGTTCGACGTGGCCGCAGACGAGATCACGAGGTGGCGTGCTGCGGCGGATGCCGTCGTGATCCCCTATGACGCCGAGCTCGGTGTCACGGCGCAGGCGGACGGGTTCACCCGCTACCGCCGCTGGGACACGGACCTGATCGGACCCGAGCAACGCCCGCTGCTCTTACATGCGCCCTACTACTTGCTCTATTCGAGCCGGATCGTCAAACAGGCCGATCTCGTGTTCGCGCTTTATCTCTGCGGCGACTGCTTCGACAGCGATCAGAAGCGCCGCGACTTCGACTACTACGAGCCGATCACCGTTCGCGACTCGTCTCTATCCGCGTCGATCCAGGCCGTCGTCGCAGCCGAGGTCGGGAGGCTCGAGCTCGCATACGACTACTTCCGCGAGACTGCGCTCGTGGACCTCCACGACATGGACGGGAATACCGCAGACGGGCTCCACCTTGCCTCGCTCGCAGGGGCCTGGCTCGTGGCGGTCGCGGGCTTCGGCGGACTACGTGACCACGGCGAAACGCTGGACTTCTCCCCGCGCCCGCCGCCGGTTCTCGGCCGACTGCGCTTTCGGCTCGTGTACCGAGGCCGGCGTCTTCGCGTCGACATGCGAGCTGGAACTGCCGTGTACGAGCTGCTGGAGGGCGATCCGATCGAGGTGCGGCACTACGGGACGTCAGTGAGACTCGAGCGCGGAATGCCGCTGACCAGGGACTATTCTCCGGTCGCTCCGTAGCGTTCCACGAGCGCCGGATCGATGCGCTTCAGGTCGTCCGCGGGCAGCTCGCGGAGCAGTGTCCAGGCCAGGTCGAGGGTCTCCTCGATCCGGCGTCGCGTGCCGCCCTGGTTGACGAGCTTCTGCTCGAAGCTGTCGGCAAATGAGAGGTAGCGCCGTTCGGCTTCTGAGAGCGCTGCTTCGCCGACGATCGAGACCAGCCTCCGCAGGTCACGGCCCCGCGCGAGTGCCGCGTAGAGCTGGTCGGCGACCGCGCGGTGGTCCTCGCGCGTCTTGCCCGCACCGATGCCGGCGTTCATGAGGCGGCTGAGCGAAGGGAGAACGTCGATTGGCGGCTGGATCCCTCTCCGGTCGAGCTCACGGGAGAGCACGATCTGCCCTTCGGTGATGTACCCGGTGAGATCGGGGATGGGGTGGGTGATGTCGTCATCCGGCATCGACAGGATCATCAGCTGAGTGACCGATCCGGGCCGGCCGCGGATCCGGCCGGCTCGTTCGAAGAGCGACGCGAGGTCCGTGTACATGTAGCCCGGATAGCCGCGGCGACCCGGAATCTCCTCGCGCGCGGCGGACAGCTCGCGGAGTGCTTCGCAATAGCTCGTGATATCGGTGAGCACCACGAGAACATGGCGGTCGAGATCGAACGCCAGGTGCTCGGCGACCGTCAGTGCCGCTCGCGGGGTCAGCAGCCGCTCGACGGCGGGATCCTCGGCGGTGTTCAGGAAGAGCACCGTCCGCTCCAGCGCCGCGCTTCCGGCGAACGTGCTGCGGAAGAACGCCGCCTCCCGTTGGGTGACGCCCATCGCTGCGAAGACGACGACGAACTCGTCACCGCCTGCGCTACCGGGGACGGCTGCGTCGCTCGCAATCTGGGCGGCCAGCTCGGCGGCCGGGAGGCCGAAGCCCGAGAAGATCGGCAGCTTCTGGCCGCGGACGAGCGTGTTCAACCCGTCGATTGCCGAGATCCCGGTCTCGATGAACTCGGAGGGGTGGTTGCGGGCAACCGGGTTGATCGGCAAGCCGTTGACGTCGCGGTATCCCTCGGCACCGAGGGGTGGACCGCCGTCGATGGGCGTGCCCGAGCCGTCGAGGATCCGGCCGATCAGGCTCTCGCCGACGGCGACGCGGGCAACCTCGCCCCGGGTCCGAACACGGGTGCCGGGGAGGCTGAGCCCGGAGGTCCCGTCGAGGACCTGGACGACGGCGCGGTCCCCTTCGATCGCGAGAATGCGGCCGCGCCGGACCTGCTCGTCGGGCGACACGACCTCGACGAGCTCGTCGTAGCCGACGCCGAGCATCTGCTCGGCGACGAGCAACGGCCCGGCGACGTAGGAGACCGTCTGGTGCTCGACGGTGAGAAGCGTTGTCTTCCCGTCTGCGGTGGTCACAGTTCCTCGAGTTCCTGGCGGATGCGTTCGATCAGGGCCTGCGCGCTCTCGGCGACTTCGTCGTCCGGCCAGAAGCGCATCCGTGCTGCGCCGCGGAGAGCCGGGACAGCCGCCAGCGTGTCGACCGGTACGTCCCGTGCGACCGCCGCCGCCATCGCCTCGTGTGCTGCGCGCAGGACGCGCAGCATCTGGTGCTGCTTCGGGAGTGCGCAGTAGGCGTCGACGTCGTCGAAGGCCGACTGTTGCAAAAAGTCCTCGCGCAAGAGCCGCCCAGTCTCGAGCACCACGCGCTCGGCGGGTGCCAGCGAGTCTGCGCCGAGCAGCTGCACGATCTCGAGCAGTGAGGTCTCCTGCTGCAGCAGTTCGAGAGCCCAGGCGCGCTGCTCGTGCCAGTCCGCCGCGACCTCGTCGTCGAACCAGGCGTCGAGCTCGTAGAGCGTGTAGCTGCGGTTCCAGTCGATGGCGGGGAAGTGCCGGCGGCGCGCGAGGTTCGTGTCGAGGCCCCAGAAGGTTCCGGCGAGTCGCAGGCTGTGCTGCGTGATGGGCTCGGAGAAGTCGCCTCCTGCCGGTGACACGGCGCCAACGATCGAAACGGAGCCGGTGCGTTCGGCGCTGCCGAGGCAGGTCACGGCGCTGGCCCGCTCGTAGAACTCGGCGAGGCGGGTGGAGAGGTAGGCGGGGTAGCCCTCCTCTGCGGGCATCTCCTCGAGCCGGCTCGACACCTCGCGGAGCGCCTCGCCCCAGCGGCTGGTGCTGTCCGCCAGGAGGGCCACGTCATGGCCCTGATCGCGGAAGTATTCGGCGATCGTGATGCCGGTGTAGATGCTCGCCTCGCGCGCCGCGACGGGCATGTTGCTCGTGTTCGCGATGATGACCGTGCGCTCCAGGAGCGAGGAGCCGGTGCGCGGATCCGTGAGCTTCGGGAACTCGTCGAGCATTTCGGTGAGCTCGTTGCCGCGCTCGCCGCAGGCCACGTAGACGATCACGTCGGCGTGCGACCACTTCGCAAGCGATTGCTCAAGCACGGTCTTGCCGGTTCCGAAGCCGCCGGGGATGGTTGCGGCGCCGCCACGCGCGATCGGGAAGAGCGTGTCGATCGCCCGCTGGCCGGTCACGAGAGGCTGGCCGAGGGCGAGCCGGTGAGCGAAAGGCCGTGCGCGTCGAACGGGCCAGCGGGACAGCAACGTCAGCGGTTCGCCGTCGATCCAGACGACCGGTTCGTCGATGCGCACGGGCCCGCGGCCGACTCGCGTGACGACCCCGGAGATTCCCGGCGGGACGAGGACGCGGTGAATGAGCGCAGCCGTCTCCTGCACGATGCCGAGAACGTCGCCATCGGAGACCTCGACGCCTTCTGCAACCTCGGGCTCGAACGGCCATGCGCGGCTCCGGTCGAGCGAAGGTGCAGTCGCCCCGCGCTCGATCATCGGCTCGCCCACCGGGTCATCGGCTCGCTGCGCGAGCCTGGTCAGCGGGCGTTGGGTGCCGTCGAAGATCGCGCCGAGCAGGCCGGGGCCGAGCTCGACCTGTAGCGGCTCGCCGGTGTCGACGACCGGCTCTCCTGCGGCCAGCCCGGCCGTGTCTTCGTACACCTGGACGATGGCGTCCCCCGCGTCGAGGCGGATGACCTCACCCGGTAGACGGGCGTGACCGACGAGGACGACGTTGTACAGGCGCGCCGCCGTGAGACCGCGCGCCGTTACCACCGGACCTGACACCCCGTGGATCGAACCGACCTCGGCCGAAAGCTGCTGCTCGGATGCGAGCGCCTCGGTCACTGTCCGTTCTCTCCTCTGTCGAAGGTCATCTCGTAGCCGACTGCCTGCCAGAGCATTCGCAGCAGGCGCGCCCGGCGCTCGGCCTCGACGTCGGCGTCACGTCCGGCCGGCATTGCAACGACAAGCGGTGACGTGAGCGTTTCGATCCGGCGACGGAGCGGACGCTCCAGCTCGTGGAAGAACGGCTCGTGCACTGCGATCACGTCATCCGTTCCCGCGTCCAGCAGCTCTTGCAGTGCTCTCCCTGCGTCCGCGCTCGAAGCCACCGCGCGTGTGGCGACGCCGGCCAGCCGGTAGCCGAGCTCGAGGTCGGGCGTGGTGAGCACGATCAGGCGGCCCATCGTCCATCTCCATTGGCGAGCAGGAGCCGCGGTCGAACGGTCTGAGCGGGCTCCCCTTCGGCCGCGCCCTCGGCGACGAGGCGGAGATTGTGGGTTTCGTTCTCATTCCCCACCGTGTAGGCGATCGGCACGTCGATGCCCAGGGGATCGCCTGAGAGGAAGAGCCGGAGCGCCCAACGCACCCGTGCGGTCTCGAGCTCCCGTTGAAGGAGTGGCAGGTCGCCGGTCTCCACATAGCGCTCCAGAGGCCCCCGCCAGTCATCTCGTTGCGCCGCGCCGGCGAGCGCGGCGACCGTGTCGGCCGGTACCGGTAGGTGCAGCGCCGCCTCGAGAGCGTCCTCGCCGATGCGTCCTCCGGGGAGGTAGCGGCCGCCCTCGGGCGGCGGCGGGAGCTCCGTGAGCTCCCCGGCCCGCAGTGCGGCACGCAGGCGCAGGACGACCAGGACGTTCGTCGCATCGCATTCGCGCGCGATCAGCTCGCGCAGCGTTGCGGGTGCGCTCGCGATTTCGCGTCCGACCCGGCGTGCGTGGGCGGTTGCGAGCTCGTGCTCGAGTTGAGCGAGGTCCCCCGTGCGCTCGAACCGGGGCCATGCCTGCGCCAGGGTGGCGGCGGTGGTGGGATCGGGGAGGCGCCACGCAGTCAGCAGGTCGACCGCGGACGCGACTTCGTCACGGCGGGCGATCTCCTCTGCTGCCTCGCCCCCAAGAGGGCCGAGCGGAACGATCGCTGTGAGTGTGAGCTCCGCCGGCTGCGAGCGGACTTGTCCACGCAGGAGCGTGAGCAGATTGTGGCGGTCGAACCGCGCCAGGAGGAGGTCGACGAGATCCCGCGCGCGATCGCGATAGAAGGAGCGCATCTCGGTCAGGACGCGAGCGAGATGGTCGCCCACTGCCTTCTCGACAGGCCTGGGCCCACCCCGCGCGAGCGCGGCCTCGAGCTCGGGACCGTAGCCGGTCTGGGCGAGGCCTTCTTGAACGCCGGCAGTGTCTCGGTCGAGGAGCGCCTCGTAATCCGCCTCGGTCAAGAGCTGGGCCTTGCGTGCACGCAGCCTCGTGTTCCCGTAGACGAAATCCGGTGAGGACGTCAGGACACTCACGGCACGGCTTCCGCTGCGACCGATGGCGCCTCCGTCGCCTCGAGAAGCTCTCCGGCCAGCACGCGCAGCTCCCGCTCCGCGTTGCGGAGCCGCTCCTCGAAGGTATTGCGTGCGACCCGCCCGTCATCGGCAGCTACCTCGACTCCGCCGAGCGTGTCGAGCTCGGGTCTCAGCTCGAGCGCGACCTCGAGCTCGCTCACGATGCGCCGCGCGAGCTCCGCATCTCGCGGGTCGACACGCAGCAGCGACGCATTGGGCAGCGCCGCCACGCCTTCCCCTATCAATGCACGCATGACGGCCGGATACCGGTCCGTCTCGCGCAGTGCTCTCAGACGTTCGCGAAGGGCCTCCTGAAGCGTCGCGACGCCGACTTCGTGTGCGTCGCGAAGCATGGCCGCCGCCGCGAGCCTCGCCTCGGAGCGACTTCGCTCGACCTCACGCGCGAGGTCGGCTTCGTGTTCCCGGACAGCGTGCTCCTCGAGCTTGCGTGCCTCGAGCTTCGCCGACTCGACGATGCGCAAAGCCTCGGCATCGGTCTCGGCTAGCAGCCTCTCGGTCTCGGAGGCGGCGTCCGCTTCGAGCGCGGTCAGCAGGTCCTTGAGCGCCATCTGCTCAGAGCAGGACGAGGATCATCGCCGCGACGGCAAAGCCGAGGATCACGAGGGTTTCGGGGATCGCGACCATCAAGATCGCGCGGCCGGTCAGCTCGGGCTTCTCCGCGATGGCGGCCATTCCCGCGGCCCCGATCTTCGCCTGGGCGAGGCCCGTGCCGATCGCGGCGAACCCGACTGCGAGCCCCGCTCCCAGTGCCATCAAGCCATGCTGCATGGTGCTCCTCCTTCTTTCGTTGGGGTGAAAAACGTCATGCGACGCCACGCTCGCCGAACGGGCGAAACGGCTCGCCGCCGCCCTCGTAGAACTTGCTGAAGAACTCGACGTAGTGCAGGCGGAGCGCCTGGATCATCGGGCTGAACGCGGCGAGCGCGAGGTTGAGGGCGTGAAAGAGTGCCGCGACGAACACGCCCATCCAGATCGGTCCGAGGCCGCCAAGCCGGTTGGCGACGACGGCGAGGTACGCGGACGCGAGCCCCACGGCCGCGAGCCGCAGGTACGAGAGCACGTTGCCGAGCGTGCCTATGAACGCCAGAGGCCCCATCATCAGTCCGAGGGCGCCGCCAGGGACGACGAGGAGGACGATGCCGACCACGATCGCCGCTGCGGCGGGGACCAGCGCGCCTCCGGGTAGACGGTCGACCGCGACTCCGGCGAGGCCGAACACACCGCCGAGGGCGAGGAGCGATCCGGCCCGCTCGAGTAGCTCGCCGCCGCGTCGCTCCAGCGCCGAGCGCCAGAGCCCCAGCACGAGCCCGAGCACGACGTGCGCGGCTCCGATTGCGAGTGAGAACAGGAGGAGCCGCTGGACCGCGTCCCGTCCACCGCGGTAGAACCAGAGTGCGTGGAGGCCGAACCGTTCCCCGAGGTCTCCGAGCGCCTCGCCGTACAGGACGCCGAAGACGATCGCCCAGAGCGATCCAGCGATGAACACGCGAGTCAGGTCTCGGATGACGGGCGATCGGGATGCGAAGCGTTGACGGGCGAACACCGCCAGCCCCAACAGGAGCGCGCCGTAGACGATGTCACCGACCATTACGCCGACCATCAGGGGCAGGAACAGCGCCATCAGCATCGTCGGGTCCAGCGAGCCGGCGCGCGGGAGGTCGAGCAGGCGGACGAGGAACTCGAATGGACGAGCCGGCGCGCGGTTACTCATCAGCACAGGCGGCGTGACCCCTGGGGTCGGATCCACCACGTCGAGGGCGATCTCTTCGCTTGCGGCGAGCTCCAACTCGTTGCGGAGCTTCGGCAGCTGCGAGGTCGGTGTCCAGCCGACGGCGACGAAGGTGCGCTCCGTGGCGCCGAGGTTCACGACGGCTTCGAGTTGCTCCAGTTGTGCTGCGAGGTGAATGCGAGCTGCGTCCCATCCGCTTGCCCGCGGTGCGAGGAGCTCCTGCAGGTCGGCCTTCGCTCGCTCGAGTTTGGGCGGGAGATCTCTGAGTCGCGTCTCCATCGCGGCAACCGCCCCGTGGAACGAGAGGCGCTCGTAGCGTTGTGGCAGGGGCAGATGCCGGACCTGCTCGCGCCCGAGGAGCTCGCGCACCGTGTCCGCGTCGCGATGCGCGACGACGATCAAGCAGCCGACGGCGTCCGCGTCGACGCGCGTTGCGACGAGCTCGAAGCGCTCGCCCACGAGCTCTTGCAACGCCGCGCGGAGATTTTCGACGAGCCGGTCGTCGTCGGTGTTCAAGACGAGTGCGACGGTGTCGAGCCGGAGGGCTCGCAGTTCCTGCTCGTCGAGCATCGCGAGCTCGGGCACGAGCGGCAGCAGCCGTCGAAGGGGTTCGAGGTAGCGAGGCAGGACGGCAAGCTCCGACTGAAGCTCATCGATACGCGCAGCCGACGACTCGATGTGTGGCGCGATCCGGTCGAGCTCCGCGGTGACCGCTGCCGGTTGGATGTCTGGGTCTCCTTCACTGGGAGCAGTGACCGACTCAGTGAGCGCGAGCAGTCCGTCCAACCGAGCCAGCAGGAGACGGAGCTCGGACACCTGCGCCTGACGCGCGGAGTTGCCGGGGACCACCGTCAGCGTGGCCCCCGCCTCGTCGACTGCGGGTTCGAGCTGCAGAAGCCGTAGCTGGTAGAGACGTTGCAGAACCTGTCCGAGCCGCGGCATCCTGCTCACGATCTCGACTCGCGTCATTCGCTCGAGCATGTCGCCTCCCGGGACGCCGCCGGCAGTACGAGCGTCAGCGCGGCATCCACGAATTCGTCCTCCACCCTGCGCGCTTTCGCGTGCACCTGCGCGGCCGCCGCTTCGGCATCGGCGTTTGCCGCCAGTGCTTCCGCCTCCGCGGTCGCTCTGGACGAACTCTCGCGCTCCTGGATCTGGAGCTCGGTCCGTTCGCGCGCCGCAGAGAGGATCGCGTCGGCTTCGTGACGCGCCAGCTCGATGCGCGCCTCGGCGTCGACGGACGTGGCCTTCGCCAGGTCGAGCGTGCGCTCCAGGCTGAGCACCGATCCGAGGGCGCCGTCTTCGGTTGGGGAAGTCACGACGCCTCCTGCCTTGCGGATTGCCGCCGGCGACCGGCTGCACGCGCCCGTCGCAGTCGGACCCGGTCTTCGAGCTCGCGCTCGTCCAGCACCGCCTGGATGGCGTCGCGCTCGCTCTCGAGCCGTGGGATGACCACGTGCTCGAGCGCGTTCACGCGGCGAGTGGTCCGCGTTATCTCCTCGGCCAACCGCCGCAGACTGAGCTCGGTTGCTGCCACGTCGAGCAGGCGATCGAGCTGACGTTCGAAGCCGGCGGCGGCCGCGTCGACATGCGGCGTGGTCGCGACGAGGTCGTAGCTGCGGCCGGTGCGGGGCCGGACGACGGGTTCGTGCTCCAGCTCGACAACTCGCACCCCGGCCACGCTACGAGTGAGAAGACGCGTAGTGATGTCCCCGGATGCGGCCAGCGCAGCCGAGCCGATCGTCTCCGCACCGTCGGCGGAGACCGCATCGAGCAGCGCCCGTCGGCTCTCCGCTGCGCGCCGTCCAAGGTCTTCCACCGCCTCTACGACCGACCCGCTCAGGCGCCCGAACTCCTTCATCAAGGCGGCGCGCTTGTCCTTGAGCAGGTCGCGGCCCTGGGTCGCGAGCCCGATCCGCGCGCGACGCGCGAGCAATTCGGTGCGCGTCGCACTCAGTTCGGCCACGGCCGCCTCCGATCACAGTCGCTTCCTTCCGACATGTTCCCACGATCGCCGCTGGTAAGTCCCCACGCCATTGGGTCGGCCCTCCAAGGTTCGAGGGTCGATACCCCATGTCAGGTGACGGGTTGTCCGAATGGGGCGGTGGCCACCGCCGAATCGGGTGCCGAGCCCATGGCCGCCGAGCTACGCCGTTGGAACGATGGGGTCTCAGCGGAACGGACTCCAAGGCTGTCTCACCATTCGGAGCAAAGGGCAGCGAGCATCCGGTCCGCCTGGAAGAGCCGGGGCGCACATCCCCCGACCCGTGCGCCCCGGCCAATCGGAAGCATCACTCGAGGAGGCTCAGATGCGACGTCCTGCTTGGTTCGCGAATCCCTTCAAGGACCTGTTCGGCACGAACAGGCGCGAGCAGTACGTGGAGCGCTATGTGCTTCGCGAGCACCGAAAGGGGCGACCGTTCGTCGAGATTCTCGAGGATCCCTACGTGCGCGCCTGGTCGACGCCCGAGGAGCGAGCAAGACTGCTCGAGCGGCCAGACGTCGTCGCTGCGCTCGGCGAGCAGGCGCTTGCCGATCTGCGGTCTGCAGTCGCCACCGCGCCCCGCGCCGCGAGCGTGACCGCCAACGGCTGAGAAGCCGCTGTCCGGTGTTCGAATCGCTGATCGACATCGTCGTGGCGTCGGCGTGGGTGTATCCGCTCATCGCCGGCGTCGCCGCACTCGACGCTGTGTTCCCGCTCGTTCCCAGTGAGGCGACCGTGATCGCCGCGGCGGCGCTCGCCGGCACCGGCGACCTCGTGCTGTCCTTCGTCGTGGTCTCCGGCGCGGCCGGAGCCGTGATCGGCGACAACCTCGCCTACCTCCTCGGCAGAGCGGGGCAGGGGTCGGTCGTCCGCCGGCTTCTCCGCTCTCCCAGATGGCGATCACGAATGGAGCGAGGAGAGACGCTGCTGCGGGAACGCTCGGCGACGGTCATCGTCGTCTCGCGCTTCATCCCCGGCGGGAGGACGGCGACCATGCTGTCGGCCGGTCTCCTCGGTCTGGCCTGGCGCCGCTTCCTCGTGTTCGATCTCGCTGCCGGGGTCATCTGGGCGGCCTACGCGAGCCTGATCGGACTGGTCGGCGGAAAGGCCTTCGCGGACGAGCCACTCCATGCGCTGTTGCTCGCCTTCGGCCTCGCCGCCGCGCTCGCGCTTCTGATCGAGAGCGGGCGTCGCCTCGTCGGCACGACGAAGCGCCCCTGATCGCGCTACGGCTCAGGCCTCGCCGAGAGCCGGCTCCAGGCGACGGCGCTCGGCCTTTCGGGCGTGCATCCGCTCGGGGTCCGGGACGGGGACGGCCGCGAGCAGCGCCCGGGTGTAATCGCTCTGAGGTTTGGTGTAGACGTCCTCGGCCGGGCCCTGCTCGACGATCCGGCCCTCGTGCATGACCGCGATCGTGTCGCTCATGCCGCGCACGACGGCGAGGTCGTGGGCGATGAACAGATAGGTGAGCCCCAGGTCCTGTTGGAGGTCCTTGAGCAGGTTGAGGATCTGGGCCTGGATCGAGACGTCGAGTGCGGAGACGGGCTCGTCGCAGACGATCAGCTTCGGGTTGAGGGCGAGTGCGCGGGCGATGCCGATTCGTTGCCGCTGGCCGCCGGAGAACTCGTGGGGGTAGCGGTTCGTGTACGAGGGATCGAAGCCGACGAGCTCGAGCAGCCGGGCGACGGAGGCGCGCCGCGAGCGGCGGGTGCCGATCCCGTGGGTCTGCAGTGGCTCGGCCACGATCCTCCCGACCGTCATGCGCGGGTTGAGCGATGCGTAGGGATCCTGGAAGACGATCTGCATCTCGCGGCGCATCCGGCGGAGCTCCTCCCCGCGCAGCCGGGTCAGCTCGCGGCCGAGGAACCGCACGGAGCCCGCCGTGGGCCGGAGCAGCTGGAGCGCGGCATAGGCGGTGGTGGACTTGCCGGAGCCGGACTCGCCCACGAGCCCCAGCGTCTGTCCCTCCGGGATCTCGAAGCTGATGCCGTCGACCGCCCTCACGTGATCGACGGTGCGGTCGAAGAGGAGGCCGCGCTGGATCGGGAAGTGGACCTTGAGGTCGGTGACGGTGAGCAGCGGTTCGGTCACGCGGGCACCGCCTCGCGTTCGCTCGCAGGGTGGGAGCTGCGCACCCAGTGTCCGGGTCGGAGCTCGCGTAGCTCGGGTGGCTCGAGGGCGCAGCTGTCGCCGCAGCCGGCGTAGGGGCAGCGGGCGGCGAAGCGGCAGGCGGCAGGCGGGTCGATCAGGTCGGGCGGTCGGCCGGGGATCGCGGTGAGCCGCCGCGTCCGCGCATCGCGGTCGTCGAGGTCGGGGAGCGCCGCGAGCAGCGCCTCGGTGTAGGGGTGCTCGGGGCGGCGGAAGAGCTCCGGCGCCGAAGCCTGCTCGACGATCTGGCCGGCGTACATGACGGCGACGTCGTCGGCGGACTCGGCGACGACCCCCATGTTGTGGGTGATCAGGATCATCGCCATCTCGCGCTCGCGACGTAGGTCGTCGAGCAGGTCGAGCACCTGCGCCTGGACGGTGACGTCGAGGGCGGTGGTCGGCTCGTCCGCGATGAGGAGCCGTGGTTCGCAGGCGATGGCCATGGCGATCACGACGCGCTGGCGCATGCCGCCGGAGAAGCGGTGTGGATAGTCGTCGAGACGCTCCCGCGCGCGCGGGATCCCGACCTCGTCGAGCAGCTCCGCGGCTCGCCGGCGTGCTCTGCCGTTGTCGAGGCCGAGGTGTCGCTGCAGCACCTCGACGATCTGGGTGCCGATGGTAAGGGTCGGGTTGAGGGCGGTCATCGGGTCCTGGAAGACCATCCCGATCTGGCGTCCGCGGACGTCCTCGAGCTCACGCTCGGACAGCTCCGTCAGTTCGCGTCCGTCGAAGCGAATGGAGCCGGAGACGATCCGTGCGGGCGGGACCGGGAGGAGGCGCATGATCGATAGTGCGGTGACCGATTTGCCGCAGCCGGACTCGCCCACGATCCCGAGCGTCTTGCCCTTGTCGACGGTGAGGTCGACGCCGTCGACCGCGCGCACGACGCCGGCGCGGGTGAAGAAGTGGGTGCGCAGATCCTCGACTTCGAGTAGCGGCGCCATCTCAGGTCTCCTTCGTACGCGGGTCGAGGGCGTCGCGGAGCCCGTCTGCGATGAAGTTGGCGCAGAGGACCAGGGTCGCGATCGCCAGGCTCGGGATGATGATGATGTGCGGGTAGGCGCGGTAGGCGTCGCGTCCGTCCTGGGCCATCGAGCCCCAGGAAGCGTCCGGCGGGCTGATCCCGAGTCCGAGGAAGGAGAGAAAGGCCTCGCCGAGGATCACGCCCGGCAACTCGAGGAAGATGGTGATCACGAGCACGCCCATCGTGTTCGGGAGCAGGTGACGTCCCAGGATCGCGTACCAGCGCACGCCCACTGCCTTGGCGGCTCGGACGTAGTCGTTCTCCTTGAGCGTGATGATCTGGCCGCGGACGACGCGGGCCGTGATGAACCAGCTGGCGATCGAGAGCGCGACCACCATCGTCCAGAAGTTGACGGTGCCGATGATCGCGAGCGCGAGGATCGCGAAGGGGAGATAGGGGAGCCCGTACAGGGCGTCGAGGAAGCGCATCATGCCGTTGTCGAGCTTGCCCCCGACGAAGCCCGAGATCGCTCCGTAGACGACGCCGATCCCGAGGATCGCCACGGTCGCGCCGAAGCCGATCCCGATCGAGATCCGGCCGCCGAGGGCTGCGCGGGTGAAGAGGTCGCGGCCGAACTGGTCGGTGCCGAAGGGGTGGCTCCAGCTCGGCCCCTGGTAGGCGTTGGCGAAGTCGACCTGGTTCGGGTCGTACGGTGAGACGATCGGCGCGACGATGCACCAGGCGACGATGAGGAGGAAGACGGCGCCGGCGGCGACGGCGCCGCGGTTGCGGATGTAGCGTCGCCACGCGTCCTGCCAGAGGCTCGACTGTCGGATCGGCGCGCCCGCGGAAACGCCCGCCATGCGGCCTGCGATCTGCGTGGCGCTCATGTTCTCGCCTCCCGCGTGCGCGGGTCGAGGATGGTGTAGAGGATGTCGACGACGAGGTTGGCGACGATGACGATGATCGAGAGCAGCACCGTCAGCCCCATCACCACCGAGTAGTCGCGCGCCGAGACGGCGGTCACGTAGTACCGGCCGATGCCGGGGACGGCGAAGATGTTCTCGACGATGAACGAGCCGGTGATGATGTAGCCGAGCAGCGGCGCCGCCGCCGTCACCACCGGGATCAGCGAGTTGCGCAGCACGTGCACCGTGACGACGCGTCGCCACCGGAGTCCCTTTGCCTTCGCGGTGCGCACGTAGTCCTGCTGCAGCGTCTCGAGCATCGTGCCGCGCACGAGGCGTGCGAAGTACGCCATTGGAACGAGGCCGAGCGTGAACGAGGGGAGGATCTTGTGCTCCCAGGTCGTCCAGCCGCTCGTCGGTAGCACGCCCCATTTGACCGAGACGAAGTAGATGAGCAGCGTGGCGACGAGGAAGTTCGGCAGCGCGAAGCCGACGTTCGAGAAGAACATCGCGCCGTAGTCGAAGCGCGAGTTGGGCCTCAGCGCGGCGAGCACGCCGGCGGGGATGCCGAGCACGACCGCCCAGCCGAAGGCGAGCAGGCCGAGCTCGATCGAGCGGGGGAACTGCTCCTTCACGATGTCGTTGACTGTGCGGTCGCGCAGCACGAGCGAGGGCCCGAGATCGCCGGTCGCGACGCCCTTGACGTAGTTCGCGTACTGCACGTACCAGGGCTTGTTGAGGCTGAACTTGCGCTCCAGGTTGGCCTGCACCGCCGCGGGCACGGCCCGTTCGGTCTGGCGGAACGGGTTGCCCTCGATCTGCTTCATCAACATGAAGGTCATGAAGATGACGAGCAGGACGACCGGGACGGTCCAGACGAGGCGGCGGATGATGTAAGCGGCCATGATGGTTGCGAGACGGTTGGCCGACGGGGCGGGCTAAAGGGGGGTGCCCGCCCCGCGGCCAGGTGGTCGAGGTCGGCTCGCTCAGACCTCCTTGATGACGACCTTGGTGAGGTCGAACTGGTCGAGCGGGTTGATGTTGAAGGTGTCCTTGACGGACTCCCGCTCGAGGTTGGTGTACGTGTACCAGTAGATCGGGGCGATCGGCATCGCGCCGTTCGGCCCGGTCAGCATCGCCTCGGCCTGGCGGTAGAGCTCGTACCGCTGCTCGTCGTTCGGCGTGTTGCGCGCCTTTTCGATCAGCCGGTCGTAGGCCGGATTGGCGAAGCGGGTGTTGTTGTTTCCGGACTTGCTCGTCCAGAGCTCGAGGAAGTTCATCGGGTCGCCGTAGTCCGCGATCCAGCCGAGCCGATAGACGTACACGGCGTCATTCGGGGGCGGGCCGAGGAACTCGAGGTACTGGGCGAACTCCTGCGACTTGAGTGTCGCGTCGATCCCGAGCTCCTTCCACATCGCCTGCACCGCGACCGCGATCTCCTTGTGGCCCGGCGAGTCGTTGTAGAAGAGCGTGACCTTCTTCTGTGGGTTCTCGACCTTGGCCATGAACTGCTTGGCCTTGTCGAGGTCGGCCCGCGTCGGCAGGAAGTGCTGCTCGATCACCTCGAAGCCGGGCATCCCCTTCGGCACCATGCCGGTGGCGGGGATCTGGTCGGCCTGCGCGACGTTGTCGATGATCGACTGCCGGTCGATCGCGAACGCCATCGCACGGCGCTGATCGACATCCGGGATGTTCTTCAGGTTGAAGCCGTAGTAGTAGGTGCCGAGAGCGGGGTACTTCTCGTACTCGGGCAGCTGCTTCAGCCGCGGCATGTCCGCGGGAGGCAGGCCGCCGCCGTCGAGCGCATCGACTTCGCCGGCCTCGAAGGCCTGAACGCGGGTGGTGCCGTCGACGATGATCCGGCCCTCGACCCGGTCGAGCGCCACGTCAGCGGCATTGCGCCAGTCGGCGTTCTTGACCAGGGTGATCGAGGCGTCGTGGTTCCAGCCCGCGAGCTTGAACGGGCCGTCCGTGACGATGTTCTGCGGCTCGGTCCACTTCGTGCCGTGCTTCTCGACGGTCGCCTTGTGCACCGCCAGGAACGAGTGGTGTGCAGCCTGCTGCACGAACCAGGGCTGCGCCGAGGTCAGGGTCACCTGCAGCGTGCGGTCGTCGAGCGCCTTCACGCCGACCTTGTCCCGCAGCTCCGCTGCCTGGGCCGGCTTCGCGTTGTTGTAGGCCTCTGCGCCGACGATCCCGTACAGCTGGTACGCGTAGTCAGCGGCGAGCTTCGGATCGAGCGTCCGCTTCCAGGAGTACTCGAAGTCGTTCGCCGTCACCCGGTCGCCGTTCGTCCAACGGCCGTCGTCACGAAGGTGGAACGTCACGACCTTGCCGTTGACGTCCCAGCTCTCCGCAAGCGCCGGCACCGGCTCCAGGTCCTTACCGAGCCGCACGAGCGGATCCATGATGTTCAACAGCACGTTCGACGATGTCGTGTCGGTAGCGAGCCCCGGATCGAGTGAGGGAGGCTCGGCTCCCCAGGCCATCTTCAGCACCTGGGTCTTGGCAGGGCCGCCGTCACCGGCGGCACCCTTGTTGTCGCCGCTGCTGCCGCCGCCGCAGCCCGCGGCGACCAACGCCACCGCGACCACGACGGCGGCTGCGAGCAGCACTGATACCCGCAGTCGCATGGTCTTAGCTCCTTTCGAGAAAGGTGGAATCGACATTGCGACCATCGTGGCGTCGCGATCGAGTAACGGCGATGGAGGCGAGGCGCCATTTCGCCCCCCTCGGGCATCCATCTTCTTCGGGAGCCGTTCGGCTCGGGAAGGCGCGGGCGTCTGCATATGCAGCTCGGGACAGTTGGGGTGACGACCCGATAGCCGGTCAGCGGTTTCGCGTGGACGATGTCCACATGACGCAGGACGACGGAGACAACGTGACTCGCGCAGTCGTCTGCGGTGTCGACGGCTCGCCGGGCGCCCGTGTCGCGCTGCGCGCTGCGGCCAGGTTCGCGCGTGAGCTTGGGGCAAGGCTCGTCGTCGTGCACGTGGTGCAACCGCAGCCCTCGGCACCCGGACTCGGGCCGACCGCCCATCAGCTCGCCGGCGTTCCCGTCGACGACCTCCTCGCCGGCGGCGAGGCGCTCATCGACAGGATCCTCGTGGAGGAACAACTCGACGATGCCCGCCGGCGAGCCGTTCTCGGATTCGCCGCCGACCGGCTCGCGGACGTCGCCGATGAGGAAGCTGCGGAGCTGATCGTGGTGGGCTCGCGCGGCCGAGGCGCATTCAAGGCGGCCTTTCTCGGCAGCGTCTCGACGGACCTGATCGGCGTCGCTCGCTGCCCGGTCCTCGTCGTCCCGCCGGCGGCCGAAGCGGCCGTGAGCGGCCCCGCGAGACCGGCTGCTCTCACGCAAGCGCTCTGATTCTGTTTGCAGCCTCTCGCTCAGTCGTTCGTCTGGAATCGGTGGAGCTCCGGGACGGCCGTTCCGCCGGGAACGACCACCACCGGGCAGGGCGCGTTCCTCGAAACGCCGTTTGCCACGATCGACGCCGGCCCACTCGAAGCCGAGCCACGCGTCCCGAGCACCAGCAGGAGCGCCCGCTTTCGCGCCGCGAACTCCACCAGGCGACGTACCGGATTGCCGGCCTCGAGGTAGTAGTCGACGTCCACGCGCCCAAGGAGTCCCACGGTCGTACGCTCGAGGACGCGCATTGCCTCGGCCGGCGTCCAGGTCGGCAGTCCCCACTCCCGTGCAGAAGCGGGAGGAACCGGCGCAACGGCAAGCAGGGCGAGCTTAGCCTTGCTCAGCACGGCCAGCTGCGCCGCGATCTCGACCACGTTCTCGTCGCCGGCCGAGCCATCGATTGCGCAGACGACCACGCGAGAGTCACGATCGGGCGCAGCAGCCATCGTGCTGGACGGTTGCTTGCATATGTCGAGCATCGCGGGCGCGCGTTGTCTGCGCCATCGGGCCGAAGCTGCATTTCCGCGGCGGCGCCCAAGTAGGGTCGACGGCGGGTCGTCTCCGGCGCGAAATGGGGGCTGCCCCCGAGAGACAGTCCGCCGATGCAGGGCTAGCTTCGAGGCATGAACCCGGATGTTTTCATCACCATCGCCTTCGTCGGCATCGTCGTGCTCGCTGCGCTCGTCGCGCTGGTGGTCGTCGCGCCACGGATACGGCGTGAGGAGGCGCGAGTCCTGCGCGCAGAGGCGCGACGGCCGCAGCGCACGCGCACGACTCGCTCGAGGGGGAGCCGTGCCGCAGTTCACTGACATGCGGCGACCGGCGCTCTGGGACGATTACGAGCTCAGCGCTTATCGGGCGGCCGCGAACGGCGGACAGACGCACGTCCGCACCGTGGTGGTTGGCTACGACGGATCGGAGGGTGCACGGCGCGCGCTCATCCCGGCGGCTGAGGCGGCAGGCACGGGCGGCCACGTCGTCGTCGTGATCGCGGTGCCGCCTGCGGAATCGCTTGCCCAGGAGCAGCGAGGCTCGCGATTCGGCGATCCGGAGCGCCTGCTCGAACAGGCCTCGGTCTTGCTTCGAGGCCACAACGTCGAGATCACGACTCGCGTCGAGGATGCCGAGCCGGCCGAAGCTCTTGTCGCGGCCGCCTGTGACACCGACGCCGCATTGATCGTGGTCGGGGCCCGAGGTGACAGCTACGTCACGCGCGCGTTGCGCGGCTCGGTCGGAGAGAAGCTCGTCCGCGGTGCGCCCTGCGACGTGCTCATCGCGCGTTAGCATCCCGCGACGACGAGCCTGCTCCTACTCCTGCTCAGCTTCCCGCTGCTCCTGGGCGGTGCCGTTTTGTTCACCAACGCGGTCGAGTGGCTCGGCCGTGAGCTTCGGCTGGCCCAGGGAGCGGTCGGCAGCATTCTCGCCGCCGTCGGGACGGCCCTCCCGGAGTCGCTCATCCCCGTCGTCGCTCTGATCGGCGGTGGCCACGGCGGCGGCGACGTCGCCGTCGGCGCGATCATCGGGGCCCCCTTTCTGCTGGCGACGGTTGCGCTCGCCCTCGTCGCGAGCTCCGCCTACCTCTTTCGCCGCCGCCGCGCGACAGGGGTGGAGATCGCTGTCGACGTCGCGACCTTCCGCCGGGATCTCGCGTACTTCTCGCTCCTGTTCGGAGCCGCGGTGCTGCTCGGCCTCGGTGGGCCGAAGCCTGTGCGACTCGCCGGTGCACTGGTACTCGTCGGCGCCTATGTCGTCTATGTGATCCAGACGGTCCGCTCACCCGGTGTCGTTGCAGAGGAGCAGGAGCTCGACACGCTCTACGTGGACACGACTCGCGGGGATCCCCCGAATCGGCCGCAGATCGTAGGGCAGCTCGCCGTCGGCCTGGCCGCCATCGTCGGCGGAGCCCACCTTTTCGTCGAAGAGGTGCTGAACCTCGCCGAGCAGGTTGGGATCGCGCCGCTCATCCTGTCACTCGTCCTTGCCCCATTTGCGACCGAGCTGCCCGAGAAGGCCAACAGCTTCCTCTGGATCCGTCAGGGCAAGGACACCCTCGCCCTCGGCAACATCACGGGCGCGATGGTTTTCCAGTCCGCGGTGCCGGTCGCGATCGGCCTGGCGTTTACCGACTGGCGGCTGGGCACGCCCTCTCTCCTCGCGGCGGGACTCACCTTCGCCGGTGCCGCGCTCGCCTATCTCGTGATCGCGCGTCGCCGCCGAGCCGGCTTGCCGGCGATCCTCGGCTGGAGCGCGCTCTATGCCGCCTTCGTCGCCTACGTGGTCGCGACCTCCTAGTGGGCGCGTCGGAAGATGGGGTGTCGAACCCATTGGCGCGAACCTCGCCCGTCGGCACCGTCCCAGCACCAAGCCGACGGAAGGAATGTCCCGCATGGAGAACCTTGCAGTTCTACCTCGCCTCGATTCGCGCGAACAAGGACCGCAGGTCCAGCTGCTCCTTGCAGACGATGACGCCAACATGCGATCGCTGCTGGTCTCGTCCGCCCGTGACAGGATCACATCGATTGCCGCGCTCGAAGCCGAGGACGGAGCCGAGGCGGTTCAGATTGGACTCCAACAACGGCCGCAGATCGCGCTCCTCGATGTCAACATGCCGAAGCTCGGCGGGATCGAGGCCGCGCTGACGCTCCGTGCGCTCCAGCCGCGGATGCGCCTTGCTCTGCACACGGCCGATCCACGCACCCACCGCGAGCGTGCTCGCGAACACCGGCTTCCGCTCTTCGACAAGCTCCAGCTCGAGCGTGCTCTCAGCTGGCTGGAGCTGCAGGTGCAGTCATGCGTCGTCGAGTTGCGACCGAGCCTGGTGGAGAACCGTCCGCTCGAGTGTTCCTCATGTGGCTACGGGATCGCCTGTTCCACACCGCCTGCGCGCTGCCCGATGTGTCAGGCCGAAGATGCCTGGATCCACGCGTCGCGGCTGCCGTTCCACCGCGGCGTCGAGTCGGTGCTCTGACGAGCGCTAGTAGACGCTGACGGTGGTCCCGATCGCCATGAAGGTGTAGGCGAAGAGTGCCTCGGCGGTCGCGAGCCGGACGCAGCCGTGTGAAGCGGGATGCGCCGGCACCTGCGGGTAGCCGTGGAACGCGATCCCGGCATTGAAGTAGCTCGCATACGGCAACCAGACCTGGTACGGGACCGACCAGGAGTTCCGTTCCTTGCGGAAGACCGTGTAGGTCCCGGACGGGGTCTCGTAGCCGCGCTTGCCGCTGGAGGAATGGAGA
>DATFHC010000033.1:0-15262 GCA_035248765.1 Gaiellaceae bacterium
CGAGTCCTTCATCACGAACTCGCGGAGGCGCAACAGGCCACCGCGTGGGCGCGGCTCGTCGCGGTCCTTCGTCGAGAAGTGGTACCAGACCTGCGGCAGCTCCTTGTAGGAGCGGATCTCGCGTGCGAGGAAGGTCATCGACTCCTCGTGTGTCCACGAGAGCACGAACGGGCGGCCGCCGCTGTCCTTCAAGTGGAAGAGGATCGGGACGGTGATGCGTCCGGTCGTCTCCCAGAGCTCCGCGGGCGTCAGCGTCGGGCATCGCATCTCCTGGCCGCCGATCGCATTGATCTCCTCGCGGATGATCTGCTCTATCCGCTGATGCACGCGCCAGCCGAGGGGCAGGAAGCTCCAGAGGCCGGCTCCCATCTGGCGGATGAAGCCGCCCCGCATGAGGAGCTGGTGCGACGCGGCGTCCGCGTCGGCGGGTGCGTCGCGCAGGGTCGGTAGGAAGAGCTGTGAGGCCCGGGCAATCATCGGCGTTGTCGCCCTAGGCTATTCGAGCGGGATCATCGAAGCCTCCGCCATCGCGAGCGCGGCGGGCTTCGCCATCTTGAGGCGCTTCGGCCGGTTCATCCCGTCGGCGATCCACTTGTCGACCTCGGCGAAGAGCTCGTCGACGAGGATGTCCGACTGCACCTTTTTCAGGACGCGGCCGTGCGCATAGATGAAGCCGACGTCGCGGCCACCGGCGATCCCGAAGTCGGCGTCGCCGCTCTCCCCCGGGCCGTTGACGGCGCAGCCGAGAACCGCCACCTCGAAATGCTGTGGGTACTGCGCGAGCCGTTCCTCCACCTGTTCGGCGAGCGTGTGGACGCCGACGTTGTCGCGGCCGCACGAGGGGCAGGCGATCATCATCGGCCCGCGTTCCCGCAGACCGAGCGATTTGAGGATCTCGTACGCCGCTTTCGGCTCCTCGACGGGATCCGCGGAGAGCGAGACGCGGATCGTGTCCCCGATTCCGTCGACGAGGAGGGCGCCCATCCCCACGGCGCTCTTGATCGAGCCCGAGTAGACGGTGCCGGCTTCGGTCACACCCAGGTGGAGCGGATACGGCACCTTGGCCGAGAGCATCCGATAGGCGCGGATCATCGTGGGCACGTGGCTCGACTTGACCGAGATCTTGAAGTCGTGGAAGTCGAGCTTCTCGAGCAGCCGCACTTCCTCGAGCGCCGCTTCGACGAGCGCCTCTGCCTGGTCCTGCTGAGCAAGCTCGAAGAGGTGCTTCGGCAAAGAGCCGGAGTTCGCGCCGATCCGCATCGGGATCCCCGCCTTCTTCGCCGCCTTCACGACCTCCTCGACCTTGTCCGGGCCGCCGATGTTGCCCGGGTTGATGCGGACGGCGGCCACGCCCTGGTCGATTGCCTTCAGGGCGAGCGAGGCGTTGAAGTGGATGTCCGCGATGACCGGGATCGGCGAGAAGCGGACGATTCGGCTCAGCGCCTCGGCATCCTCGGTCTTCGGGACGGCGACGCGGACGATCTCGCAGCCCGCCGAGACGAGCTCGGCGATCTGGGCGGTCGTCGCCGGGACGTCGTGCGTCTTCGTCGTCGTCATCGACTGCACGACGACCGGCGCGCCGCCGCCGATCGCGACGCCGCCAACCGAGATCTGCCGCTCGCTGGCCATCCGAAAGTCAGTCTAGCCCGGTGGTTTCGGGCGAAATCACGCCCTCAGAAGAGCCTGAGGCTGCGCGTTAGTGCGGCGTGCCGCCCGAGACGTCGTTCGAGAACGCGATCACGAAGACGAGGACGATGAGCATGATCCCGACCACTGACACGCGCTCGTAGACCTCGCGGGCCAGTGCTCTGCGGCGGACTCCCTCGATGAGCGAGAAGAGGATGTGGCCGCCGTCGAGCGGGAGCAGCGGCAACAGGTTCAGCAGTGCGAGAGACATGCTGACGAAGGCGAGGATCTGGAAGTACCACGTGGCTCCGACCTGCAGCTGCGCGTGCGAGACGCGGACGATGCCGACCGGACCGGAGACCTGGCTGCGACCGTGCTTCGAGAAGAGCGAGCCGATCCCGCTGGCGGTGCCGGTCACCACGTTCCCCAGGTCGGACGCTGCCGACCGCGCCGCCTTGCCGGTCGTGTACGGCACGAGTTGCGCGGCCGGCGTGAAGCCGAAGATCCACCGTCCCTGGCGGAAGATCGTCGGCTGCGGTCCGACCGTGAGGCGGTGGCCGTTCCGGACGACGGTGAGCGTCACCGCACCGCCTCGGCTCGACCTGATGAGGTGCGAGACGACGGCGAAGGTGCGTGTCGGCCGGCCGTCGACAGCGACGATGCGGTCGCCGGCTCTCAGGTCCGCCGCCGCCGCGGGAGTGCCCGCGCTGACGGAATCCACCTTCGTCGAGGGCCTTTCCGACGGCCCGCCGCCGACGGCGAAGACGATGAAGAGGATCAGGAACGCGATCACGACGTTTGCCAGTGGCCCGGCCGCGATCACGGCGACGCGCTTCCAGGTCGCCGCCCGCCAGTACGCGTCCTGTGAGGTGCCTTCCTCCACCTCGCGTAGCGCGCGCTCGGCCGAGCGGCGCGCGCCTGGCGAGAGATGCGCGGCGCTCACCGCGCGCTCGAGCTCCGTGTAGAGCTGCCGGGCTGCGGTGTAGTCCTCGTTCTCTAGAGCGCGTCTGACTGCGCCGGCGGGTGCGGCAAGGCTTGGCTCCTCCCGCACGGCCGGCTCGATGAACGCCCGGAGATCGCGGCCCGCCGGTCGATGCATGCCGGGGATCCGGACGAGACCGCCGAACGGGAGCATGCCGATGCCGTACTCGATCCCCCTGTGCTTGACCTTCGCCAAGGCGGGCGGGAAGCCGATGTAGAAGCTCCGCGGCCGCATTCCGACAGCGAGCGCGACGGAGAAGTGTCCGAGCTCGTGCAGGAAGACGAGCAGGACAAGACCGCCGATCACAACGAGCCACGTCACGCTGGAGCCAGCGCTCCTTCGGCGAGCGCGCGTGCGGCGCGGTCGGCCTCGACCAGGTCGTCCACATCGCGCACCGGGTCGGCCCCGGCCGCGGCGACCGTCTCCCCTACGACCTCGGGGATGCCGAGGAACGGAAGACGGCCGGCGAGGAATGCGCCGACGGCGACCTCGTTCGCGGCGTTGTAGACGCACGGCGCGCTCCCGCCGTCCTGCCCGGCGGCGCGCGCGAGGGCGAGCATCGGGAACGTGTCCGTGTCCGGCGGCGAGAACTCGAGGGTGAGCGAGGTCAGGTCGAGCTGGGCCGACGGGGTTGCGGCTCTTTCGGGATACGTGAGCGCATACGAGATCGGCACGCGCATGTCGGGGTAGCCGAGATGCGCGAGGGCGGCGCCGTCGCGGAAGCGCACGAGCGAGTGCACGATCGAGGTGGGCTGGATCGCAACCTCTATGCGGTCGTAGGGAAGGCCGAACAAATAATGCGCCTCGATCACCTCGAGTCCCTTGTTCGCGAGCGTTGCAGAGTCCACAGTGATCTTTCGGCCCATGCGCCAAGTCGGATGTGCGAGCGCCTGCTCGGGCGTCACGTCCTCGAGTTCCGCGCGCGTTCGTCCGCGAAAGGGCCCACCCGAGCCGGTGAGCACGAGCGTGTCGATTTGCTCCGGCGCGCGCCCCTCCAGGCACTGAAAGAGCGCCGAGTGCTCGCTGTCCACCGGGAGGATCCGGCCGCTGCCCCGCTTGCGCGCGGCGAGGGCGAGCTCGCCGGCCGCGACGAGGCTCTCCTTGTTCGCGAGCGCGAGATCGACGCCGTGCTCGAGCGCCCAGAGCGTCGCATGGACTCCCGCGAAGCCGACGACCGCGTTGAGGACGACGTCGGGCTCGGCGCGCTTGAGGAGCTCGGTGAGATCACCTCCGACCTCCTTCAGCGGCGCGTCGACGTCGTCGAGCGGCGTCGAGCCGGAGGCCGCAGCACAGAGTTCGAGCTCAGGATGTGCTTCGACGATCTCGATGGCCTGGCGGCCGATCGAGCCCGTCGCACCGAGCAGCGCGACGCGCTTCACGCGGCAAGTGTAAGGAGGTGGAAGCGATCCTCCTAGTGAAAGCTGTACGCGACGACGAGGAAGTACGCAGCCGGTGCGGCGAAGAGCAGGGCGTCCAGGCGATCGAGGACGCCGCCGTGGCCGCCGAGGAGCCGTCCCGTGTCCTTGACCTCGAGATCGCGTTTTAGCGCCGACTCGAAGAGATCTCCCAGCACTGCGGCGACCACGACGATGAGGCCGAGTACGATCGCCTGCCAGACGCTGAGGTACTCGTGACGCTTGTCGTAGAGCGCGATGAACGAGACGAAGACCCCTGTGATAGCTCCGCCAACAAGTCCCTCCCACGTCTTCTTCGGCGACAGGCGCGGCGCGAGACTGTGGCGTCCGGCGATCCGGCCGGTGAAGTAGGCGAGCGTGTCGGCGGCGAACACGGTGAGAACCACGGCGAAGGCGATCAGGCGTCCCTGGTCGTGCATCTGGCGCAGGAGGAGGACGAAGCCGAGCCCCAGCCCGATCCAGGCCGAGCCGAGGATCGTCGAGCCGACCGCCGCCGTCGTCGGCGCGCGCGTGCTCGAGAGCGCGTGGAGGATGAAGCCGAGCACGAAGGTCGCGAGGAAGCCCGCGAGCAGCCAGACGATCCCTCCGCGCTCGGCACCGAAGAGCGTGAGCAGCACCCCGCCGTAGATCGCCGCGCCAAGCGGGCGCATCGGTCGCGCGGTCGTCACGAACTCGTGCACCGCGACGACCGCGGCGACGGCGACGAGCGTGAACAGCCACCAGCCCCCGAGCCAGAGCATGCCGAGCACGAGCGGCAGGCCGACCGCCGCGACCAGCAGGCGGGACGCCAGATTGGTCATCGCCCGCCGAATCTACGGCGCCGGCGCGCGTACTCCTCGATCGCAGTCCGGAGCTCTTCCGGCCCGAAGTCGGGCCACAGGGTGTCGGTGAAGACGTATTCGGCGTACGCGGACTGCCAGAGGAGGAAGTTCGAGACGCGGCGCTCGCCGGACGTTCTGATCACGAGGTCGGGATCCGGCATCTCGGGCTCGTAGAGACAGGCTGCGAGCGCGGCCTCGTCCAGTTCCTCGGGATCGGTGCCTGTCTCGATCAGGCGGCGGGCAGCGTCGACGAGCTCGGCGCGGCCTCCGTAGTCGAAGGCGATCCAGAGCTGGAGCTTCGACTTGTCCGCCGTCGAGGCCTCGAGGTGCTCCATCTTTGCGAGCAGCCAGTCGGGAGCCCGGTCGCGGCGGCCGACGAACCTGCAGCGGACGCCCTGTGCGGCAAGATCTTCGAGCTCCCGGTCGATCGTCTCGCCGAAGATCTCCATCAGGGCCGCCACCTCGTCCACGTCCCGGCTCCAGTTCTCGGTCGAGAAGGCGTAGACCGCGAGGGAGTCGATGCCGAGGTCGATCGACGACTCGACGACGGGGCGCAGCGCCCGCGACCCGGCGCGATGGCCCTCGGCGATCGAGACATCGTGCTCCGCGGCCCAGCGCCCGTTCCCGTCCATGATGATCGCGACCGCGTGCGCGACCTCTGGGAGATTCTCTTCCGGAGTGACGTCAGTGCCGGGCAAGGAGGTCACTAGACCTCCATCACCTCCGCTTCCTTGTGCTTCAGGAGCTCGTCGATCTGCTTCGTGTGCTCGTCGGTCAGCTCCTGGACGCGACCCTCGGCCCGGTGCTCGTCGTCGGCGCCGACCTCGCCCTTGTCGACGAGCTCCTTCAGGTGCCGCATCGCATCGCGGCGGATCTCGCGCACGGCGACCTTGTGGTCCTCCGCCATGTTGCGGACGACCTTGACGAGCTCCTTCCGCCGCTCCTCGGTGAGCTGCGGGATCGGCAGCCGGATCATCTTGCCGTCGTTCGACGGGGTGAGGCCGAGGTCGGACTCCTGCACCGCCTTCTCGATCGCCTTGATCGAGCTCGGGTCGAACGGCTGCACCGTCAGCATGCGCGGCTCGGGGACGTTGATCGTGGAGAGCTGCCGCAGCGGGGTCTGCGTCCCGTAGTAGTCGACCTCGATCCGGTCGAGGAGCGACGCCGAGGCGCGCCCGGTGCGGACGGTGGCGAACTCCGACCGCGCGTGCTCGACGGACTTCACCATCTTGTCGCGGGCGCCGTTGATCAACTCTTCCGCTGTCGCCATCTCAGCCCTCCTTGTCCGGATCTGGTGTCGCGATGATCGTCCCGACCTCCTCGCCGGCCACGACACGGGCGACGTTGCCCTCGGCGAGCTCGAAGACGTGGATCGTGAGGCGGTTGTCCATGCAGAGCGAAAGAGCCGTCGTGTCCATCACCTTCAGCCCGCGCTCGATCGCCTCCAGATGCGTGAGCCGCGGCAGGAACTCGGCGTTCGAGACCTCCCTCGGGTCGCCGTCGTAGACGCCCTTGACCCCGTGCTTCGCCATCAGGATCGCGTCGGCGCCCACCTCGAGCGCCCGCAGTGCAGCCGCCGTGTCCGTCGTGAAGAACGGATTGCCGGTGCCGGCCGCGAAGATCACGACGCGGCCCTTCTCGAGGTGCCGGATCGCTCGCCGCCGGATGTAGGGCTCCGCGACCTCGGACACTTCGAGCGCGGACAGCACGCGCGTGTCGGCACCCTCCCGCTCGAGCGCGTCCTGCAGCGCGAGCGCGTTGAGAAGCGTTGCGAGCATCCCCGCGTAGTCGGCAGTGGCGCGATCCATGCCGCTCTCCGCCGCCGCCGCGAGGCCGCGGTAGAAGTTCCCGCCTCCGACGACGAGAGCGATGTCCACGCCCTCGCTGCGGATGCCGGCCACCTCGGTGGCGAGCGCCCTCGTCACACCCGGGTCGATGCCGTACTCGCGCTCGCCCATGAGCGCCTCTCCCGAGAGCTTGAGCAGCACCCGGCGAAACACGGGCCCGTGCTGGTGCGTGCTGCTCTCGGTCTCCGCCTGGGCGCTCATCCCGCGAGGGAGAAGCGCTGGAACTCGAGCACCTCGGCGTCCGCGTCGGCGAGAACCCTGCCGACGGAGAGCGAGCCGTCATGGATCCACGGCTGGTCGGCGAGCACGCCGCCGCGCTCGGCGAAGAAACGCTTGTCGAGCATCCCGGTCACGATCTTCTCACGCGCCTGCTCGGGCTTCGACTGCACTTCCTCGGAGTTGAGGTAGATCTCGCGCTCGGCGGCCAGCAAGTCCTCGGGAACGTCTTCGCGGCCGACCCAGCGCGGATCCGACCACGAGATGTGCATCGCGAGGTTGCGCGCGAGGTCATCGTCGCCGCCGCGGAGCTGCACAAGGACGCCCAGCTTGTTCGCCGGCGGATGTACGTACGCCGCGATGTGCCCGCCGTCGACGGCCTCGAAGCGAGCGGCCCCGGCCACGGCGATGTTCTCGCCGAGCTTGCCGGAGAGCTCCGTGCGCTCGTCTTCGAGCTGCGCGACCGCATCGATTCCCTCCGCCTCGACGAGCTCGAGCGCCTTCTGGCCGAACGCCTGGAACTCGACGCTCTTCGAGACCGGCTCGGTCTCGCAGCCGACGGCGACCATCGTCCCGCGAGAGTGGTCGTCTGCCAGGCGGTAGCCGACGAGGCCCTCCGTCGTGGCGCGGTCGGCGCGCTTTGCCGCGTTCGCCATGCCCTTCTCGCGCAGGAGGACGACTGCGGCCTCCATGTCGCCGTTCGTGTCCTGCAGCGCTCGCTTGCAGTCCATCATCCCCGCGCCGGTCTGCTCACGAAGCTCCCGGACGAGCTGAGCCGAGATCTCCGCTGCCATTACTCGGCCACCTCCTCTGCGCTGCGCGTCGGGTCGCCGAGCGCCGCCTCGGACGCCTTGGTGACCTCCGCGCCTTCCTTCGCCGGGTCTTGGCCGGTCGGAACCGGCACGCTCTCGCCCTCTGTGACGGGCTCGACCGCAGCGCCGGGCTCGACCTGCTCGACATCGCCCCCCCGCTCTAGCTGGGCGTCGACGGCTACGCCGGCGACGCTTCCAGCATCGGGAACGCTCTCCTCGGCCGGTGCCGGAGCTTCCTCAGCCTGCTGCTGGAGCTCCTGCGCCGAGACCTTCTGCTTGCCGTTGGAGATCGCCTCGGCGAGCGCGTGCACCACAAGGTTGCACGAGCGAATCGCGTCGTCGTTGCCTGGGATCACGTAGTCGGCCTCGTCGGGGTCGCAGTTCGTGTCGACGAGCGCGACGACCGGGATGCCGAGCCGCCGCGCCTCGCGTACGGCGAGCGCCTCCTTCTTGAGGTCGACGATGACGACGGCATCGGGCTGGCGGCGCAGGTCGGCGACACCGCCGAGGTTGGCCTCGAGCTTCTCGAGCTCGCCGGCCATCGCGATCCGTTCCTTCGCGGGGAGCAGATCCATCTGGCCCTCGTCCCGCAGACGGCGCATCTCGTGCAGTCGGTCGATGCGGTCGGCCATCGTGCGCCAGTTCGTGAGGAGGCCGCCGAGCCAGCGGTGGTTGACGTACGGCATGTCGACGCGCTTCGCCTCGTTCTCGACGGCGTCCTGCGCCTGCTTCTTCGTGCCGACGAACAGCACGGTGCCACCGCGCTCGGCGACGTTGCGGAGAAACTGCTGCGCCTCGTCGAGACGCTCCGACGTCTGCGTGAGGTCGATGATGTAGATGCCGCCGCGCTCGGCGAAGATGAAGCGGCGCATCTTCGGGTTCCAGCGCCGCGTCTGGTGGCCGAAGTGGACTCCGGCCTCCAGCAGCTCGCGCATGGAGACCGCGCCGGCGCCGCCTCCGGCGGCGCGGTTTTCCCGCCGGGCGTCGGTGGCTTCGCCGCCGACGCTCCCAGCGCCAGTCGAAACTGCCATGGTTGGGCTCCTTCCGGATTCGTTTGTGTCGAGCGCCGGCGGGAGACGAGGCGCACCTCCCGCAACGAGAGGCACACGCGCCGCGGCTGGGCCGCCGGGGAGTAGGAACAGGGACGCCGGAAGGTTAGCTGCCCCGTCCCTGGACGGCGCCCCGCCCCCGGCGGAGCCGGGCTCCGCGGGCCGCCTGACGCCGCTCGCGGCAGGATGCAGCGCTCGCGACGCTCGTCCGTACGGGTTGTACGCCCTTCGCGTCACTCGCTTGCCTCCTTTGCGAGCGGCGACCCAGGACCGGCGTTAGCCGCGCGCCGTTGCCAGCGCTCGGGCGAGGTCCGGCGGGAGCGGCGAGGTGACTTCCACCGGCTCGCTCGTGACGGGATGGTCGAACGCGAGTCGCGTCGCATGGAGGAATTGCCGCTCGAGGCCGAGGTCGCCCGGGACGCCGTACAGCGGATCACCGGCGACGGGGAGGTCGATTGCCGCGAGATGGACGCGGATCTGGTGCGTTCGGCCCGTTTCCAGGCGGACACGCAGAAGCGCGCGCTGCGGCAGGAGCTCCTCGAGCTCGAAGTGCGTCACGGCAGCGCGCGGCGTGGCGGTGTCGAGCGAATGCCGGAGGCGATCGTGCCGGTCGCGGCCGATCGGCGCATCGATCGTTCCGCGCCGCGACCGTGGCTTCCCGACTACGAGCCCGAGGTATTCGCGCGTCAGCGCGCGGCGCCGGACGAGCCGCTGAAGCCGCTCGTACGTCTGGTGCGAGCGTGCGACGACGAGCAGGCCGGACGTGTCGCGGTCGAGGCGGTGGACGATGCCCGGTCGACCCTCCTCCCCACCCTCGGCGCCGGCAGCGGCGAGAGCGTGAGCAAGCGTGCCGCCCGCGTGGCCGGGCGCGGGATGGACGACGACGCCCGCGGGTTTGTCCACGACGAGAAGGTGCTCGTCCGCGTACACGACCGTGAGCTCGGGCGGCGGGACGTCGGGAGCCGCTGCGGCGGGCTCGTGCGCCTCGATGGAGATCTCCTCCCCGCCCACGAGCCTGTGGCTCTTGCTGCGCGCCCGGCCGTCCACGAGGACCGCGCCTGCCTCGAGCAGCCGCTCGGCCGCGGCCCGCGAGCCGACCTCGGGCAAGCCGGCGAGGTAGCGATCGAGACGCTCCCCGGCGGTCTCGGTCGGGACGACGAGCCGGTTCAGCGCTTTGCTGACTGTGGCTCTCGCTCCGCGAGGAGGAGCGCCGCGAGCAGGATCCCGACCCCGATCACGATGAAGCTGTCCGCCAGGTTGAACGCCGGCCAGTAGCGGAGGTCGAGGAAATCGGTCACGAAGCCGAGCCGGACGCGGTCCGCGAGGTTCGAGACGCTGCCGCCGATCACGAGGCCGAGGGCGACGGGCAGCACGGGATGCCGGGCGCCGGAGCGGGCAAAGTAGGCGAGCATCCAGGCGACCGCGATCCCCGTCACGACGATCACCGCGGCCGTGGCGTTCGAGAAGAGACCGAAGGCGATGCCGGAGTTCTGGACGTGCCGGATCGAGAAGGGACCGACGACGTGGAGCCCTTCTCCGAGAGAGAGGTTGCTGGCGACGACGTGCTTCGTCACCTGGTCGGCGACGACCGCCGCGAGCACGATCGCTCCGAGCGACAGCCACTGCGCGGGCGACGCGGCGAACGAGCGGGTTGCGCGCGAGAGCGGCGTCAACGCGTCCGTCGCAGACCCGACTCGCACCTCCAGCTGTTGCAGAGGCTCGTTCACCCTCCTTCGGATCTCCGCTTGCAGTCGATGCAGAGCGACACCCACGGGGTCGCCTCGAGCCGTTCGTACCGGATCTGCCCTCCGCAGCCGACGCACGTGCCATACGTGCCCTCGTCGATGCGCTTCAACGCTGCGTCGATGGCCGCGAGCACCTGGCCCGAGTTCTCGCCCAGCGTGTAGTCGATCTCGCGTCCGAGGGTCGCAGTGGCGGTCTCGGCGAGGTGGTTGTCGCTCGCACCGATCTCCTCGACCTCGTCGTCGAGCGAGCCTCGATGCTCGTCGCGGAGAGTCGCCAGCGCGTGCTCGACCCGCCGCCGTTCGTCGAGGAGCGCGGTCCGGAACCGCTCGGTGTCGATGCTCGTCACCGCCTCTCCTTTCTTCCCCGACTCTCCTCCGTCGCCGAGGCAAGCCGCCGCTCGATGAGCGTCGGCCCGACCCCTGTCAGCTCCACGATTTTCTCCCGGCCTCGGTGACCTGAAACGAGCGTCAGGGCCGTGCGAGGGAGGGCGAGCGTCTCGGCGAGGAGGCGGAGGACCGCTTCGTTCGCACGCCCGCGCTCGGGTGCTTCGGTGACCCGCACCTTCCACGCGTCGCCGTGCCGCCCGACCAGCGCCGTCCTGCCGGCCCCCGGGCTGACGCGTACGCGCAGCCGCGTCGTCTCCGCAGTCATGCGCTCAGTCTACGTCCGGCCGCAATCGCGGCCGGTGTCTCACGCTGCGTCCGCGTCCGGGACGCCGTACCAGCTGCGTTCTTCGGTCGTGCCCTCCTCGTGCGTGCTCTCGGGCTCGACTTCCTCGGCGTCGTCGCCAGGCTGCGGATCGTCGAACGCGGAGAGCGCTTCGACGAGCTGCGCTCGCACCCGGCGCGACTCGTGAGTGAGCCGCTCGTTCTCGGAATGTGCACGCCGCTGGATCTCGCGGGCCTCGGCGTGAGCGTTGCCGAGAATGAGTTCGGCCTCCTGTCGCGCCTGGTCTCTCATCTGGGCGGATGCCTGCTCGGCGGAGACGAGAGTCGTCCGCAGGAGGGTCTCGAGCTCCCGGAAGCGGACGAGGTCGGCTTCAAGCTGTTCGACCTTGTCGGCGAGGTCTGCGCGCTCGCGCCAGACGTCTTCGAAGCTCGCGGCGATGTCTTCGAGCAGCTTGTCGGTCGCCGCGATGCGGTAGCCACGGAAGTTGGTGCGGGGCGGCGTGATGTGCCTGATCTCGACCGGTGTGAGGGCCATGGGTGTCTCCCCCTTAGTGGAAGTGTTCGAGGATCCAGATGAGCAAGCGGTCGATCACGCCGAGCGCGATCAGCCCGAGCATCGGCGAGAAGTCGATCCCGCCGGTCGCCGGAAGCACACGGCGGAAGAGGCGGAGGTACGGCTCGCAGACGTCGTAGAGAAAGCGCTGGATCCGGTTGAGCGTGAGCGAATAGGGCAACCGCAGCCAGCTCGTGATGATGTAGACGAGGATCACGAGGCCGTAGAGCGCGATGAAGACGTTGACGAAGGTCTCGGCCTTCGTGACCGCATCGGCAAGCACGGCGAGCATGGCCAGGATGCCCATCCAGCTCCGGTTCGCCCCTCGCGAGGCTTCTCCTGTTGGTAGGAGGCCGAGGAGACAGCGGGCTATGCCGCAGGGCCGCGCTGCGCGCCGCGACTCCTCGCTTCGCTCGTCGGCCGGCTACGCCGGCTGCTGCGTCCTCGGTCGTGCCCGTAGCCTCCGGCTACGAACGCTCCTTGCGTCCTTGCCTCGCGACGCCCATCGCACCCCTGCGACGAGCCACCGTCTCCCCGGGCCTCCTACGCCTGGTTGAAGAAGCCGCGCTCGAGCATTCGCGCGCGATCCTCCGCCGAAAGCTCCACGTCGCTCGGCGTGAGGAGGAAGACCTTGTCGGCGATTCGCTGCATCCCGCCGTCGAGCGCGTACGTGAGACCGCTCGCGAAGTCGATCAGCCGCTTCGAGAGCTCCGAGTCGGCGGACTGGAGGTTGAGGATCACGGGGACGCCGTTCTTGAACCGGTCCGCGACCTGCTGCGCATCGTTGAAGCTGCGCGGCAGGATGAGGTGAACGCGGGATGCGCCCGGGTTGCGGACGGGCTCGAGGTTGCGGACGCGACGCGTCTCGGTGCGCGGCCGCAGGATGCTCGGCCTCTGCTGGTCGGCCTCGGGATCCGTCCAATCGTCCTCGTAGTCGGCCCGCGATCGGCGAGCCGGCAGCCGACGGACGTTCGGCCGCTCATACGGGTCGGCCAGCTCGTCCTCGGTGAGATAGCCCTCCTCGTCCCAGTCCTCGTCCTCGGCGATGCCGAAGTAGACGAGCGTACGAGCCCAGACGTCGGAAAGCGCCATGGCGCCGCCGATGTTAGCGCTGCCACAGGACCGCGCCTACCCGGACGAGGGTTGCTCCCTCCTCCGCCGCGACGCGGTAGTCCTGGCTCGTTCCCATCGACAGATCGCGCAGTCCGTACTGCTCGGCGAGCTCGCGGAGGCGGCGGAAGTACGGCCGAGAGTCCTCCGGATCGCCCGTCGCCGGTGGCATCGTCATGAGCCCGCGGACATCGGGGTAGAGCTCGAGCAGTGCCGGCAGCTTCTCGGGCGTGACGCCCGACTTCGTCTCCTCTCCGGAAAGGTTGACCTCGATGAGCGCAGGGATCGTGAGCTTGCGGGCTGCGGACTCCGAGGCGAGCGAGTGGCAGAGTTCGCACACCTCGCTCACGAGCGGCGCCTTCCTACTTTGGAGGTGCCCGATGAAGTGCCAGCGGAAGACGTCGCCGTAGAGGTCGTGCTTCACCTTCAGGTCCTGGGCGCGGTTCTCTCCCACCACCTCGACGCCGGCGTCCGCGAGGTCGGCCAGGTCCTCGGGCGAGACGTACTTCGTCGCGGCGACCACCGTGACTGCGGGCCCGACCTCTTCGCGGATCTGCTCGTACCGCTCGCGGATCTCAGCCGGCGACGTAGGCGATCACTCCCTGGCGGCCCGTGTTGCCGTTGTCGCGCCGGTGCGAGAAGAACGTCTCCGGCTCGCAGGCGGTGCAGCGGTCGAAGCGCTCGACGTGCTCGACTCCGGCGGCGAGGAGCGCTTGTTCGGCACTCGTCCAGAGGTCGAGGCGTCCGTTGCGGACGACGTCGTCGCCGAAGCGCTCGCGATACGGCGCCGCAACCTCCTCCCCCACCTCGTAGCAACACGGCCCGATCGCCGGGCCGATCGCGGCCGCGAGGCTTCCTTCGCCGAGCGCCTCGACCCCGGACGCGGCGATGTCTGCGAGCAGGCCGCGCCAGCCGGCATGGATCACGGCGACCGCAGGTGCCTCGCCGTCCGTGCGCGCGAGGACGATCGGGAGACAGTCCGCGGACATCGCCAGGATCGGCAGGCCCGGCTCGTCCGTCCAGAGCCCGTCCGCGTGCTCGCCGCGGGCCCCCGCGGCCGCACGCACCACCCGGTTGGAGTGGACCTGGTAGTTGAGCGCGAGCTTCTCCACATCGGCGCCGATCGACTCGCACGCGATCCGCCGGTTCTCGTCCACGCGCTCGATGTCGTCACCGCTCTTGCGGCCGAGGTTGAGGGACGCATAGGGCCCCTCGCTCACGCCGCCGAGACGGGTCGTGAAGACGACCTCGTAGCCGTCCGCCTGCCAGCGGATCACATGCGCTCCTTCGCGCGTGCGCGGAGCTGGTCTCGGGTGTTGAGTGCGGGCTCCTCCACGACTGCATCCAGGAGCTCGTGGAGGATCCTTCCGAGCTGCGGGCCGGGCTTGAAGCCGAGCTCGATCAGGTCGTTGCCGTCGACGGCAAGGTCGCGGAGACGATGTGGGTGCGAGCGCTCCTGCTCGACCACCTCGCGGAAGCGCAGGAGCGCGTCGATCTCGTCCAGCGGCGGCGGCTCTCCGTCCGTGCCGCGCTTGCCGAGCAGGTCGGCGTGCTTGTGGTCGATGAGGTCAAATGCGATCTCGTCGCCGTTGCGGCGCAGGAACCGCCGCGCGCGCAGCGCATCGCCCTTCCCCGGCTGGAACATGTGGCGGCGGACGATCCGCACGACGCGCTGCCGCAGCTTGTTCGGGTACCTGAGCCGGAGAAGCGCACCCGCGGCGAGCTCGGCGCCCACCTGGTCGTGCCCGTGCTCGGCGAAACCGGGCTTCGCGTAGTAGTGGAGCCGGCCGTCCTTTCCGCGCCATGCGGCGTGCGGCTTGCCGAGATCGTGGAAGAGCGCCGCGAGTCTCACCGGGAGCGAGTAGCCCTGATCCGCCGCCGCCTGGACGACGGCGAACGTGTGCTCGTCGACCGTGAGGTCGTGATAGCGGCTCTCCTGGTCGAAGCCGACCGCCGGGCCGAACTCCGGGAGCAGCTCGACGAGAACGCCCGTGTCGCGGGCGAGTCTCAGCGCGCGTGCAGGCTCCGAGCCCAGCAGGAGCTTCGAGAGCTCTCCCATCCCGTCGGCGGTGAGGCCGCCGCCGATACGTTCGCCCGAGACGAGCCGAACCGCCGGAGCCTCCTCCCGCATCTGCGCGAGCAGCTCCTCGTCCGGCTCGAAGCCGAGCTGGGAGACGAAGCGGAGGGCGCGGACGAGCCGCAGCGGATCCTCGCGAAAGCTCTGCGGCGAGACCGTCCGCAAGCGGTGCGCCTCGAGATCCTTCTTCCCGCCGAGTGGGTCGACGAGCTCGCCGGTTTCGAGCCGGCGGGCCATCGCGTTGACGGTGAAGTCCCGCCTGCGCATGTCGTCCTCGATGGACAGCGAGGGGTCCGCGACGATCTCGAAGTCGTGCCTGCCCGGGCCGGTGGAGACCTCC
>DATFHC010000034.1:0-10409 GCA_035248765.1 Gaiellaceae bacterium
GCGCGTTCGATCGTCGAGCGCGTCGCGGCTCTCCAGGTCGAAGGCGTCGGAGAGGTCACCGTCAGCGCGGGCGTTGCGACCTATCCGACCCACGGGACGGGGCGGGACGAGCTGATCCGGCTCGCCGACAGCGCGCTCTACTGGGCGAAGAAGGACGGCAAGAACCGCGTTCGCGCGTACGCCGTCGAGTCGAGCCTGCGCTCCAACCTCGAGCAGGTCGCGGGCACGCCCGATCGTGCAGCGCAGTACCGGGCGGCCGAAAGCCTCGCCAAGGCCGTGGACGAGCGCGACGCCTACACCGGCAGCCATTCGCACCGCGTCGGCGACTACTCGGCGCGGATCGCGCGACGCATGGGCGCCGACGAGCCGGCGATCGAACTGACGCGCCTGGCGGGCAACCTCCACGATCTCGGCAAGCTCGCGATCCCGGAGGAGGTCCTCCGCAAGCCGAGCACGCTGAGTGAGGCGGAAAAGCTCATGCTCGAGCGCCATCCGCAGATCGGCTTCCGGATGCTCGAGAGCCTCGGTGTCCAGCCGGTCGCGGAGTGGGTTCTCCACCACCACGAGCGGTGGGACGGCGCCGGCTATCCGAACAAGCTCTCGGGCGAGCAGATCCCGCTCGGCGCGCGGATCATCTTCGTCGCCGACGCCTTCGACGCGATGACCTCCGACCGCGCCTACCGGCGCGCGATCCCCGAACGCGACGCGCTCGCCGAGCTCGAGCGTTGCGCGGGGACACAGTTCGACCCGGAGGTCGTCAAGGCGCTGGCCGACGAGCTGCGGCCCACGCGCGACGATCTCGTCGCCGTTTAGAAGCCGCGCGACCGGCGCAGGATTTCGGCATGGCGAAGAAGCAACCGCGCGTGCCCGAGATGCGGGAGACGAAGCCGAACCGCGAGCAGCGCCGGCATCCCGAGGGTCGCCCCGAGCACGAGCCCGCGACACCCGAGGACCGGCTGCTGAAAGATCTGCAAGTCCCGCCGGACCCACGCGCGAAGAACAGCGGACACAAGAAGAAGACCGCGGACAACTGGAACCAGTAGCGGGCGGGCGAGAGCCCGGCCGAGCTAGAGCGGGATGTTGCCGTGCTTGCGGCGGGGCCGCGGCTCCGCCTTCGTCAGGGCAGTCTCGAGCGCGTCGATGAGCACCGGCCGCGTCCGGCGCGGCTCGATCACGTCGTCTACGTACCCGCGCTCGGCCGCACTGTACGGGTTCGCGAACTTCTCCTTGTAGTCCGCGATCAGCTCCGGGCGCTCGTCCTCCGGCCGGTCGCGATAGATGATGTTGACGGCTCCCTCCGGCCCCATCACGGCGACTTCCGCCGTCGGCCAGGCAAAGTTGAAGTCTGCGCGGATGTGCTTCGAGCTCATGACGTCGTACGCGCCGCCGTACGCCTTGCGGGTGATCACGGTCAGCTTCGGCACCGTCGCCTCGCAGTACGCGTAGAGGAGCTTTGCGCCGTGGCGGATGATCCCGCCCCACTCCTGCTCCGTTCCCGGCAGGAAGCCCGGCACGTCGACGAAGGTGACGAGCGGGACGTTGAACGCGTCGCAGGTACGGACGAAACGGGCCGCCTTGTTCGAAGCGTCGATGTCGAGGACCCCGGCGAGCGAACGCGGCTGGTTCCCGACCACGCCGACCGGGTGGCCGCCGAGCCGACCGAAGCCGCACACGATGTTCTCGGCCCAGCGCTCGCTCACCTCGAGGAACTCGCCGTCGTCCACCACGCGACGAATCACGTCGTGCATGTCGTACGGCTTGTTCGGGTTGTCCGGGACGAGAGAGTCGAGCTCGCCGTCCTCGCGGTCGGCAGGGTCCGTCGGCGTGCTCCACGCGGGCTGCTCGGCATTGTTCTGCGGCAGGAACGAGAGCAGGTAGCGCGCGTCCTCGAGGCACGTCTCCTCGTCTGGCGCGGTGAACTGCGCGACACCCGACTTCGTCGCATGCGTCGTGGCGCCGCCGAGCTCTTCGAACGTGACCTCCTCCCCGGTCACGGTCTTCACGACGTCGGGCCCGGTGATGAACATGTACGAGGAGCCCTCGACCATGAAGATGAAGTCGGTCATCGCGGGGGAATACACAGCGCCGCCCGCGCAGGGGCCCATCACGAGGGAGATCTGCGGGACTACACCCGAGGCCTGCACGTTGCGCCAGAAGATCTCCGCGTAGCCGGCGAGCGAGACGACACCCTCCTGGATTCGCGCACCGCCGGAGTCGTTGACCCCGATCACCGGGCAGCCGTACTTCACGGCCAGGTCCATCACCTTGCAGATCTTCTCGGCGAAAACCTCGCTCAACGAGCCCCCGAAGACGGTGAAGTCCTGCGAGAAGAGGAAGACGCGGCGGCCGAAGACGGTGCCGTAACCCGTGACAACCGCGTCGCCGTACGGACGGCGATCCATCATCCCGAAGTTCGCCTCGCGGTGGCGGACGTAGCGATCGAGCTCGACGAACGAGCCTGGATCGCACAGCTTCTCGGCGCGCTCGCGGGCGAGGAGCTTCCCCTCTTCACGCCGGCGCGCGACCGCCTTCTCGCTGCCCGCGTGAAGCGCCTCTCCTCGCAGCTCCTGCAGCCACTCGAGCTTTCCAGCGGTTGTTTCGTGCGTCTCGCTCATCGCCGCGGAGCCTAACGTTCGCGGTCGTGAGGCACCGCCTGCCGCCCGCGCTCCACCTGCGCGACTTCGCTCTGCTCTGGATCTCCTCCCTGGCCAACGGGCTCGCGCTGCAGATGCTCGTCGTGGCAATCGGCTGGCAGGTCTACGCCATCCACCGCAATCCGCTCGACCTCGGCTTCGTCGGGCTCGCGGAGTTCGTACCGCTACCGATTCTCGCGCTGCCGGCCGGCCACCTCGCCGACCGCATCGAGCGCCGCATCGTCGTCGCCGGCGGGCTCATCGTCCAGGTCGCGATCGCTGCGGTGCTCGTCGTGGTCACCCTCGCGGGCGCGCACGAGCTCTGGCCGTTCCTCGCGATCGCCGTCACGGCGGGGATCGCGTCGGCAGTGACGAACCCGGCGGGGCGCGCGCTGACGCCCGAGATCGTGCCGCCCGAGCTCCTGCCCGGCGCCGTCGCCTTGCGCAGCGTGGCGAATCAGGCGGGAGTCGTCGTCGGGCCTGCGTTGGGCGGCGTGATCTTCGCCGTCGAGCCGGTGGCCGTGTACATCACGGCGGCTTCGCTCTTCCTCGTCGCCTGCCTCACGATCCTCGGGGTCACCGCGCGCGTCGCCGTCGCGCCCGCGACGGAGCTGAACTGGCGGAACCTCTCTGCCGGCATCGGTTTCATCGTGCGCACGCGGATGCTGCTGGGCGCGATCTCGCTCGATCTCGTGGCCGTGCTCCTCGGCGACTCGATCGCGCTCGCACCGGTCTTCGCGCGGACGATCCTCGACGTGGGCCCGGTCGGGCTCGGCGCACTGCGCGCCGCGCCTTCGGTCGGCGCGCTGACCGCCGGCCTACTCCTCACGCGCCGCCCCCTGCACTACCGAGCAGGCCCGACGCTCCTCGCCGTCGTGGGCGCTTTCGGCGCGATGATGATCGTCTTCGGGCTGTCGCGCTCGCTGCCGCTCTCGCTCGCTGCCCTCGCGGTCAGCGGCTTCGTCGACATGATCAGCATGAACATTCGCGCGACGACGGCCCTGCTGGTGACGCCGCCCGAGCTCCAGGGCCGGGTGGGTGCGGTGGAGTGGGTCTTCATCAGCGCGTCGAACGAGCTCGGCGCCTTCGAGTCGGGCGCCATGGCGCGCCTGATCGGGACGGTGCCCGCCGTCGTCGCCGGAGGAGCCGCGATGATCGGAGCGGCCGGATCGTGGAGGCGCCTGTTCCCCGCGCTCGCGCGCATGGGCCGGCTCGACGAGCTTCGGCCGGAGCCCGTATAGGCTCGGCATCGATGGAGCCTCTCGACCGGGCGACGATCTGGCCGTACGACGAGCATGGGGAGCAAGGCGAGTTCTCGTACCAGCGCTTCGGCAGCCCGACAGTGGCGGCCGCCGAAGCAGCGCTGGGCGAGCTGGACGGCGGCACCGGGCTCCTCTTCCCCTCCGGAGCGGGCGCGACGACGGCGCTCGCTCTGTCGCTGCTCGCTCCCGGAGACACAATCGCGGTCGCCGGGGGCGGCTATTACGGCACCGGCCTCACCTTCGCGGCGCTCGCGCCGTGGGGCCTTCGCGCTGTCGAATTCGACCAGACAGGGCCGCCTCCCCACGGCGTTCAGCTCGTGTGGCTCGAGGCGCCGTCGAACCCGTACCTCACGATGCCCAATCTCGAGGCCGCTGCCGCCCACCCGGCGCCCGTTGTCGTCGATGCCACCGTCGTGACGCCCGTCCTCCTGCGTCCGCTCGAGCATGGCGCCGACTTCGTCCTCCACAGCGCGACGAAGTATCTCGCGGGCCACGACGACACCCTGCTGGGCGCCGTCGTCTGTCGCGACTCCACCGCGGCCGAGAAGCTGCGCACGTTCCGCAGCCAGACGGGCATCGTCGCCGCTCCCGATCCCGCCTGGCTCCTCCTGCGTGGCTTGAAGACACTGGAACTGCGGGTGCGGCGACAAGGCGAGACGGCCGCGCTGCTGGCCGAACGATTGCGGGAACATCGCGCGGTGGAGACCGTTCGGTACCCGGGCCTGGGTGGTCTTCTCTCCTTCGACGTCGCAGACGCCGAGACCGCGCGGAGGGTCGAGACGTCGACCAGCGTGATCGTCAACGCGACCTCGCTCGGTGGCGTGACCAGCCTCATCGAGAGCCGCCGGCGCTGGGAGGGAGACCGGGTGACGCCGGGCTTGTTGCGGCTGAGCGTCGGCCTCGAGGATCCCGACACGCTCTGGGCCGATCTCGAGCGGGCGCTCGGCTGACGAGCGATTCAGGGTCTGGGAGGACGGGAACCAGCCCGACTGGCCGATGGCAAGTCCATTCGGGATCCTGGTCGCCGAAGACGACGAGTCGTTCCTCGACGTCATCGCGCTCGTGCTCGAGAAGGATGACCGCTTCACCGTGGCCGGGCGAGCGTGTGACGGCCGCGCCGCGGTCACGCTCGCGAAGCGGCTCTCTCCCGACGCCGTCGTGATGGACATCGAGATGCCCGTGCTCGACGGCGTCGAGGCGACGAAGCTCCTACGTGCTGCGTCGCCGGAGCTGCCGATCGTGGCCGTGAGCGGCCACGACTACGAGGAGCGCGTGCTCGAGATCCGGCGGGCCGGCGCCGACGATTACGTGCGCAAGGCTCGACTGCCGGACGAGCTGCCGCGCGTGCTGGCGGCGTTGCTGCAGTCGAGCGGAATGCGGACGTGACGAAGCAGCAGATCTTCGCCGCAGTCCGCGAGATCTGCCTCGGGCTCCCCGAGACGACTGAGCGTCCTTCGCACGGCGAGCCGACGTACTTCGTGGGCGGCAAACGCTCCTTCGCAACGGTGTGGGACAGCCACCACGGAGACGGCTGCTTCGCGCTCATCTGTGCGGCACCTGCCGGGATGCAAACGGCGCTCGTCGAGGCCGATCCGGACCGGTTCTACCTCCCGCCGTACGTCGGCCACCGGGGCTGGGTCGGAATCAGGCTCGATCGCGGCTTCGACCGCGACGAGATCGCCGGGATCATCGAGGACGCCTACGCGGAGGTCGCGCCGCCGAAGCTCGTCGACGCCGCAGCCCGCGGCCGCTCGCCCGCGTCCTGACGACCCACAGCCGGTGGGTCACCGCTTTCGGTGGGGCACGACCATGTTCGTGACCCGCACGCGGCGACTGCCGTCGGGGCGATCGGCGATTGCTCTGTCCCGGAAGGGCTCGAGGACGGCGCGGAGGCCCGCGGTCACCCGTCGGGTCTCCTCGAGGGTCAGCCAGAGGTCGGCATTGGTCAGGGTGGCGGCCTCCTGCCACTCCTCCGGTTCCTCGTGCGCGCCCTCCATGAACTCCTCGGCCAGCGCGCGGCTGCGATCGAGGTAAGCGCCGGCAACGGCTGCCGTAGCCGCCGCCCCGGCCGGTGTGGACGAGTCGAGCTCGACGCTCATCCGGCGGGTCGCACGCCACGGCCTGTCTCGTCCGTCGCTTCGGGCAGCTGCGGGCTCCGCGAAGCCGTGGCGCTCCAGGAATTTCAGGTGATACGCCGTCGCGCTGGGGCTTAACCCGGTGAGCTCCGCGCACTCGGTCGCCGTCAGCTCGTCCCCCGACGCGAGCGCGTCGATGATCGCCATTCGGGCGGGGTGCGCGAGCGCCCGGATGTGCCGGGGATCGTGCAGATACAGCGTCCGATCAGCGGCCATCGAGGCAAAACCATAGCCCTTGACGCGGAGATGTTAAGGAAATACTGTTCAATATGTGCTTAACGTTGTCCGGGGCCGCCGCGATCTGACCGTCGCTCTCGCGGGGCGCATGGTGTCGACGTTCGGGGACGGGGTGGCGCTCGTCGCCCTGATCCTGCGCCTGCAGGGGGACGGTGCTCGCCCCTACGTCGTGGCCCTGCTGCTGGGAGCCGGGGTCGTCCCGCAGCTGCTACTCGCCAACCCGATCGGGCGGCTAGTGGACACTCATGACTCGCGCCGACTGCTGGTTTGGGGTGGCCTGGCGGAGGTGGCGACCACGATCCCCCTCATCTTCCTCCACTCAGTCGTGCCGATCGTCCTGCTGGTCGCCGTGCTCGGCGGAGCCGCGTCGGTGACCGGGGCCACCTGGTCGGCCCTCATCCCCCGACTGGTCGGCGAGGAGCACCTGGCCGAGGCGATCTCGGCTCAGCAATCCCTCAACGTCATGGCCCTGATCGGCGCCCCAGCCGCCGGCGGGCTGCTGGCCGGGGCGTTCGGCACCGGCGTGCCGATCACCGTCGACGCAGCAACCTTCGTCGCCGTGACCGTCGCCGCTGCCCTGGTTCGCACCCGCCGGGTGCCCGAGCGGGGTCACCCCAGCGATAGGCCCAGCGCAGTCCGGGGTGGATTCGCCTTCCTCCGCGCAGACCGGGTGCTCGCACCTCTCCTCGCCGGTGTGGCTCTCGTCGTCCTCCTGGTCGGCATGGTCGACGTCGTCCTCGTATACCTCGTCCGCGAGACTCTCCACGCCGGGGGCGTCTGGTACGGCGTCGCTGAGGCCTCCTGGATGGCCGGAATGGTCGCGGGATCGCTCGGGACGGGCCGCATCGGGACCGAACATGGGCGGGTGCGCGCCACGATCGCCGGGGCCGCCGTCGCCTGCGCAGGGGTGGCCGGGTTCGCCATCGCGCCGGTCGTCTGGATTCTCGTCCCCCTCTCCATCTTCGGTGGTATTGGGAACGGGTACGCCGGAACCTGCCTGTCGACCCTCCTCATGTCGCGGACTCCCGACATCGTGCGCGGTCGGGTCTCGGCCGCAGCCAGTGCGGTCTTCGGGGGCGCCCAGGGTCTGTCGCTCCTGCTCGGCGGCCTCGTTGCGGTCGTACTGTCGCCTCGGGCGATCTACGCCCTTGGCGGCCTGCTCGGCGTGGCGGCCGCGTCGATCGTCGCCGTCACCCACGCCTCGCCGGAATCGGAGACGGCGATGAGAAGAGAGGAGCCGGAGGTCGGACTCGAACCGACGGCCACCTGATTACAAATCAGGTGCTCTACCAGCTGAGCTACTCCGGCGCAGCGCCCAGCGTAGCGCCCTTTACTGCAGGACTTCGCGGCCCTTCTGGTGGGCGAGGATCTTTCGCTTGACCCGCTGCAGCGCGTTGTCGATCGTCTTGGTGTCGCAGCCGAGCTCCACGGCCATGTCCTCGTAGGACGAGCCCTCGAGGTAGAGGCGAAGTGCATCGGCCTCGAGCGGGGAAAGGCCCGTGCCGAGGCTGAAGACGAGGCTCTGCAGCTCCTCGGTCGAGATCACGACGAGCGGCGGCTCGTGCACCGCGGGACCCGGCAACGCGTCGCCGAGCGTGCACTCCCCCTCGCCGTCCTGGCCGGCGGGGGTGTGGCTGAACGAGACGTACGTGTTCAGCGGCGCGTGCTTGAACCTCGTCGCCGTCTTGATCGCAGTGATGATCTGCCGGGTGACGCAGAGCTCCGCGAAGCTGCGGAACGACGTCTCCTTGTCGGTGCGGAAATCGCGGACTGCCTTGTAGAGGCCGATCAGCCCCTCCTGCAAGAGGTCGTCGTTGTCTCCACCGGCAAGGAAGTACGAGCTCGCCTTGAGGCGCACGAAGCCCGTATAGCGCCGAATGAGGGCGTCCATCGCGACGCCGTCACCGTTCCGAGCCTTGAGGACGAGTTGCAGATCCTCTAGCTCTCGTTGAACTTTTTGCGGCGAGCGTGCGGTCGCTGCGCGAGCAGCCATGGCGCCTCCCGGCGTCTCGAGGGCAGAAGTCTCACCCTGTGGTCGAGGCGAAGATAGCAAGCGGTCCAAGGTTTTACAAGTCGAATTGCTATGGACCCAGCTTGGTCCGGACCCAGGACGCTAGCGACTTCTAGCGTTCGCCGCGACGTAACCGCTCGAGACGGGCGAGCGTGTCGGGGTCGAGGCGATCGCGGAGGTCGCCTCGGCGCGTCGGCGGCTGGCTCGGCCGAGTGAACTCGCCGAGGAAGGTCTGGGACGCGATCTTCCGCACCTCGATGCCGGCCGTGCTGCGAACCGCGGCGTCCGAGGAGACGATCGCGACCTCTCCCCTGCTGCGATGCTCGGCCGCGAGCCGCTCGAGCAGGGCGTCGGCGTCCTTCGCCCACCGCACCTCGAGCGGGCCGTGCCGCTCGTTCGTTCCCTGGCCGTCGAACACGAGCACACCGCGAGCACCCTGCGCGGCAACCCAGCTCGCGAGCAGGTCCCGCAGCTCCTCGGGAGAGGCGAAGCCGCCCGCATGCAGCAGGTTGAAGCCGTCGAAGAGGTAGAGCATCTGCTCAGCCATCGCGCTGCCTGCGGGCTTCGTAGAGGAGGAGCGCGGCGGCAACGCTGACGTTGAGCGACTCCACCCGCCCGAGTTGTGGGATCGAGACTTCGAGATCGCAGGTGCGGCGCACGAGCGGTCGCAGTCCTTTGCCCTCGGCACCGAAGACGAACGCGATGCCACCGGCGAGATCCGCCTCCCACATCGGCGTGCCGGACTCGCCCGCAGCCCCCACGATCCACACGTCGCCGCTCTTGATCTCGGCGAGGTAGCGGGCGAGATTCGGGACCACCGCGACCGGCAGGTGCTCCACAGCGCCCGCGGAGGCCCGGCAGACCGCGGCCGTGACCCGTGCAGAGCCGTGCGCGGGCACCACGACGCCGGTCGCACCCGCTCCGTCGGCGCTCCGGATCACCGCGCCGAGGTTCCGCGGGTCGCTGACCTGGTCGAGGCACGCGAGGAGCGGCGCCTCGCCGGCGACGAGCTCGAACGCGTCGGCGTAGTGAAAGGGCTCGCACCAGGCCACGACGCCCTGATGGTCGCGCGTCCCGGCTGCATCCGACAGGTCGCGTTCGAGCTTCGTCTGCACCCGTGGCCGCTCGACCTCTCTCAGCCAAGCCTCGCTGCGAACCGCCCGCTCGCTCGCCCACAGCTCGAGAACCTCTCGTGGCCCGCGCAAGGCCTCACGCACCGGCCGGCGGCCGTAGACGAGATCGCGCGTCACTTGCGGGGCACGAGCTGGAAGCCGGGAGGCTCGGCCACGTCGCGTACTTCCCAGCCTGCTGCCGCGATCTCGTCTCGCAGGCGGTCCGCCTCGGCGAAATCCTTCGCGTCCCGCGCGTCGCGCCGCCGGCCGGCGAGCTCGGCGAGCTCGGCCGGTGCCTCCTCGTGCTCGGCGATCGACTCGAGCCCGAAGATCGCGAACGCACGCCGCAGGAGCTCGTGGTCGCGCCAGCCGTGCATCGCTGCCAGCGCCTCCGGCGTGTTGAAGTCGTCGTCGAGCGCCGCCTCGAGCTCGGCCCAGTCTCCGACCTGCTCGCTCGGCGAGCGGAAGACGTTCCGGAACGTCTCGAGCTGCGCGCGGGCCTGCTCGAGCGTCCCCTGGTTGAAGTCGAGCGGCTTCCGCCATTGGCCCGAAAGCAGCAGCATCAGCGCGACCTCTCTCCCCCAGTCGTCCACGACACCGCGAATGGTCATGTCGTTGCCGAGCGACTTCGACATCTTCTCGCCGCCGCGGGTCAGCAGCCCGTTGTGCATCCAGACTCGCGCGAAGTCATGCCCCAGCGCGAGGGACTGCGCGAGCTCGTTCTCGTGATGAGGGAAGACGAGATCGAGGCCGCCGCCGTGGATCTCGAACACCGGCCCGAACGCGTCCTCCGCCATGACCGAGCACTCGATGTGCCAGCCTGGCCGACCCTTCCCCCACGGCGAATCCCAGGACGTGTCCTCTCCCGGCTTGGTCGCCTTCCAGAGCGCGAAATCCTGGGGAGCGCGCTTGAGCGTGCTCTCCTCCTCGGGCTCCATGTTCTCGACCTTCTGCCGCGAGAGGCGTCCATAGCCGGGGTCGGTCGAGACGCTGAAGTAGACGTCGCCTCCTGCTTCGTA
>DATFHC010000035.1:0-11126 GCA_035248765.1 Gaiellaceae bacterium
TCGAAGCCCTTGTTCTGGAACGACGCGGCGATGAGGCCGAGCCGGCCGCTGAACGACTGGGAGCCGGCGCCCCCGAGGAAGGCCCACGGTTGCAGGTGCAGCTGCACGCCGCCCTTCCGAATGTACTTCTGCACGATCTCCGGCAGGTAGTTGACTTCGAAGTTCTGGCAGATCGGGCACTGGACGTCGATGAACATCTCCATCTCGACGGGGGCCGATGGGCTACCGAGGACGAGCCCCTTCTGCGGGATGCCCTTGAAGAGATTGTTCGCGTCGGGTGCGCCGTCCAGGGCACCGGCCCAGGTGGCGCTGCCTGTGGCCGGAAGGCCCTTCAGCACGCTGCCGCCGGACCCGCCGCTTCCGCTGCTGCTACCGAGGACGATTGCGAGAACGATTGCGATCACCACGACCAGCACGACGCCGCCGCCGATCGCGAGCGTGCGCGGAGACGCTTGACGAGCACCGCGTGCTCCGCCGACACCCTTCGAGCGCACGGGCGGAGGTGTCCGCTGGGCGGCCGCGGCGGCCGCCTGCCTCTGCTGTCTGGCCTTCTTACCGCTCGGCATCGGCCGGAAGGGTAGCCGTCTCGTCGGCTTCCCCGGCGGTTGCAAGGACCAAGAATCCGATGAGAAGCAGGAACCCGGTGAGGGCCAGAGTCTCGATCTGCAGGTAGCCGAAATCCCAGGCGCGGATCCAATTGGTGCCGCAGCCCCCCGGGGCGGAAACGGAGCACGCGTTCGGCTCGGCGATCGCGCCGTATCCGATCAGCATGTGGTAGATCGAGACGCCCGCGCCGACGACCGGTAGCGGCAGGAGGTAGCGGGCGGCCCGGTTGTCCCCGTGCCACGCGATGATCAACAGGAGGATCGAGAGCGGGTACATGCAGATCCGCTGGAACCAGCAGAGCTCGCATGGCGGGAAGCCCGCGATCTCGGAGAAGAAGAGGCTGCCGCCGGTGGCGATCGCAGCGATGACGAACCCACCCCACAGCTCGTAGCCCCAGATCCACCGGCGGATCCCGTCGAGCGGAGCGCGAACCCGGAGAAGCGCGAGCAACCCCACCAGCAAGAGCAGTCCGATGAGCACCTGACCCGCGACTCCGAGGCCACAGAAGGCATAGATCCCGTCCCGGATCCGCGGAGTGATGTTGACCACGGCGGGCGTCATCGCGGCGCAGGGTAACCGGAGCGTCAGTCGGCGAGTACCCTCACCCCGCCGGGGTGGCGGAACTGGTCAGACGCGCCCGACTTAAAATCGGGTGGCCCTCGGGCCGTGCGGGTTCAAGTCCCGCCCCCGGCATCGTTCAATCATGCGGTACCAGGAGGAAGGGACTAGAGACTCGCGATCCCGCGCTCGGCCGCCTTCTCGGCAAGCTTTCCGGGATCGAGACCAAACTTCTGCAAGAGCGCGGCATGCTGCTCGTGATCGATCTTTTCCGGAAGCTCGTTGAGGGCGTGTTGAACTTTTTCGCTCTGTCCTTCTTTCTTTAGCTCGTCAAGGACGAACTGCTTATCGAGCTGCATGCTGCCTCCTCTGATCGGCCGGTTTTCCCCTGGGCCGCGCCGTCCGGCGTCCGTCGTCGACCCTGACGCGCATTGAATCGGGGTTCCCGACGATCTGCCAACGCAAAACTCGTGGGGCAGCGCTTCGCGCCGCCCCACGAGCTGCATTCCGCAGCTGCTTGGTTCGCCGGCTAGCCCGTCTCCGTGCAGTAGCTCGTGCCCTGCGTGATGTCGGACGTCACCGGGCCGAAACTGCCTTTCGAGAAGCCTGCGGCAAGAATGTCCGCGAGGCAATCGGCCTGCAGCGTGGGTGCGGCTGTCGGGGAGTTGTTGAACCAGTGCGTGCACGACCAGAGCTGGCCGGTCGTGCCGAGAAGAGCGAACGTGCCGCCCTGCGACTGGCAATCGATTTGCGACTGGCCACCTGGGCAACCGTTTGCCACCACCGCGTTGCCGTTGTAGGTGCCGACTGCCTCGGTGGTGAACGTTGCCTCGCACTCGTCGGTGATCGTGCCCGAGTTTTCGACATCTCCGGAGTTGTCGACCGAGCCCGAGTTGTCGATGCTCGCTCCCGCGTCGTTGTTGATCGTGCCGTGGAAGTCCGCGGCATGGGTGATGGTCAGGGTGCCGCCCGTCTTGATCGTGACCGTGTTCGAGTTGTCAAGAGTGCCGTCGAGCTCGAACGAGCCCGAGCTCGTGATGATCCCTCCGGTCTGGTTGATGACGTCGGCGGCGGCGCTGAAGTCGAGGAAGCCGCCGCTGTTGTTGTTGATCGTGCCCGAGTTGAAGAAGTTGCCGGGGCCACCGAAGTTGCCGCCCGAGTTGACCGTGATCGTGGCGTCGGAGCCGTTCGTGATGACGTTGACGCTGTTGCCGGAGAAGCTGGCGCCGAATCCGACCGTGATCGTGCCGTCGTTGGTGAGGTGCCCCGGATACGCGAGCGCATTGCTGTATTGGTTGAGGAAGAAACCGCCCGAGGTCTCGGTCACCGAACCCGAGTTGATGAAGGTGTTCTCGGTCTCGAGGTACGTGCTGGTGTTGAAGCTGGCGCCCGACTCGTTCGTGATGGTCCCGCGGCTTGTAAAGCCGCACACGAAACCGTTCTGAGTGGAGCAGGACCCGTCATTCGAGACGGTTCCGAAGTTGTCGAACGTGCCGGTGTTGGTGACGAAGGCGCCCGCGGCGAGCGTGCTCGAGAACGTTCCATGGTTCGTCAGCGTGCCCCCGTTCATGACCGTGCCGGTGTTGTTGATGAGGCTGGCCGGGATGTTGTTGCCCAGGGTTCCGGAGTTGCCGATGGTGCCCGAGCTGTCGATCTCGCCGGCGTTGTTGATGGTTCCGCCGGTGTTGTTCGTGATCGTGCCGGCGCTCGAGAGAGTGGCCCCCTGGTCGTTTTGCAGAGTGCCGCCCGAGTTGTTGGTGATCGTCCCGTTGTTGCCGAAGGTTCCGGGATCCTCGTTCCGGAGGAGAGCCGCGTTCGTGATCGTCGCTCCTGCGTTGTTGGTGACGGTTGCCCCGTTGGCGAGGCTGCCGCCCGAGTTGTTGCTGAACGTGCCGCTGTTGGTCAGTACGCCTGTGCCCGCGTTGCTGAACAGAGTGGCGTTGGCAATCGTGCCGCTGGCTTCGTTGAGCACACTGCCGGAGTTGCCCAGGGCGGGGGCATTCGCTTCCTCGGTCAGCGTGCCGTAGTTGTCGAGCGTGGCCCCGTTGTCGTTCGAGACCGTTCCGAAGCTGTCGATCGTGCCGCGGTTGGTGATGGTGCCGGTCGAAAAGTCCACAAGCAGGCCGCCGCCGGAGCGGATGGTGATCGTGGCGCCCGAGTTGTTGGCAAGCGTGCCGCCGTTGTGGATCTGACCGTGGCTGTCGACGCTGCCGTCGTTTGTGAATGTGCCGCCGTTGTAGAGAACGGCACCTGCGTTGTTGTTGATCACGTCCCCGGAGGCGTTCGTCCACGTGCCCGTGCTCTCGAGGCTGCCATTGTTGGCGATGGTGCCGCCCGGCGCGTTCGTGAGCGTGCCGGTCGCCTCGACGACGAAGGGTGCGCCCGCGCCATTGGTGACGGTCGAGCTATTGGCGATCGTGCCGGCGATCTCGACATGGCCCTGGTTCGAAACCGTGCCCGCGTTGCTCAAGGTCACATTCTTGGCAACCGTGAGAAATCCCGAGCTGCCGATCAGCAGCGTGGTCCCGCTTGGGATCGACAGGCTCGTGGTCAGGCTTACGGTCGTCGAGATCGTGCACGTGCTCGAGCTCTTCGTCCACGTCCCGCCCAAGCTCTTGCACGAGTTCATCGCCAGGACTACCGGCCTCGGCGGCGGTTTGCTCGCGATCGCTGCCGGCACGGCCCCGAGGAGCAGAACTGCGGTCGCCCCGGCGACCGAGACGGCTGCGGCGAATGGCCGCTTCTTCCTACTGGACATCTGGTACCTCCCTCATTGAGCGCCTGTCGCGTCCGGGCGACGCCACGACCCGCAAACGCGATCGAATGGGAGCGCTGCCCGCGCCCCGACCTCTCGAACGGCGCCTGCGGACCCGGCTTCGAAGAGGTAGAAGCACGTTTCGTCCTCAGGCACGAAGATCGTGCGAAGGAAGCGGATGTGCTCGCCCTCTCGGGTCAGCTGAGCGGCCGCCTCCCGTACGCGGTCCTCGCCTTGCTCGACAGCCTCGCCGCTCTCGCGGGAGACATACAGCTCGCCGAGGAACTCCGCCATGGCAGCGACCGTACGAGCGCCGCCCTCTTCGCGAAATACCGGAAACCCGGAATGTTTGTCTGCGCCGGAGGACGCTTGTGGCGCGCGTTGCAGCGTTCGAGAATGCGCGCACGTGAGCGAATCGACGGTGAGTCACCCGGGGGTTGTCGGACGCGAGGCCGAGCTCGCCCGCGTCGCAAACTTCGTCGCTCGGGGTGGATCCGAGCGCGGCCTCACGCTTATCGGCGAGCCCGGGATCGGGAAGACGACGGTGTGGGAGGCCGGGGTGGCCGGGGCCGCCGAGAACGGCGCAAGGGTGCTGGTGGCGCGCCCCACGGAGCCCGAGCTACAACTGTCGTTCGTTGCGCTCGCAGACCTGCTGGAGGACGTCGGCGTCGCGGAGTTCGGCGACATTCCTCCACCGCAGCTTCACGCGCTCGAGGTCGCGCTGCTGCGGGCGGAACCTGGGGCCGCGCCGCCGGAGCCACATGCCGTCGCGGCCGGTTTCACCCGCGTCCTTCGCCGCTTGTCCGAGAGCGAGCCGGTCGTCGTCGCGATCGACGACGTGCCCTGGCTGGACCGGGCGTCCCAGGATGCGCTCGCGTTTGCGGCGCGGCGGGTGCGCGGGCGGGCGATCCGGTTCCTGTTCACCTGTCGCTCGGGCACCGATTCGCCGGTCGAGTCTGCGTTTGGCTCAGAGGGTCTCGAAAGAGTCGAGCTGGGTGCGCTGAGCCTGGGCGCGATCCGCTCCCTCCTCTCGGATCGCCTGGAGTTGAGTCCACCGCGCCGAGTGCTGCTCCGCCTGTTCGACCTCTCCCAGGGAAGCCCGCTGGTCGCGCTCGAGCTCGGCAGGATGCTGGTGGAACGCGGGCTGCCGGACGTGGGGGAAGAGCTGCCGCTACCGGACCTCGTCGACAACGTCTTCAGCCATCGAGTCGCCGCGCTTCCGGCGTCCGCTCGGCGTGCGCTGCTGGCGCTTTCGGTAAGCGGTGGTCTGACCCGGCTCCAGGTCGCAACCCTCGTCGGGCCCCTCGAGCTCGAAGACGCTGTCAGGGACGGCTTGCTGGTGGTCGACGGAAGCCGTGTGAGGCCGTTTCACCCTCTGCTCGCTGCCGCGGTGAGACGCTCGTCGAGTGCCGAGGAGCGGGCCGGCCTTCATCTCGAGCTGGCCGAAACGGTCGACAACGAAGCATTGCGCGCGCGGCATCTAGCGCTGGCGGCGACGAATCCGGACGCCGCGCTCGCCGAACGCCTCGACGCCGCTGCTGCGCAGGCAATCTCGCGTGGCGGCGCTCACGACGCGATCGAGCTGGCAGAGCAGGCGCTGAGGCTCACGCCCGGCACCTCGACCCGGCACGAGGAACGACTGCTCGGGCTCGTCCGCTATCTCAAGGTCGCGGGCGAGCAAGATCGCGTACGCGAGCTCCTCGAAGCAAGGCTTCCCGACCTGCCCTCCGGAACCGCCCGGGCTCGAACGCTCTTGCTCTTGAGTGACTCCGGCGAGCGCCTGTCGGAGATGGAGGCGTATGTCGATCGAGCGCTGGCCGAGTGCGGTGACGACCCCGAGCTGCGATCCACGGGTCTCGGGATGAAGGCGTTGATCCACGGAATCGTCCGCTACGAGCGGCTCGGTCAGGCAGAGGCGTGGGCCCAGGAGGCGCTCGAGCTCGCCCGGTCGGCCGGCATCGAGACGCAACACCGCGCCCTTCACGCCTCGGCCTGGATCAACGTCATGCGTGGCCGGCCGTTCGACTGCCTCGGGGTCGGCCTGCCGGCCGCTGCGACGAGCCTGTACGAGAGCGAGATCGGCCGGCCCGCGGGCATCCGGCTGATGGTGCGCGGGTCGATCGACGAGAGCCGCGCGGTGTTCGAGCATCTGCGTGGGGTGGCCGCCGAGCGAGGGGAGGCAATCTCGGCGAGCATCATGCACCGCCAGCTCTGCGAGATCGAGTTACGCGCAGGGGACGTGCGCGCGGCGGAACGGCATCTCGAGGAGTGGGACGAATGGACGCATCCGGACGACCCACACGAGCGGGTGGTCGGTCCCGCGAGATGTCGCGCGCTGCTCGAAGCGATCCGCGGCCGGCCCGACGAGGCAAAGCTCTGGGCGGAACGAGCGATAGCTGCCGCGAAATCGATCGAGAACTTCCGCGAGGAGACTGAGGCGCGTCGCGCCGCTGGCCTTGCAGCCCTGCTGGCGCGCGACCCGACCGCCGCCGCCGGCGAGCTGCGTCCCCTGTGGGAGCACGGGCAGCGCGAGGGAATCCGCGATCCGGGCGTGATGCCCGTTGCGCCGGATCTCGTCGAAACGCTCGTGGAGCTCGGCGAGCTTGAGGCAGCGCGCGCCGTGACGGAGAAGCTCTCCCAGCTGGCGGAAGAGCAGGACCATCCGTGGGCGCTTGCGGGGACGAAGCGCTGCCGTGCTCTCGTTCACCTCGGCGGCCCCGGGGAGGCGACGGGCGCAGAGAGCGATCTCACCCAGGCGGCCGACGAGTACGAGCGGCTCGGTCTTCACTTCGACTCCGCACGCTCACTGCTCATCCTCGGCCGCCTGCGGCGTCGGCGGAGGAAATGGGCAGGGGCGCGCGCGTCCCTCGAGCATGCGGCAGCGATCTTCGAGCGGCTCGGCGCGGCCGGATGGGTCGACGACACACGTGCAGAGCTTGCGCGCGTCGGCGGCCGACGACCGGTGCCGGAGGGCGCCCTGACGAGCATGGAGAGGCAGGTCGCCGAGCTCGCCGCAGGTGGCCACTCGAACAAGACGATCGCCGCCAAGCTCTACGTCACGGTGCACACCGTCGAGAAGCATCTGTCGCACGTGTACGCCAAGCTCGGAGTCCGCTCCCGAGGAGAGCTCAGGCACCGGCTGCCGGCCGGCTAGTCGTGTAACGGGATCTTCAGTGCGTCGCCTCGCAGACGGGGCGGTACCGCCGCTGCCCGAGAAAGTCCTTCCACTCCTGTCGCGTGAGCTCGCGGTGCGCGGTGAGGCAGGCGTGCGCCTCCCAGGCGGCGGGGTCGATGTTCCAGACGACACCAGTGGAGCCGAAGTCGCCGAGAACGTGCGTGCCGTCCGGGAAGAACGCGGCGGTGCCGTCGCCCGTCGACACCGGGATCGGAGCGCCGATCAGCTTCTGGGTGGCGACGTCCCAGAGCCGGAGGCTGCCGTCACTGCTCATCGTGACCAGCATCCGGCCGCTCGGGTCGAATTCGACGTTGTCGACGGAGACGTTTTGACCTGCCAGCGGGCCGCCGACCAGCCGGCGCTTCGCGACGTCCCAGATCTCGACGTTGCCCGCGGTATCGCCGACGGCGAGCGTCCTGCCGTCCGGCGAGAACCTCACGGTGGAGTCGTATGTCCCGCTCGATCCGTTGGGCAGGCTCGCCAGGAAATCGCCAGTCGTGGCGTTCCACAGGTCTGCGACTCCACTCAGCGTCGCCGACGCGAGCAGCGTTCCGTCCGGACTGAAATCGAGGTCCTGCGGCGTGCCGTCCGGCCCCCGCAACTCGCTCACCAGATGGCTGGTTCTCAGGTCGTAGAGCCTGATGGCGTCCGAGTCGGCGACCGCGACCACCCGGCTGCCGGGGCTGAACGCGACTGCATTGCTGCCTGCGGTGAGCCCGCTGCCGACCGACAGCAGCTGCACGACCTTCCTGGTACGCACGTTCCAGATGGCAGCGTGCTTGTCGCCGGCGACCCCGAGGAGCGTGCCGTCCGAGTTGAAGCGCATCCCATGCGTGTCCCCGATCGGTGCGTGGAGACGGCGGACGACGGTGCGGGTCGCGGAGCTCCACAGCTCGACCTCGTTCGGCCCCGGCGAGGTGGCGAACCTCGACCCGTCCCGGCTCAGGTCCGACTGGAATGAGGAGTCGTCGGAGTTGGGAGCGATGGGGAAGGGCCGTCCGAGCCGGCGCGCGCCCGAGACGTCCCACGCGATCACGCTGCCGTCGTAGCTGCCCGAGTAGAGCGTCTGACCGTCGGGACTGAACGTCACCGCGTTGGCCTCTGCCGTGTGGCCCCTGTAGACGTCGCTGAGCGCTCCGGCGTGGACGTCCCAGATCCCTATCGAACCGTCGTCGTCACCCGTGGCGAGTGTCTTTCCGTCGGCGCTGAAGGTCAGCGAATCGACGTTGCTGCCTGTCCGGTCCGGCGGGGTCGTCTCCTGCCCAGTCGCCAGGTCGAGGAAGGTGACGCTGCCGTCGGTGTGGCCGAAGGCGGCGAGCGAGGCGTGCGGCGCGAGCGCCGCTGGCTCTCCGAGCCTGAACCTCTTGACCCGCTCGAGCGTGCGCGCGTCGAGAAGTTCCGACGTGCGGTCGCCGGTCGTGACGAGCAGATACCGGCCGTCAGAGGTGTAGCCCACCAGCCGGCCGCTCACGATCGGAGGCGAAGAGCGCTCGGCAGCTCCGGTTCGTGCATTCCGGAGGACGATGATCTCGCGCCTCGGGTTCTCGGCTCCCGATCGCATCTCGCCCGTGGCGAGCGTCCGCCCGTCCGGCGAGAACGTGAGGTCGGGAACCGTCGCGTTCGGCGAGGACACCGTGACCCGCGCCGACGAGGCACCGCGCGGCACGAGCTCGACGACGGCGTTGTGGCCATCGGTGCTTCCGACCGCGAGCGTTTTTCCGTCCGGGCTGTACGCGAGCGCGTGGCGCGGACCCGGGATCCCGAAGAACGAGATCTGGTTGTCCCCGAGCGGCACGCCGCCGCTGCGGTTCATCGTGCGCGCGTCGAAGAGGACGATGTCGCCGTCGTCACCGCGGACGGCGAGCGTTCGGCCGTCAGGGCTGAGTGCCTCGTCGTACACGCTGCCACCTCCCTCGTGCGCGATCGCGATCGCAGCCGGCGCGCGCAGGAGCGCCGCGAGCAGATAGCCGCGGGTCGCAAGCGTGTCATCGAGGTTGACCGCCTCCCGCGCGAGCAGCAGAGACAGGTCGAGCGGCGGCTGGATCTGCGCCTGCGCGCCGAGCCTTTCTGCGCTGGCGGAAGTCGCCTGGCGATCCGCCGAGCTCCGCGCTGCCAGCGCGACGCCGCCCGCAGCCAGTGCGCCGACGAGCAGCACGAGCGCTGCGGCGAGGAGCATCCGGAGCCGGCGGTTCGCGCGAGCGGACGTGCGACGGCTCTCGTCGAGGAATTCGCCCTCGAGACGGTTCAGCGTCCCGGCGCCTACGGACTCGGCCCACTCGACCGTCGCCGCCAGGCGTGCCCCGCGGTACAGCTCGCCGTGCTCGCGACCGGATGCTTCCCACTCCGCCGCTGCCTGAGCCAGATGAAGGTGCATCAAGCGTCCCTGGGCGTCCTCTTCGAGCCAACTCCGGAGTCTGGGCCAATGCTGCAGAAGAGCCTCGTGAATCAGCTCGACGCTGTCCCCGTCCGCGACCAGCAGCCGTCGCTCGGTCAGCACAGCGAGCACATGGGACACGCCTTCGTCCTCGTCGGCATCGAGCTCGGCGCGACTCGCCCGGCGGCGGGTGAGCGCTTCCTCGCCGCCGACGAGCCGGAGTAGGAGCCGCCGCGCGACCTTCTGGCCCTCGACGTCGAGCGACCGGAAGGCCGCCTCTGCGTGCCGCGCTACGGCGCCACGGACGCCGCCGCTTCGCGCGTATGCCGCGAGAGTCAGCGTCCTCCCGTCGCGTTCTTCCCAGAGGTCGACGAGAGCAGTCGAAAGCAGCGGTAGGGCGCCGAGCTCACCCGCGACGTCGTCGACGAGCGTGTCGACGAGCTCCGGCTCGACCTCGAGCCCGACCCGCTCGGACGGTCCTTCGATCGTCCGGCGCAGCTCGCTCGTACTCATCGGTCCGAGCAGCACGTGATTCGGGCCGACGAGGTCGGTGAGCTCCGGATAGCGCGCGAGCTGAACGAAGAAGTCCGCGCGCAGCGCGATGATGACTAGCGCGCGGCGTTCCGGATCCCACGCCGTCTCGACGAGCGCGGTCACGAATTCGACGCGTTGCTCTTCGGCCACCTCCGCCGCGAACAGCTCTTCGAACTGGTCGACGGCAAAGGCGCTCGCGGTGCCGGCGAACGGTTGGGGGTCACCCGGACGCACGAGCACGTGGTCGCGATCGAGCGCGGGCAGCAGGCCGGCCCGAAGGAGCGAGGACTTGCCGCTACCCGACGCGCCGACGAGAGCGAGGAACGGAGCCTCTTCGAGCCGGCCGAGGAGCTCGTCGACGAGACGCTCGCGGCCGAAGAAGAACTCCGCATCTGCGGGCTCGAACGGCGCGAGACCCTTGAAGGGGCAGATGTCACGGAAGGCCGCCGGTCCGTGCCCGTCGTCGACGGCAGCCGGACTTAGCGCGGCGTCCTGGACGAGGATCGCGCGTTGGAGCTCCTGCAGTTCCGTGCCGGGCTCGAGCCCCAGCTCGTCGCTGAGGAGTGTGCGGGTCTGCTGGAACACGGCGAGCCCTTCCGCCTGGCGTCCCGACTGGTAGAGCGCGAGCATCAGCTGGGCGCGGAAATGCTCCCGGTACGGATGCTCGGCGGCGAGGGTCTCGAGCTCGGGAACGAGTGCGAGCTGACGGCCCAGCGCGAGCTCCGCGTCGATCCGTTCCTCGACCGCCGCAAGCCGAAGCTCCTCGAGGCGCTCGACCTCGAGGCGGCCGAACGGCTCGAACTCCAGGTCGGCGAACGGACGACCTTCCCAGAGCTGCTCTGCTGATCGGAGCAACGCCGCCGCTGCCACCGTGTGCCCCGCGCCGAGTGCCTCATGTCCCTCGGCGACCAATTGCTCGAAGCGCTCGAGATCGAGCTCCCCCGGTTCTACGCGGAGCAGATAACCCGGCGACCTGGCCGCAACTCGCGGCTCGTCGCTCCCCACAGGAGCGAACACCCGGCGCAGTCGCGAGACGTGGTTGCGGAGCGCATGGTCCGCCGAGTTCACGCTCTGCTCCGGGAAGAGCTCGGCGACCAGGCGGTCGCGCGAGACGACGCGGTTGG